>JAKAZU010000006.1 GCA_021826525.1 Thermoplasmata archaeon
GAAGCTGTACATCGAGCGGTACAACGAGATCCCTCGGCCCTTAATCTGGAGGGCAACCGCCGACCAGATCCTCGAGAAAGTCCGCTGGAACCGGTTAAACGTAGATCTGTCGAGGACAGCACACTAGCTCGTGTGACAATCTGTCCCCCTTCTCAGAACGGGCACGCCCTGACCAAGATTGACTTCACCGATGGAGAGAATAACGAATACTCCAGGAACATCCAGATCGCGGAGATGAACGCCCTGAACGCTGCGCTGGCGGTAATTCACTGGAAGAAGCTCATAGGGTTCTACGTCGATCCCGGGAGGGAAAGGTTCACCAGCTATTCCGTCTCTACGAATGAAATTGTCAACGGCGAAATCGAGCCTTGAGGCGAGAGTCCCTCCATCCGCGGTTCGTCGCCGCAATACCAGATCAGTTGGAGGAAGGGGTGCTCTACATTTCCTTCGAATATGCTACCGCCAGCCACCTTTGCGCTTGCGGCTGCGGCCAGAAGGTGGTCACGCCCATCCGTCCTACGGAGTGGCTATTGATTTGGAACGGCGAGGCTGTTTCCTTGTACCCGTCCGTGGGTAACTGGAGCTTCCCTTGTCGGTCCCATTATTGGATCCGCGAGAACAGGATCGTGTGGGCACCAAGATGGAGCCCTCGTCAGATAACGGCAGGGCGAAAGAGGGAGGTGAAGCGGAGGGCCGTGTACTTCCGGCGAATCCACAAGAGTTCGGGGCTGATTCGAGATTGATTCGATCAACCAATACGAAACCACGCCCCGTCGTCACACCATGTGATAGTCATGTATGATGCCTGTTTGGAACTGTCAGGTTTCACACCAAGTCAGATCGCGAATGATTCAGCCCTGCTCCCAGCCGACCCAGGTCACGCTCATCGCTTTCCTCCCATCGGACGCACCTCCGTCGTGAAACCTGCGCAGCAGCGACTTCACGCCTCTTCGCGATTGGGTCATGGACGAAGAAGTTGCTTCTCGCCGGCCGATAGGGTCGGAGGCCGTGGGAGGCATAAAGAGTTGGAGCGAATCGGGACTTGAGGGGCGGTGCAAACATGGACGGAAAGGGTACCCTATTCAGGTTCCACCCTGAGGACTTGTTGACCGCGGTCGAATCGTTCCACGGAACGGGCACCGGGGTCTCTCGAACCGACGACATCCGGTATCGGGAAATGATCGCGGATGGCAGACCATACAACTTGGACCTGATCTTGCCTGTCCTCACCTCGTGGCGAGCCCATCGAGGTACGGGAGACGCACGGATGCTGCGATGTGTACTCTCGGATTTCGTGTCGGAGAAGCAACCGGAGCTGGATCATCTCAGAGCCACTCAACTATTGAGGTTGTCCGACGAAGACCTTCGAGTTGTAAAGACCCTTGTAGAGTGGCTTGAGAACAAGGAATTCAAGCCCACTGCTTGGGGAAAGTCTCTCCACATGTTGGCTCCCAATGCGCTGCTTCTCTGGGATGAAGTTGTGGTCAGGAGAAGGTACGACTTAGCTGCCAATGTTGAGGGCTTTCTGTCATATCAACGGTTCGGGCAACGCTTGGCGAAATCACTAGGAGATAAGCTTGAGATGGTTCTTGAGCAGCATGCGTCAGTTGCAGGATACGCCGAGCCGATTCCGAAAATCCTCGACGAACTCGCGTTCGATTGGGACGGATCGGCGAAAGCCGTTTTGTCGCTCGGTGGGCATTTGGCAGCCTTCATGTAGGCGGGTCCCAGGGACTCCTACCGCGTCGTCTCGTGTAATCGGGTCCTTCCCACTCGCTCTGCTTGCTGTGGGCGTTGGCCACAGAAAGTCCGGGAGGAGTTTTGCCACTTGGAGATTGCAGGCTCTCGCGAATCACTTCACTGGGGGTTCCTCCCTCAAGCCGAGGTTCTTAGAGATATGCAATCCATGACCTTCTCTCCACACTCTGAACAGCGAAACGCGGAGGGCCAGTGGAACCGATACCGGAAGGTCGTGGCGTCGCACTTTGAGCATTGGAGAGGGTCGTTTGCCCTCAGGGCGCGCTTGCGACGGAGGTCGTCATCCCGCGCCCTCATCGCGTTCCTTTCATCGGACGCGCGCGTTCCACATCAAGCCGTCGGGGGCTCGCTCGGCGACGGTAGCCTCGCTCGCCCCCGCGGCATGATGGGGACCCAGGCTCGCGTCTCGCTCGATCCGCTCGCCGCGAGCCCTGCGCGCTCGCTTCGCGCCGATGACATCGATGAGCGCGCAGAGCGCCTCCGGAACCACTTCGACCGCGAACCCGTTCGCGAACGCCGACCGCACCGTGCTCCTGCCGGGGAGCCCGAGGACGTACGAGAACCGCGCGGTCCTGCGCGGACTGGGCCTCCGGTGGGACCCTGTAGGGCACCGGTGGCACGGATCGTTCCCGGCCCCGGTGGGTCCGGCGGCTCCGCGCGGAGCTCGGCCTCGAGGTCCGGTGCTTCGGGATCCTCGAGCCGTCCCGCAGACCCGAACCTCCGGGCCCTTCCGAGCCTGCGGGTCCGGGTCCGGTCCGCCCGGCGGTCCCCGCGAGCGTCCGCGCGTGGGACCCGGCCCCCCGCCTCCGCGGCGACTCGCGGACGCGGGCCGAGGCGCGCACATTCTACCGTGTCGAGGAGGAGCCTCCCGCGACCCGGCGCTTCTCCCTCCTCGACATCACGAGCGGCCTTCCCGACGATTCGCGGGAGGCGGACGAGCGCGCGGCGGAGCGCCGCCTCGCGGACCTGCGGGGGCGCGTGAAGGCGGCGCGGGCGGCGATCACCGCGGTTCCTAGTGGTAAGGACACGCTCGCGGGCGACTGGCGGAAGGCGGCCGTGTTCTACGCGAGGTGGGGTGTGTTACAGAGGCACAGTTTCGTCATGGCGTGCTCGGCTCTGAGAGCGGAGCCGAGAGGGATCTGGCGGAGGTAATGGAGTCGCGTGCGGACTGGATCTCGGAGGTGAGGGCGCGGGAGGTTGCGACGCTCCCCGAGTCAGACAGGGTCAAGCGGGGGTGAACCGCGAGGCGAAGGGCCCGCCCTTGATTGTGTCGACCCCGTTCCCGAGGAGGGAGTGGACGTGGGGAATGGGTCCTTTGCCGGCGTAGTCAACGCATGTGATCGCCAGTCAAATCCAGTGCGACATCAGCAAAAGGTCCGCCGACAGCCCATCAAGAATTACCTGACCCCTCAACCGTCCTTCCCCCTCGAAACCGAGAGCCCCATAGAGCGCGATGGCTCGCTCGTTCGTGCTGAACACTCCAAGAAACAACTTTCGAATCCCCCGGGGCAGTGTCGGAGGGGGGATTTGAACCCCCGGCCCCAGGATCTCTCCCGCGGAGCGCGACCGCAGCGCGCTATGAGTCCCGTGCTCTACCAGGCTGAGCCACTCCGACAGGAAATCCACGGATCGACCGGGCCATCGTGCCCACCGACCCGTCTCTATGCCGCCGGGGCCGGGGCATCTGCGGACATGGCTAGCGCGCCACCGTCCGAGGGGGTGCCGACCTCTGGCGCCTCCGAGGACGGAAGCTCCTCCGCGATCTGCCCGAGCACGTCGGACCGACGGATCTCGATCTTCTTGAGGGGATAGAGCGGCTTCACGCCGTGGGCGAGGAGCTTCGTGAGCTCGCCCCCCAGTACCTCTCGGACGAGCTCGACCGCCGAGCGCTGGGCCGCCTCCTCGACCAGGATCTCCTGGATCTTGTGGCGCAGCTCAGCGCGCAGGCGGGACTGCAGGCGCTGCTCCCCGACGGCGACGGGCTTGAGCACCATCTTGACCGCATCGCGGGTCGTCACCTCGACCGAGAGGTCGATCTTCGACCGCTTGCGGCGGGCAAGGCGTCGCACGTAGTCGTTCGTGAGGTCGTGTCCGATGAACCGGGTCTGAGCGACCTGATCGGCGCCTACTTGGGTGATCTGGAAGCGGAGCTTGACGTGGGCCTTCGCGAGGTCGGTTCCGCCCGAAACCTCCTCGAGCGTCGTCTCCAGCGTGCGCCCGACGAGCTGGTCGGGCTCGCTCGCCGGCGTCTCCCCGAGGATCGCGTGCTGGAAAAGGCCCGGCGCCTGTACGCGGTACCAGACCTTGGACCTCCACTTGTCCTTGACCGTCCGCGCGGCCGCCGCCTTGCGAGAGGATGTCTCTTTCTCGGGCATTTTCGAGGGGCCGGCCGAGCGGGGTGCGCTACTTAATACTGGCGACGGGCGGGTCCCCGGCTTCGGCCGGCACCCCTTCGGTGAGCGACGGTCCAACGGACCACCCGGACGATCCTCGGCAAACGAGATAACCGCATCCCAACTCCGCGGCACATGGCTGCGGCCTCACGCGTGTCGTCGATGCCCATCGGATCTAGAGCGAGCGCCCGGGACCTGAGGGCGGCGGGCGAGATCGCGCGGAGCCCGGCCGAACGCCTCCGCGCGCGCATCCTCGAGCGGCTCAGCGCCTCGCAGAAGGCCGGGACCTCTCGGGCCGAGGCGCTCGCCGCCCTCTTCCCGCGAACGGTCCTTCCGGCTCGGACCTATGAGGACCTGACCGCCGCCCTGCTCTCCGGGGCCCACGTTCTCTTCTTCGGCCCTTCCGGGGCGGGCAAGACGAGCCTCGCGAAGGACCTCTGGGAACTGTTCCCAAAAGATGCCTGGACCGTCCAGGGATGCCCGGTCCTCGACCATCCGTTGAGCCTCGTCGACCCGGGGACCTCGGACCGTTTCCCGCCCTGTCCGATCTGCCGACGCCGGTTCGCACCGGACCACGACGCGACCCGCTTCGATCCGGGTTCCGTGGACGCCGCGACGGTGCCCGCCGAGCTCGTCCGGCTGCACGAGGGCTTTGGCTTTGCGCGCCTGCAAGGAAGTTCCGAGGTCTTCCCCGACCATCTCACGGGCAACATCAACCTCCGGCGTCTGGAAGAGATCGGCGACCCCATGAGCCCGCTCGTCCTCGAGCCCGGGAAGCTGCTCCAAGCGAACCGTGGCATGCTCCTCGTCGACGAGATCGGGAAGCTACCGCTCGGCACGCAGAACGTGCTGCTCCAGGCGCTGCAGGAGGGTACCGTCACTCCGGCCAAGACCCGCGAGAGCTTCCCGGCCGAGTTCCTCGCCGTCTGCACGTCAAACCTCTCGGATCTCGACAACATCAACGACCCGCTCTCCGACCGTCTCTCGAGCCTCCACATCGGATACAACCGCCACCACGCGGACAACCGGCGCATCGTCGCCGTCGGAGGAGGGGACCACCCTTCCGGATACGTCCCTGAGATCCTCACGGACGCGGGGATCCGCGTGGTCGAGGCCTGGCGCCTAAGGAACTCGGACGACAACCCCGACATCGGGGAGGTCGGCTCGAACCGAACGCTCATCGACGTCGCTGCGCGCACCAGCGCCATCGCGCTCCTCGAAGGTCGCATCGTCCCGAGCTCGGACGACCTGCGGTCCGGCCTCATCCACGCGATGCGCGGGCGCATCCGGGCCCGCAGCGGCGAATCGTTCCAGCAGAACGAGAAGCGCGTCGCCGAGTTCGTCGGACAGTACATCGACCCGGCATTGAAGCGCAGCGCCGGGGTCTATTGGTGCCGCTACTTCCGCGGACCCCTCAAGGAGAACGACGCGAACGCGCAGAGCCTGATCGGGGAGGGGCGGCGGCTCGCCACCGATCCGAAGCTCGTCGACCAACTGCGCACCGAGGGCCAGCTGTTCCCGCAGTTCCGCGCGTTCTCGACGTGGGTCGATTCGACCGAGCATTCGCCGGCGAACCTCGGGAACAGCACCGCGGCGCTCGAGGAGTTCCGCTTGCTCGAGAAGTTCTCGCTCTTCTCCTGCCCGGAGGACGCGGACGACGACGCCAGCCTCTAGCGCCGAGATCTACCTGCCCAACTGTGCAGAGTACCCGGACGACGTCCAGTCCACCGACCTCCTCGATACGCTGGACCCGGCCGCGCTCGTGCGGGCCCTGGCCGAGAGCGGCCCCCAAGGCGCGCACGCGCTGATACGGGAACGCTCCCACGAAGACGCCGAGCTCGAGCGACGGCTCAACGCCTTCCGCGAGCGGATCCGCCGGCAAGCGGAACGCAACCTCGCGCGGTCGAGCGAGGGATACGACCAGCGGTTGGAGGAGCTCTCGATCGCCGAGCGTCGTTCGAAGGAAGAGATCGACCGTGAACTCGCCGAACTCGAAGAGAAGCTGCGCGCGAGCCGGGCCCGGGGACGCGCGGCCTTCGCCTTGCCCGAGCTCGCTCCCGAGGTCACCGCGGCCCTCCTGATCCCGACCGCTTCCTGGAATCAGCCCCCTCGACTCTCGCTGTGGCAGCGCCTGCGCGCCTGGTTCGTTCGGGTGTTCGGGCGCCTCTTCGGCCGACGGCGGGCCGGTCCGGTTCCCGAGCCCGACACCGGCCGACGCGTGCCGCTCGTTTCCCTCTCCATGAACGGTCGGGTTCTGGGGCCCTCGGCGCTCGGGGAGGCGCTCGCCCGGCTCTCACCGGAGCAAGAGACGGAACTCTCCCAGCGCGTGGGCGAACAGATCCGGGCGAGCGAGAGCGACCTTCGCAAACACGCCGAGCAGAAGCGGCGCGATGCCGAGATCCAGCGCCGAAGGCTCGAGGAGGAGAAACAAGCCGCTCTCCAGCGTAACTCGGCGGAAGTCGAGCGAAAGGTCCGAGAGGCCGAGGACCGTCGGATCGACCGAGAGCTACGGGAACGCGGGATGGTGGTGCCCACCGCGCACGGCCTCGAGGTCACCTACGCTCTGGTCGAGCGGTTCGCCCGACTCTTGCTCGCCGAGGAGGAGCACTTGGCCTCGGCCGAGGTCCGTTTCGCCCTGCGGGGCGGCGCCGCCACGGGGATCTACGAGAAGGCGCACCTTCGTCAACCGGACGAGATTGCCCGCCTGGACGTTCCGAGTTCGCTGCTCGCGGCCCGGCTCGTAGGGCAGAAGCACTTGGACGAATCCACGAGCTACATCTACCGCGAGGCCACGAGCGAGACCGTCCAGGTCGTGCTCGCCCTCGACCGCTCGGGCAGCATGGCGGAGGACGGCAAGCTCGAGGCGGCGAAGAAGGCCCTCCTCGCGCTCTACGTCGCGGTGCGTCGCAAGTACCCGACTGCGGTGATCGATGTCCTCGCGTTCGATAACGTCGTCCAAGTGCTGGACCTCGTGGAGCTCTGGAGCTGCTCCCCCGGCGCCTTCACGAACACGGCCGAGGCCCTCCGCACCGCGAACCACCTCTTCGCAAGTGCGCGGTCCGTCAGCCGACGAGAATTCTTCCTCATCACCGATGGGCTTCCCGAGGCATACACCGATCCGGACGGCACGGTCCGAGCCGGCCAACTGGAGTCGGCGATGAACCAAGCGCTCGCTCGCGCGCGGGAGCTCGCGAAGGTACGACCGTTGCGCTTCTCGATGGTTCTCCTGAAGTCGTCGCATCCTGAGTACGAGACGGCGGCTTGGGCGATCGCACGGGCGATCGGAGGCGAGCTCGTGGTGACGGACCCTTCCCGATTGGGCATCGAGCTCTTGGTGCGCTGGACCCGCGACACCGAGGTCGTGCACCGCCCCACCTCTCCGATGGTCTCCGCGACGACGCCCTCCTCACCTAGGGGAGCCGGCCGCCGCCGACGCGCCGACCGTCGCATGGGGGGCTGATCGCCCAGTTCTGGGGCAGCCTCGGATCTGTTTCGGAGCCAGCTCAATCTTTATCCGTCCCCTCGAACCTAGCACGACGGGTCGATATGCCCGACAACCGCGAGCAATCTCAGCTGCGCATTCACCTCAATCAGATCAAGGAAGCTGTCAAGGGAATCGGTCACGACTTCTCGCTCGAGATCGAGCGATTGGACCGGAGGATCGGCCGCTTGAGCGACGAGACCGGCGCCGAGGCCGAGCGCTCCGCGGCCGACATCCGCCGCGAAATGAACCACCTTCGGATGGACGTCGAGGACGAGCTGCGAGGACTGCCGTCGACGCTCAGCGACGCGGGGTTCGCGATCGGATCCAAGACCCGCGGCGCTGCGGTGGCGGCCCGAGGCGCCATCTCGAGCGCCACCCACAGCGCGAAGCAAGGAACGAAGAGCCTGCTCGCTCGCGCCGGCGGGGTCAAGAAGCGTCCGATACGCGAGTGGAACCCGCCGTCCGACGAGAACGACCCGGGTCGCGGGAAGAACTGAGCCCTTCCCCCCCGCGCGCGAGCGCGGCCCGTACCCGGTCGCGCGCTACGGCGAGATACGCCCCGTCAATGTCGAATCCTAGGAACGCTCGTCCGATCCAGACCGCCGCTACCGCGCTCGAACCGATCCCGACGAACGGATCGGCCCACCGCCGCACCCTCGCGGGGCCGTGGAGCCGAACGCACCATTCCGCGAGCTCGGGCGGGAACGAGGCTGGGTGCGGGCGGTCCCGGCTCCGCCGCTGGATCGTGGCGTACGGGAGGAACCAGGTGTTCCCCCGGCACCGTAATCGGCCGCGCCCGGACCCCCAACGACGCTCGTTCGACGGATCCTGGTAGGCGACCCCTAAGGCGAGGCGGTCGATCGGGACGTTCCCGTCCCGCGTGAAGTGAAAGACGTACTCGTGGGCGCCGTGGACATAGCGTGAGGAGCCCAGCGGGCGGTAGTGTCCCAGGGCGACATCCCGATCGAGCCCGGCCGCACGGCCGACGAACCGTCGTTCGATGGCGATCGACTTCACCCAATGCAACACGTTCTGAAGGACGAGGGCCTTCCCGACCTCCCGGGCCACGTCCCAGGCGAGCCACGGGTCTCGGGGAGGGCTGCCGACGTTCAGGAAGAACGAACCCCGGGAAGAGAGCGACTCGTCGACGGCGCCGGCGAGGTCGCGGATCCAGCCGAGGTACTCTCCCCGGGGTTTGCGATCCCGGTAGGCCGTGTACGGCTGATCCAGGTTGTACGGAGGAGATGTGACGATGACGTCCAGCGATCTCCGTCCCGCGCGGCGGGCAAGGCCGGCGAGCCCATCCTCTCGGTAGAGTTCGATCGCTCCGCGAGCGCCCGGGAGGCGAAAGCGCGCGAAGGGAGGAGAACGAGCGAGCCCGTTCACGGCGTACCGCCAGTGCGGGCCGGGGGGGACGCCTCTTCTCTGCGGAGGGCCGCGGAGAGCGCGCCCTCCGGATCCCGGGCGTACGCGGCGGCGTCGCGCAGAAAGGGATCGGGCGCCAGCGGATCCCGCTCGGTCGCGCCGGCCCATCGCTCGAGGAGCGACCGCCGACGATCGAGCTCTCGCTGGATCGCGTCGGTCCCCACCCCCCGCTCGCGGGCGAGCTGCTCGAGTACCCGGGACTGGCCGCTGGTCTCGAACCGGTCGCCGTCCGCATCCCAGCGGTAGACCCCGCTCGCGACGACCTCCTCGGTCTCGGGGTCCAGCCCTTCGATCTCGATGACCGAGCGAACGCGGCGGGCCGGCGTATCGTCCACGCGCACTTGGGCTTGGACGAGGACGACCGGCAGGGCCGCCAGCAGCGCTCGCGGGAGCGAGATCGGCGGGTTCTCCATCCTTTGGACCATCGCCCGGAGGCTCTCGGCATGGAAGGTCGCGCAGCAGGTCCGGCCGGTCGCCATCGCTTGGAACACGGTGTAGGCTTCTCGCCCTCGGACCTCGCCCACGACCAGGTACTGCGGGCGCTGGCGCAGCGCGGCGCTGAGCAGGTCGTACATGTCGATGGCCCCGACCTCCGGGCTCCCCGCCTCTTCGGCCCGGGGCGCGGGGCCGCGGGTTACGAGCGGGACCCAGTTCTCGTGGGGCAGGTGGAGCTCCCGGGTGTCCTCGATCGAAACGATTTTGCGCTCGGCCGGGACGAAGTGGAGGAGCGCGTTCAGCGTCGTCGTCTTGCCGCTGGCCGTTCCTCCGAGGACGACGAACGATCGGCCCGACTCGACCACGAGCCATAGGTAGGCCATCGTTTCGGAGTCGATCGTGCCGGAGCGGACGAGGTCGACAGGGGTGAACGCTCGCTCCCGGAACCGGCGAATGGTAAACGTTGACCCGCGCGTCGTGATCTGCGTGCCGAGGCTGGCCTCGAGGCGGGCACCCCCGGGAAGCGCTCCCTCCACGAGAGGCTCGGCCACCGATAGATGGCGGCCCGAGCGCTGCGCGAGGCTCCCTACGAAGAGGTCCAGCTCGGTCGGGTCGGGAAAGGAGAGGTTGGCGGCGAGCGAGCCCCAGCGGCGGTGGTGAACGAACAGAGGGATTCCCACCCCGTCGCACGAGATGTCCTCGATGTCGGGGTCGCGCATCGGTACGTCGATCGGTCCGAAGCCCACCAGGTCCCGGACCAGGTAGTACGTCATCCGGGCCCGACGGCCCGGGTCCTGTAGACGGGGATCCACCCGCGCAAGGGCCTCGATCCGCTCGATGAGCCGCGCCTCTGCCTCCGTCGGATCCTCCGGTCGGATCAGGTCCACCGCGAAGAGCCGCCGACGGATCTCGCCGAGCCAACGGCGTTCTTCCGTAGAGAGCGCGGGCTCGAAGATCCGGTAGGAGAGTTCGCCCGAATCTTCTCCGGGACGAACCTCGGCGGTCCCGCGGATCCGGGAATCGAGAGCCGGGAGCGCCGTCACGGTCTACGCTCCTCCCGCGATCGGAGCGACCACGAAGCGCAGGACCACCCAGCCGACCATCAGAAGTCCGGCGGAGAGCGTCAACCCCTCCGCGAACCGACCGCGGTACAGGAAGCCGGCAACGAGCCCGTCACCCACGCCGTGGGCGATCACCGCCACGAACAGCGCCAGGAACAGGCTCGCGACGACCGCCGTCCCGACGAGGTAGCCCGTCGACCCGAAACCCGACGAGGCGCCGGCGGCCAGGAGCTCGGGGAGGTAGACCGCGGCGAGGACGTAGACCGTCAGGAGGAAGACCGCGTAGGCGAGAGCGACCACGATGACGTAGGTGCGCATCATGTCGCGTCGACGCTCCCGCATGAGCTGGGTCGAACGGAGGTCGTGCGCGACCCGGCGAAGGACCTCGGGGTAGCGACCGCCGGTCGCCTGGGCGCGGCCCACGACCGCGAACGCCTCCTTCACGAGCGGGGTCGATAGGCGCTGCTCCAAGCCGGCGAGCACCTCTTCGGCGGGGATGCCCCAGTTGAGCTCGGTGGCCATGCGTCGGATCTCTGGGGTGAGGGGTCCGTACTGCCCACGCGCGGCCGTCCGGATCGCATCGGGGAGCGTGAGCCCCTGGGAACCCGACTCCGCGACGTCTCCCAGGAAGTCGGGGAGGCGCCGCTCGATGCCTTCCACTGCACGGACGTGGTGGGCGCGAACGATCCCGTACGGCAGGAGCAGGGCGATGAGACCGAGGACCACGAAGTCGAGCGCGGGGTTCCACCCGGCGCCTTCGCCGGGGCGGATCTCGAGGGTGACCGTGCCCGCGGCGTTCAGTCCGGCGACGACCCACAGGGCCAGGGCCGCGGCGATCGAGACCCGGAGCGTCCGGCGATCGCGGCGCTGGGCCCGTTCCTCGGAGAAGGGGGTGGGAGGCCCCTGGAGGCGAGGCGACGCGGGGCTATCCTTAGAACCGCTCATGTGTCCTCTCCGAGGCGTCGGAACAGAAGTCCGAAGGCGAGTTCGGCCGCCGGTATGATGCCGAGCGCGGTAAGCCATACGAAGGTCAACAGATGGTTCGCCGCTCCCTCGATGAGCGTGAAGACCGTCAGGATCACGAGCAGGAAGAGCGGGAACGCGACCGCGACCGTCACATAGGCCTCGGCGTAGGTCCCAAGCCGCTCGAGCTGACCCTGGACGCGCACCATACCGTCGCGTTCGTAGCGATCGGCCTGCGCGAGGAAGTACGAGCGTAGGTCGCCCCCGCTCTCGGAGGTCGTCACGAGCCCCTGGAGGAACTCCTCCCACCCCGGGGACGGGCTGCGGTGGGTCGCGTCGCGAACGGCCGTAAGGATATCCCGACCCAAGAGGTCCGTGTCCCGGACGATCCACGCAGCTTCGCTCGCGACCTCACCGTAGATCGGTTGATGGGAGAGTTCGCGGAAGATCTCGTCGAGGGGAACGTCAGCGCAGCTCATGGCCGCGACGAACCCGAGGGCTCGCGGCAGGTGTCGGTCGATCCCCTGCCGCCGGGCCAACGCTCGGGAGTTCGGGAGGTCGGAGACGACCACGTAGCCGAGCCCGCCGGCGAGCCCGGCGGCGGCGAGGGCGACGCCCGCCACGACGAGCACCCCCATCGATCGGAGGGCCAGGTCCGCGACCACCGCTGATGCGACGCCCGCGGCGAGCGCGATCACCGTGGTCAGAAGGAGCGCGGAGGCCCGGAACTCGTCCGGCGTTCGAAGCCAGTGCGCCCGCGCCAGCGCATCGTCGGCGGTGCCCGTCGTCCCGGCCCACCGTCCGAACGCCTTCCCGGCCCAGCGATCGAATCGGGTGAGCCTCGGCCGGCCCCCCTCGGGAGCGAGGGTCGGCGCCGATCCGTCCGTCACGGGACCTCCGCGGGTCCGCTCGCCCAGCGGCCGTTCTCGCGGATCCATTGCCACATGTCGGCCGGGCCGATCGGGCGCCCGGTGTCGGCGAGAGCCTGGATCGCCTCGGCGCGGCGCCGGAACTCCTCGTCGACCGCGCCGGTCGGGCGGCCGGTCGACGTCGCGATCCGCTCGAAAAGGTAGGAATGCCCGAGGTAGTGGAAGGTGTCGGCCGCTTCGTCCCACGTGAATACCGGCGTGCTCACGACCTCGCCGGTATCGGCATCGACTCCCCGCACCTCGACCAGCTCCCGGACGCGACGTGCGGGTCCCGATGGGGTGCGGGTCAACGTCTCGATCAACACCTCCCGAAGCGCGGACAACAGTGCGCGAGGGACTTGGATCGGCGGGCTCTCCAAACGCTGGACCAGAGCCCGGAGGGAGTCCGCGTGCATGGTCGCATACGTGGCGTGGCCGGTGTTCATCGCCTGGAACATGGTGTAGGCCTCGCGGCCCCGTACCTCTCCGACGACGATGTGGCTCGGACGCTGTCGGAGCGCGGCGGTGAGGAGGTCAAAGAGATCGATGTCTTGGGCTCGGTCCGTTCCGATCCCGGCCATGGAGGCGCCGGTGCGGGTCGTCAACGGAACCCAGTTGGCGTGAGGGAGGTTGATCTCCCGCGTATCCTCGATCGAGACGATCTTCGCCGAAGCCGCTACGAACAGGGCGATCGCGTTGAGCGTGCTGGTCTTCCCGGCCCCCGGCCCTCCCGCCACGATCATCGAGTCGCGGTGCTCGGCCGCCAACCACAGGTACGCGACCATCTCGGCGCTCCAGCTCCCGTTGCGGACGAGGTCGATCGGGGTGAAGGGTCGGTCGCGGAAGCGCCGCAGGGTGAAGGTCGAGCCGCGGCCGCTGACCGAACGACCGTAGGTGAGCTGCACGCGGTGACCTTCGGGGGTCGAGGCGTCCAGAAGCGGTCGCGCGACGCTCACCGATCGAGCGCATCGCTGCGCGAGTCGAACCACGTAGCCGTTGAGGGCGCCCTCATCCGGGAAAACGACGTTCGTGCGTATCGACTCGAATCGCGCGTGATAGACGAAGACTGCGGACCCGACCCCGTCGCACGATACGTCCTCGATCTCGGGGTCGCGGAGGATCGCGTCAATCGGCCCGTAGCCGATCGCGTCGCGCCGTCGGAAGTACAGGATCCGCTCGCGGGATGCCGACGATAGCCCGGGGTAGCGCGCGGCCAAGAACTCGTTCGCCGTATGGCTCAAGTGGGCCGTGCGCCGCTCGGGAGTGGCAGGTCCCGAGAGGGGAGCTAGGATCCGGGGCAACGCCCGATCGAGCGCATCGCTCGCCTCCCGCTCTTCCTCGGTGAGCGCGGGTTCGTGCACCTCGTAGCGCAGAGAAGCTGAACCCGGATCGAAGGTGACCTCGACGTGGGCGAAGGGGGGCGTCACCTCGCGACGGTACGGGTAGGTGGATCGATCCGGGGTATCGCCGATCGCTACCGACGAGCGGGCGGACGCCCGGGTCGGATCCAGCGCGCTTTCCATGAGAGCTCACTCACCCCGCGCCGGCCGCGAACGAGACCGCCGCGTCGCTGACGGTGAGGTTCATCGACGCGATGGCATGGATCGAGAACGCGACGATGGCGAACGACGGTTGCGATCCGTTACAGCTCGTGGGCCCAGTCAGCGTGTACTCGGATGGGGAGAGCCCCGCGCTGGCAGCCGTCGCGGCGAGATAGCCGCCCCATGCGCACGAGTACTCGTTGCCGATCACGAAGGTGAATGCGCCCGCGGGCCCGGTCGAAGCGTTCGCGGTAGTGCGGAAGGTGGCGGAACTCACCAGCGTATCCACAATCTCTTGGGTACCGGGCCCACTGACGCTTTCCGAGACCCCTACCATCGAAACGACAGTGAGCGCGACCGAAGCGCCGCGCGGCCCCGGTAGGATCGAGAACGCGGGGGGATAGGCCATCATCGTGGGCTCGGTCCCTTGGGAGGCGAGAACCGCTCCATCTTCCATCGTAAGCGACTGCGGGGCGGTGTACCGATTCGGGAGGTGGACCTCGAGGGCGCCGAGCGAGACGTTGGCAAACTGCGACATCCCTGTCGTCGCGTTCGTCCAACTGATATTGAGGAACCCGGTCGGGGTGCCCGAAAAGAACTCGGCGGACCCCACCGTGGGAACTGCGAGGACCGGCACCGAGCCGGACCCGAGCGGAAGCGGCGTGAACGCCGTGCGCGGAGCTCCGGTCGAGGCTTGAACGGTGAGCGTGGACTGAAGGTCCGTGAGCGCGCCCGTTACGCCGCGGGAGAGCGCCCCCTCGTCCTGAGCCATCCACACGGGAACGGCCTCGGTGAGCACGAGGCCGAAGGCGACGAGGAAGATGAGAAGGGCCAGAAGCGCCCCGATGATCGATGCGACGCCGCGGCGGGACCGAGAGTTCCGACGCCGATGCCGCACCGCTCCGACAGTATTACGGCCCCGCATGGGGCATGCCTGCTCGGTCACCTGACCCCGAGCAGCGTTTCGACCCGAGGCCGGCTATAAATACGCACGGCGGCAAAGGAAACCCGCCGCACCTCGCCGTCACCATTTTCTGGGATCGAGGGAGTGCGCCACCGTCGATGACCCTCCACGAGATCTCGCTCTCGTTGCCGAACCGACCCGGCATGCTGGCGGGGGTCGCACGTCTTCTCGCGAAGGAGCGCATCAACCTCGCGGCCATCAGCGTGGACTCGACGCCGACCCGGGGCCGCATCCGGATGATCGTGAGCGATCCCGAGCGCGCCGAGGGGCTCCTCGCTCTGCGCGGCTACACGGTTGAGAAGCGAGAGATGATCGCGGTTCGCCTCGAGGACCGCGCCGGAAGCTTCCTCAAAGTGCTCGAGGCGCTCGCGCGCGCCAAGGTCAACATCTCGAGCGTCGCGATCCTCGTTACGAGGGACGGAGGGCGGGCCCTCGTGGCCCTCTCGTCGAGCGATCCGGCTCGGGCCCGCAAGGTGCTCCTGCAGTCCGGGCTCGTTTCGCAGTCCGCCGAACGACTAATCTCCAATGCCGATGTCGTCGCCGGGTCTCCAACGATCCCCTCCGAATCGGTGGGTCTCCTCTTCTGACGGAGAGCGACGTGGCCCGGCGTCCAAAGACTAATCTCGGGAACCTTCTCCGGGGTCTTCACGCGGTTGTGGTCTAGTGGTTAGGACGGTAGCTTCCCAAGCTACCTACTCGGGTTCAAATCCCGACAACCGCACTCCCGCAGGATCCTCTATGGGCGCCTTCGTCTCCCAGGGCCCGGCTCCGTCGGAAGGATCGATCGCAAGCCCGCCTCTTGGCGGCCCTAGCGCCTCCGCTAAGAGAGGGGGTTGTCTTTGAGGGCGATGGAGCGTGTTCACACCTATCGAGCCCGGATGGAGTGGACCGGTAACCGTGGACCCGGCACGGAACGCTACGACGCCTACGATCGAGCGTTCGCGGTACGCTCGCAGGGGAAGCCGACGCTATTCGGTTCCTCCGACCCCGGCTTCCGGGGGGACAGTTCTCGCTGGAACCCCGAGGAACTCCTGGTCGCCTCTCTCTCCTCCTGCCACATGCTCTGGTACCTTCACCTCTGCGCCGTGAACCAGATTCGGGTGGTCGAGTACGAGGATCGCGCCGAGGGGAGGATGCGCGAGGACCCTACCGGAGGCGGAAGGTTCGAGGAGGTCCGCCTGCGCCCCCGGGCCGTCATCGCCGGAGGGGACGCGGCGCGGGCGCGTGCGCTCCACGACGATGCGCACCGGAAATGCTTCATCGCGGCCTCCGTGAACTTCCCCGTCGTCCACGAACCCGAGGTAATCATTCGAGGGACCGTCTCCGATTCCCGGTAGTTTCCCTTGCCCCCAGGGGTCTAAAAGCCACCTCGATCTAAGTGGCCGGCGATGCGCTCGGAGAAGGCCCGACCGCCGTCACCAAACGATCGGCCTCGCGGTGCGACCGGATCCGAACCCTGAGGTGCCGTGCGGGGAACCGTTCGTTGCGGCCCGGAGCGCTCATCCCACGAAGAGCTGGCGGATCCCCCATCTCCGGGGAAGGCACCTCGCTGCCTCGAAGTAGCGAGCCCTTCGTTCGGATAGTCCCGGCTGCCTGACTCGAACAGGCGACCTGAGGATGTCCACGGGGGCCGCCGGAGGTCCGGCAGTCTCACCTACAGTCCCCCGCTCTACCACTGAGCTAAGCCGGGACGCTCGGCGAGACGAGCGGGCCTGCTATAAACGTAGCGAGGGAGCCGAGTCGTTCCTCAAGCGAGGGCGGCCCGGATGCGCTTCGCGACCTCGGCCGGGGTTCCGGTGGCATCGACGGAACGGAAGTTCCCCTTCTGCCGATAGTAGGCGAGGAGCGGTTCGGTCAGTTGGGCGTAGACCCTCAGGCGGGTCGTGATCGCCGCGGGCTGGTCGTCGGAGCGTTGGATCAGCTCGGCTCCGTCCTTGTCGCAGTGGCCCTCCACTCTCGGCGGGTGCGTCGCCAAGTTGTACACCGTGTGGCATTGGGGGCATACCCGACGCTGGCTGAGTCGCTCAACGAGCACGACCTCCGGGAGATCGAACCACACGACCCGGTCGATCGGCGTAAGACGTTCGAGCTCCTTCGCTTGGGCCAGGTTGCGCGGGTACCCGTCGAGGATGAACCCGTCGCGCGTGTCCGGAGCGCCTAGACGTGCGTGGAGGATCCGCAGGACGAGATCGTCGGGAACGAGCTTGCCCGCCCGCATATAGGCGTCCGCCTCCTGGCCGAGCGGGGTCCCTTCCGAAACGGCGTTCCGCAGCATATCGCCGGTCGACAGGTGCGCGATACGGAAGTCTCGGGCGAGTTCCGCCGCCTGGGTTCCCTTGCCGGCCCCGGGAGGGCCGAGAAAGACGATGCGTAACATCGGCCGGCCCACGCAACCCTCCCTTCTTGGCGTTGGCCTAGTAGATCTCGGTGCCCAGGAACGGACGACCCAGGAGGGCCTTTTCCAGGTTGGGGAGGTCCCGCCCGAAGACGATAGCGGTCGGGATGCGGATGCGTGCGAGCTGATCGGCGCCCAGCCGATCGAATAGGAACTGCTGACCTGCCTGAGCCCCCGACCGCTCGTGCACCAGTACCCGGAATTTGGGCCAAGGGATCCGGCGGATGGGGACCGCCTTGGGGTCGAGCTTCGGATCGCGGTCGTAGAGAGCGTCGACGTTTGTGGCATTGACGAATCTCTCCGCGCGCAACCGCACGGCAAGCAGCGCGGCCACCCCGTCGGTGGTGTGCCCGGGCTCGGTGCCGCCGAGCACGACCGGCGAACCGTGACGGAGCTCGAGCACCGCCTCGGCCAGGGTCGTCGGAGGGTGGCTCGGTGTCGGAGACCCGATCCGACCCGCGAGGAGGCGAGCGTGCAGGCGCGTTACGTCGATCCCGATCTCGTCCAGCTCGATCTCGGTCAGGCCCAGCTCCCGGCCGATCCCGATGTACTCGCGGGCGGTGCGCCCGCCGCCGACCGTTACCGCGAGGGGGTGGCGCCGGCCGACGCGGCGCATGAGATCCGCGAGGCGGCCGAGGTAGGCTACATCATCCTCCCCGGTCCGGAACACCGAGCCGCCGACCGACAGCACGATTGCTCCCTTCGCCGGAGCGCTCGGCATCGGACCTCCGAGAGCCGTGCGGTCTTATGGTTTGTGCGCGCGTTCGGGAAACCGATCAGTCCCGGTCCACCGACACCGCGATGGCTTCGCGCGGGGCCGACGCCGGGACCCCGCCCCCTTCGGGCCGGGTAATCCCACCGAGCGCGCGGGCGATGAGCCAGACGCTCGCGAACGACAGCGCGAAGACGACGGCCATGACCACGACGGCCCCGAACACCTCGACCCCGAGCTGGTGCACGGCCGCCCAGCCGCCACCAAAGAACAGGCCGTTCGGCAACGACGGGTACCCCGACGCCGCCGCGAACGGCGTCTGCGTGAAGAAGGCGATCATGCCGAGGCCGAACAGGCCCCCGAACAAGTGCCCGGGGAGCAGCCCGATCGGGTCCGAGAGCCACCGGAGCCGGCCGAAAAGCCACTCGCCGAGGAGGAAGAGCGGGCCGCAGGCGACGCCGAGGATTACCGCGCTCAGCGGGCTCACGAACCCCGCGAGCGGGGTGATGACGATCAGCCCCATCAGGATCCCGTTGGCGGAGTAGCGGTATCCGGGATCCTTGCGCGTTTGCCAGAAGCGGCATCCCATCAGCGACAAGAACGATAGCGAAGCGGCGAGGAACGTCGTCAGGACGACGACGGTTGTCTCGCTGTTGAAGGCGAGGACGCTCCCCGGGTTGAAGCCGAACCAGCCAATCCACAGGAGGAGGACCGCGAGCGTGAGCCACGTGGGATCGATACGGCTCGGTATCTGGGGACTGACGCGGAGCCCTCGGGCCTTCTCCTCGCGCCAGATCTGAAGGAGGACCGCGAGACCGGCGGCGCCGGCCGCCGCGTGGACGACGAGGCCCCCCGCGAAGTCGACCATGCCGAGCCGCGCAAGCCATCCTGAGGGGTTCCAGATCCACGCCGCGGGTAGCGTCCAGATGAGCAGGAAGTACGGGATGGCGAAGAGCGCGACCGCACGCAGCTTCACCTTCCGGACCATCACGACGCCGACAAGGGCGAAGGTCACCGCGGCGAACGCTGCTTCGAACAGGAAGTACGGACCGAGCGCGAGGTCCGTGGTCGACGCGGTCGACCACCAGACCCCGGTCAGCAGGCCGGTGGTCGAGGTGCCGAACGCCCCGAGGAACGGCGGCAGGAACGTCGGGTTGCCGATGATCCCGTTCCCGACGGTCGGGGCGAAGGCGAGGTCGAAGCCGAGGAACGCCATCAGCGCGAGCGCGGCGCACGTCATGACCGTCGTCTTCAGTAGGCTGCGCCACCGGTCCCCCCCGAGCTCCCCGACTTCGAGGAACCCGACCCCGATGGTCATCGTGAAGACGAGGAGGGCCGCGAGGAGAACCCAGAGGCTGTTGAGGAGGTTCACCGCCATTCGAGGACACCGTAGCCCTCCGTCGAGGGCGTTGTCGCGCGAGCGCGGTCGGGGCTATTTGAACGCGTGTTCGAACGGAATCCACTCGCGCGTGGCTCTATACGCGCCGCGGACTAGCGGCCCGGCATGCCCCGGGGTCCCGAGAGTCCCGAGATCGCCAAGGAGGCGGCGGCCCGGTTCGCCGTCGGTCGGATCGGGAGCGAGCGCCGCATCGCGCTCGGGACCGGCTCGACAGCCGCTTGGGCCGTACGCGCGCTTGCCGAGCGGTTCCCCGGGGCCCCAGGGTTCACCTTCGTAGCGAGCTCCCGGGCGACCGAAGACCTGGCGAAGGGCCTCGGTCTCCCGGTCCGGGCCCTACGCGAGGAGGACCGATTCGACCTGATGATCGACGGCGCGGACGAGGTGAGTGCCGCGCTCGACCTCACGAAGGGAGGCGGCGGAGCGCTCTTCCGAGAGAAGCTCCTGGCGCAGCTCTCGCGCCGGCTCGTGATCATCGTCGACGAGGGGAAGCTCGTCGAACATCTGGGGGCCCGACGCCCGATCCCGATCGAGGTCGTCCCCTTCGCCCGCCCGGTCGTGGCGAACGAGCTCGCAGCCGAAGGGTGGACCGTCCGCGTTCGCGGGGACGCTTCCGGGTCGCCATTCCGGACGGACAACGGGAACGAGATCCTGGACCTGACGCCGCGCCAACCGCTCGCCGACCCTCGAGCCACCCACGAGGCGCTCCGCTCCCACACGGGGGTGGTCGAGACGGGGATCTTCGCGGGCATGGCCGAGCGCGTCCTCATCGGCCACCCCGACGGCCGCGTGGAAGAACGCCGCCGTCCCGACGTCGGCCACCGCCAGGATTAAGCGCCCGGGCGCGTGCGAAGCGCCGAATCGGAGACGATCCATGCAGGGCAAGTACATTCGAACCCGGATCGACGACGGAGTCGGCTACATTGAGATCTCGAAGCCGAAGGCCAACACCTACGATCTCGAGATGATGGGCGAGCTCGACGTGGCGATCGAAGAGCTGCGGTTCGATGAGGCAGCGAAGGTACTCGTGGTCACGAGCGGGCTTCCCGGGTTCTTCAGCGCGGGCGCGGACATCGAGATGCTGAAGCGCTCCCAGCCCGACTACAAGGCGATGTTCTGCCTCCACTGCCAGGAAACGCTCAACAAGTTCGGCCAGACGCCCAAGATCGTGATCGCGGCGCTGCCGGGCCACACCGTGGGCGGCGGGCTCGAGATCGCGCTCGCCTGCGACCTGCGGATCATGGCGAAGGACTCCGGGAAGATCGGCCTTCCCGAGGTGACCCTGGGCGTCCTCCCCGGTACCGGCGGGACCCAGCGGCTTCCCCGGTTGGTCGGCACCTCGCGCGCCCTCGACCTCATGGTCACCGGTCGACTCTTGACCCCCGATGAGGCTCTGGGGATCGGGCTCGTGAACTACGTCTTCCCGAAGGAGACCTTTGCGAAGGAGGTCCACGCGTTCGCGAGCAAGCTGGCCCACGGCCCGAGCCGCGCGATCAGCCTCATCAAGCGGTCCGTCGTCGAGGGAATCGAGATGCCGCTCACCGCCGGCCTCGCCTTGGAACGGGAGCTGCAGAACCGCCTGTTCATCACCGAGGACGCGAAGGAAGGGATCGCCGCCTTCGTTGAAAAGCGCCCGGCGACCTTTAAGGGCCGCTGAGCGCCTATTCCCGGGAGGACAACCGTGGGAACCCCTCCGATCTCCGTGCCGGACGGGAATCCGGCATCGAGCATGCCCACCACCATCCGGCAGGGGGGTACCGTCGAGCCGGTCCGGGAGATCCTCTGGGGCCAGTCGGCCGGGGTGCGCAAGTACGAGACCCCGACCGAGGTCCCCTCCGATATGCGCGAGCTGATTGTCAAACTCATGGTGGTGCAGGCTGACACCGAGTTCGCCTCGATCCAGCAGCATCGCCCGTGGCTCGACAAGGCTCCAACGCTCGAGGACCGATGGGTCGAGGCTCGCATCGTGGCCGACGAGGCCCGCCACGGTCTGCAGGCGTGCCGCATCCTTCGCGACTTCGGGGAGGAGGGGCAGCAGCTGATCGACGATCTCCTTTCGCGACCCGAGGGTCACCACAAACTCGACGCCTTCAACATGAAGTTCGATCGCTGGAGCGACGTCGGCGCGTTCACCTGCTTCGTGGACCGAGTTGGGGTCTACCAGCTCCGCGCGTTCCAAGAGTGCAGCTACGGACCGCTCGCCCGCGCGATGCCGCTGATGCTGAGCGAGGAGCAGCTCCACCTCAACTTCGGGTACCACGTGCTCAAGCGCATCGCCCAGGAGACCCCCGGGTATCCCGGCACTCGGGAGGAGGCGCAGAAGGCGGTCTACAAGTGGTACCCGCGCGCGCTCGATATGTTCGGCCACTCGAACTCGGCCACGAGCCGCCGCGCGATTGAGTACGGACTGAAACGCTGGACCAACGAAGAGGCCCGGGCCCGCTACATCGAGGAGATCACACCCCTCGTGAAATCGATGGGGCTCGAGCTGCCGGCGACCGACTTCGATCGCCACGTCATGTAGGGTGGCGACCGGCGTCCCCGTTCAGAAGCGCGCGATGCTGCCGGTCGACTTCGCCCGGTGCTCGAACGTACCCCAGAGCGCGATCGATAGGCCGTAGGCCGCCAATCCGCTCAGCGCGAGACCCAACCAGAGGAGTTCCATGCCGGCGAGGCTCGTCCCGTCGATCGCCGAACGGATCGCCGCGACTCCCCACGTCAGGGGAAGCCCGTAGCTCACGACCTGGACGGGGTACGGTAGGGAGCTGAGCGGGAAGTTCACCCCCGAGAGCAAAAGCCCGATGAACAGGAAGATGTTCCCCAAGATGATCGACGTCCGTAGGTAGAGGGCGACCCCTCCCAGCAAGAGACCGAACCCGACCATCGAGAAGGCGGTCAGGACCACGGACACCCCGACGAACGGCACCGAGGCCGCCGAGATCGTGACGCCGAAGAAGAGGACGGCGTAGACGAGGCCCATCACCACGGATGCGACGCTGATCAGGATCGGGAGGAAGCCGCGGCCGAAGTAGAGCGCGGTGCGGTTGGCGGGGGAGACGAGCAGGTGTTCCATCGTGCCGAGCTGCTTCTCGCTGTCCGTCGTCTGGCACACCGAGAAGATGCTCGAGTACGCGACGGTCGCAACGGCGTTCCCGATCGCGACGAAGGCAATCTCGGAGGCAATCACGGTCGACGGGGAGCCGGCGTAGGAGAACGCGACGACGAAGACGAAGAAGACCATCTGCGTGAGAGGGATGATGAAGATCTCCCCGAGGATGAAGTCGATGCGCATGAACCCCAGGGTCGTTTTCGGCGCGACGATCGCGTTCGTCCAGAGCGTCCGCCAGAACTTCGAGCGGTACGGCACGCTCGCCGGTTGCGCGGTCGGCAGAGCCCCCATCTAGTACTCCTGGAGGTTGCCCACCTCGAGCACGTGGCGCTCGACGCGCTTGAAGACGATCCCGGCGATCAACAGGTAGATCGCGGTCGTCGCGACCCCGCCCACAACGTCCCAGCCGAGCCCCCAGCTGAACCCGACGTAGCCCGGTATCGAAGCGTAGCGCAGCGCGTCCAGCGCCCAGCTCGGCGGGAAGAGCAAGGCGATCGGGTTCGTCCAGAACGGCAGGATGACGATCGGGAACATGCAACCGGTCCCGATGTAGAAGGCGAACTCGCCGACGTTCTGTATGAATCCGGCGTAGCGGGTGTAGACGTACGCCGCGGCGAAGACCGTGCCGACCGCCGCGAGCGTGAGCATCGTGAACACGAACAGCACGACGAACGCGACGGGGTTGTCGATGCTCGGTACGGTTCCCGTGGCCACGACTACGACCACGAAGACGAGCACGATCCCGATGAGACCCGATACAACGTTCCACAGGATTCGGCCCAGTACGACGAAGACGTACGGCGTCGGGGCGCTGAGCGTTGGTTCGAGGGTGCCGATGTTGCGATCCTGCCCGGTCGCCCACCCGCTCCCGTAGAGCGTCTGGCCCCACATGCTCATCATCCCGGCGCCGAGGATCACGTAGACGACGAGGTCCGGCGTTCCGAGGAAGAGCTCGAACGAGACGAAGCCGAAGACGATTGGAGCGATCATCGAAGGGATCAACCACTGCGGATCGGCCAAGAACGTGAGGACGGCGAGCCGGATCGACGCCAGCGTCGAGCGGCGGCCGCTCCAGTGCGCTTTCGGAACCGACACCGTTGCCATGGACTACCGCGCTTCCTCCTCGACCAGGTCGAGGTAGACATCCTCGAGGCTCGTGCGTCGCTCCCGTACCTGTAGCCCGCCGTGGCCGATGAGGCTCTGGCGCACTGTATCGATGGTGAGGTCCCCGGTGCGGACTCGGATCGTGAGGCGCGTCACCGGTCCGTACTCCTCGCTGACGACCTTCGAGACGCCGGGGAGGTGGCGGACCGCCGCGAGCTCGGAGTCCTCGAACCCGTAGTCCTCCGCCTCGAGCGTCCGGTCCCCGCCGACGAGTTCGCGCAGGCCGGCGACCGTGTCGATCGCCGCCAGCCGCCCGCGCGAGAGCACGCCGATCCGGTGGCAGAGCTCCTCCGCCTCGAACATGTAGTGGGTGGTCAGGAAGATCGTCACGCCTTCGCCCAAGAGGGAGCGGATCAGCTTGCGGGTCTCCCGCGCGGACTTCGGGTCGAGACCGATCGTCGGCTCGTCGAGGAAGAGGACCTCGGGCCGGTGCAGAATCCCACGGGCGATGTGGAGCTTCTGCTTCATCCCGCGCGAGTACTCTTCGGTCCTCCGGTCGGCAGCCCACGTGAGACCGACCCACTCAAGGACCTCGTTGACCCGCTTTTCCCGCTCGGCGAGCGGAATCCCATAGAGGTCCGCGAAGTAGCGCAGGTTCTCCCGGGCGCTGATCCGGTTGTAGAGCCCCCGCTCCCCTCCGAGGACGAGCCCGATGCGGGCCCGGAGCCGCTCGGTGTCCTTCGTAACGTCCAGCCCTAGGACCCGTGCGGTCCCCGAAGTCGGCAGGAGCAGTGTGGTGAGGATCTTCGTGAGGGTGGTCTTCCCCGCCCCGTTCGGACCCAAGAGCCCGAAGATCTCCCCGGTCTCGATGGTGAGGTCGACGCCCCGCAACGCCTCGGTGCGGGTGACGTCCTGGTAGAAGAATCCCTTCCGGGACTGGAAGACCCGGGTGATCCCTCGTGCCTCGATAGCGGGTACGGACGACATGGGCCGCGTCGGAGCTGGATGCCCTATTTAATCCATCGTCGTTTTAGCAATCTAAAACGTCGCGACGGCACCCTTCCCCCCTCCGGTGCAGGGGACGAGTGATCGGGGCTAAGCCACTCCGGCCGAGGGGTCGCGAAACGCTCCGTCACGAGAGCGTTTGCGCCGGCCGCGACAGGCCCCCATCGGCAGGCCGCGGTGTTTCGGCCGGCCGAGTCGCCTCCGCCGACACGAGGACGGGACCGATCGGTGCGTGCGAAGTGGTCCGGTGAACTCGGCTCTCGCCCATCTGGCTCAAAAGATGCGGTAGGGAGTGCATCGATCCCTCGAGCGATCGCATCGCGACGGGGGCTAGTCCCGGACGCCCCGCGAACGCTCACCGCCCGTGGGCACGCGGGGTGGGGAATCCGGCTAGATCGGGTGTGCCGCCGCGCCTGCGGAGAGCTCCAGCGTGCGCCGGACCCCGGGGATCCGACGCAATCGCCGACGGATCGCTGCCGCCTCGCCGGCGAGCGCGAAGACGTGCACGTGCGCCCCAGCGTCGTGCGTGTAGGCCGCAATGGGCCGCCCGGCCGCGTCGTTCAGCGATCGTACCTCGGCGAGAACGGCCCGGGAGGAGGCGGTCAGGTAGTCCAGCGAAGGGACCGTGGTCTCGCACACCGAGCGGAAGCTGTCGCACTCTTCCATGATCAGCGGGAACAGCGTTCGAGCGTCGCGGAGGGAGATCGCCCGTCGGATACGAGCGAGGCGTCCCGGTATCTCGCGCAGGCGTTCGTGGTAGTACGGGCTCGTGCGGACCGTCGATTGCATCGCCTCCGCGGATCGAGTCTTCTTGGACGGAGCATCGTCGATGAGCACCACTACGTCTCGGAAGCTCGGCCAATGCCGGGGACCGGCGATCGGATGCGCGTAGCAATCGCGCCCGTCCGGCCGCGTCCCCGCGCGCCACTCCACGAACCCTCCGAAGATCGATCGGGACGCGCTTCCCGAGCCGAGGCGGGCCAACTGAGAAAGGGCGCGGGGGGTCAACCGAAGGCCGGCGGCACTCGCCCCGGCACCCGCGAGCGCCGCGAACCCACTCGCGCTGCTCGCGAGCCCACTGGCCGTGGGAAAGTTGTTCGACGAGCGGATCTCCGCGAAGCTGGTGACGCCCGAGCGCTCGCGCACGTAATCCAGGAACCGGGAGGCATCCGCTCGCGCGGGACCGTCGATCCTCTCGCCGTTGAGGATCAGCTCGTCCCTCTCCTGCATCGGGTCGAAGCACACTGCCGTGCGGGTGCGCATGCGATCGAGCGTGAGGCTGAGCGAGGAATTGTACGGGAGACCGCGCGCCGGATCGCGCATCCCCCAGTACTTCACCAAGGCGATGTTCGGTGCCGCTTCGAAGACCGCTCGCCCCTTTCCGTGGTGCGCCACGCCGCGCGACATCCCCCATCGGTCTTATTTTCCGTCTCCCCTCCCCCCACCGTGGCGAACCCGCCCGCATCCCAAGAACCCCGGCCCCGCCACGCCCCCCGGAACCTCGCGATCGCCAATCGGATGCGGGGGTTCCACCATGCGGTCGGGTTCACGATCGACCCGGCCCGCAGCGGCGAGGGCTACTGCACCGTGATCGGAACGATCCGAGAGATGCACCTGAACATCAACCGCATCGTGCACGGTGGCGTGTACGCGACGATCCTCGACACGGCGATGGGCGGCGCCGTGGTCACGACTCTCGGTGATGGCGAGACAACCGCGACCACGTCGCTGTACCTGGAGTTCCTACGCTCGACGGGATTGGGGACGAAGATCGTCGCGCGAGGGGACATCCTGCGGCGCGGGCGGCACCTCGCGTTCGTACGGGGAGAGCTCAGCGATTCCGACGGCCGGCTCCTGAGCCAGGCCCACGGGACCTGGTACATCTGGTCCACCGAATCGGCCCCGATCAGCCGGGCGGTACCGAAGCGCCGAAGCGCCGGCGGAACTTCTCGGCGATCGTGAGCATCTCGAGCCCCTGATCGATCCCTCTCTTCCCCTCGGGGAACGGATGTTCCGAGAAGTAGGCGCGTAGCGGATCCGGGTTCCGCAACCCGAGCGGAGGGATCGCGAGGCGCATCGTCTCCGCGAGTAAGGCGGATCCACGGAAGCTTGCGGCGAGCTCCTCCCCGTGGCGGGAAAGCCATTGCCACGTGGTGTCTCGCGCCACCGGATTGCGCGCGGCCTCGATGACGACCGTCGGTACGTGCCCCCGACCGATGATTCGGCCCGCGAGGGTGTCGTCCAAGAGGCGCGTCACCTCGGCCGGGTCCGACATCCAGGCGAGCCCGGTGGCGAGGCGGAACGCTTCTCCATCCGGCGGGTGGCGATCGAGCCGGCGACGCAGCTCGTCCCGGGCTAGGCCCGGGTCCGTTCGAGCGCGTCCGATCGCTACCGCCTCCCGCATCTCCGGGTCGAGCCTCTCCCACGCCACGAACAGCTCGGAGACCTCCCGGGCGAATCCCGCATCGACCCGGACCCGCGAGCCGGCGATACGCTCGCGCAGCACGCGGTTCCCAGGAACCTCCCCTGGAGTCGCCTGGGGTCCGATTCGCTGGAACTGGACCGCGAGATACGACCGGGCGAGATTCGTGACGAGCGGGACGTCGTACGCCCACTCTACAAGGCCGACCAACTGGGTGCGGACGAGGTCCACGAGCGAAGGTTCCGGGGATTCGTGGATCCCGGAAACGAACGCCGCGTAGCGCTCGAACGGGACGTCTCCGCTCACCACGAACGCGCCGAGGTCGGCGAGCAGGCTCCATCGATCGCCGACCGAGAGACGGGAGAACGACCGGCGGAGACGGTCGTAGAGCTCGTCGTCGTACCGGACCCGGTAGAAACCGCACGCCTCCGGGTTCAGGTGGATCACCGCGTCGGTCGCGCCCGGGATCGTCCGTCGTTCGGTATCGAACCGGTACCGCTCGACCGCCCCGCCCCGCCGCACTCGCAGCGGGATTGGCCAGAGGGTCGGTTCCGCTCGGGGCGCGAAGAGGAATCGTCGCTGGACGACCTCGAGTCCCGACGGACCCAGGCGCGCCTCGACCACCGGATGGCCCGGCCGTTGGATCCAGGGCCCGGCGATCTCGGCGATCGGTTCTCCACTCGCTCCCGAGAGAGCCTCCCACAGGTCCGCCGTGGCGGCGGTGCCATTCGCGTGGGCGTTGAGGTAGTTCACGACCCCCTGCCGGAATATTTCTTCGCCGACGTAGGTCTCGAGCATGCGCAGCACGCTCGCGCCCTTCCCGTAGGTGATCGAGGAGTCGTAGACGTCCCCGGCCGTTTCGGAAGGATTACCGGGAGGAGCGACCGCCGGCGCGCTGGCGAGGCTATCGCTCGAGAGTCCCTGCGCCGTCCAGCGGGAGCGGAAGTCATCCCAGGGCTCTTGCGAGGGATCGACGCGGTCGACGGTGGCGTAGCCGACGAGCGTGGCGAAGCTCTCGTTGAGCCAGACATCGTCCCACCACTGCATCGTGACGAGGTCGCCGAACCACTGATGCGCGAATTCGTGGGCGACCGTAATGAAGACAAAGCGCCGGTCAAACTCTCCGGTCCGCTCGTCGACCAGGAGTTGCCTCTCCTGGAACGTGATCGCGCCCCAGTTCTCCATGGCCCCCCACGCCAGTTCGCCGACAGCGATGAGGTCGAGCTTGGCCAGGGGGTAGGGGATCTCGTAGTATCGCTCGTAGGACCGGAGGAGGGGTCCCGCGATTCCCAGGGCGAACCGGCCCGAGCCGGAGCGACCGGGGCTCGTCACTACGGAGATCGTGGTGGTCCCGGAGCGATCCGAGATCCGTTCGAATTTCCCGACGCCCAGATAGAACAGGTACGTGGCCATGGGAGGGGTTCGGGCGAAGGTCCAGCGACGGCGGCCTCCCTCCCCTTCCACCGAGGTCGCTACGGTATTCGCAACCACCTCCTCCTCGGCGTCGACGCTCACCGTCAGGGAAAATCGAGCCTTGCGATCGGGCCGGTCGATGCACGGGAAAATCCTGCGTGCACCCGTTGCGGCGCACTGGCTCGTCAGTACATGGCTCTCCCCCGAATGGCTCCGGTAGAGGCCGATCATCGCCTGGGGCTCGACGGCGCCGCGGAACCGAACATGGACCTTCGCGTTCGGGCGGCCCCGGCCCAGGGGCACCCGGACCTTCTCGGCCGACGGATCGAGTGTCGCAGCCACGAGCTCCCCATCGACGAGCACCTGATCGAGCTCGAGTCCCACCGAGTTCAGTTCGAGCACCGGGGGGGCGGGCCGTATCTCGAACTCATTCGTTCCGGTCCAAGATCCGGCCGAAAAGTCGATGTCGAGTGTCAGTCGGTACTCCTCGACGTTGGGAGCTTCGGATAGGGGGCTCGGGGACATGCGCACCGTTGTTTCGACCCCGGAGAAGCGTGAACTCCCTCCGGTGTCGGGTCGCCGCCGCGAGACTCTCTCTCAATTATAGGCGGAGCGCGCGGTAACCGACCGAAGTTACCGGGGCTCGGATCGAGATCTGGCGAGGACCTTACCCGGAGCGGTGGGTGTCGAGCTCCCCCATCCGCCGGGGTTAAATATCACACTCGAGTCCGACCGAACGGCTGACGGCCAAAGCGGTGGGGAAACACCCGGTCCCATTCCGAACCCGGCAGTTAAGCCCACTGGCGTTCCGCGCGGTACTGAAGTGCGCGAGCCTACGGGAACCGCGGAAAGCTGTCAGCCTCCGGGACCGGACTTCCGCATCGCACGGTTTCTCAAATAGCTCTGGGCCCCGTGAGAGTAGGGATGACAGCAGTAGTACCCCCTCCTCACCCGTCATGGAAACGCGGTACGCAGTGGCTCTCCGCGGGCGGGCTCTTGGGGGCCGTCGGCGGGCTCGTCGCCCTCGGGCTGCCCATCACCTTCGTGTATCTCGCGAAGTATAACCCCGGTGGCTTCTTCGTCTTCGCGCCCGCACTCGTCCAGTTGACGAGCGTCGTCGTGCTCGTGGGCAGCGTCCTCGTCATGGCGTCGTTCTTCTGCTACTCTTGGTCCTACTCCGTGCTCCGCAGGGCGCACCATGGGTTCTGGGGCCCCTACATCCTCTATTTCATCGGATCGAGCGGCCTCATCCTGATCGCCGTCGCGGCTGCGTTCGCGACCGGGGGACCCGCAGCGCTCGAGGCGTGTGTCAAGGGCTCCTATTCGAACGTCCTCTCGTGCATCGACTCGGCGAGCCCGATCGTGGCGTATGCCGGCACGCTGGGTTTCTGGCTCGGATGGGTTGGCGGCATCGGACTCGCGGTGGGTCTCTTCCTCGCGTCGAGATCGTTCCGGTCGGTGGGCTACAGGGCGGCCGGCGCCCTCTACGCGCTCCTGTTGGTGGTCCTCGTGGGACCGTTCGTGGGCCTCCTCTATCCCGTGCCCTACGTGACCTATCTCCTCGCGGCCGTCCCTGTTCTGGCGATTCTCGCGCCGGCCCTCGTGGTCGGCGCACGTCCTACGATTCCCGCGTCCGTGGTCTCCCCGGAGCCCGGTGCGCCACCCACTTCCGGCCTTCGGGAGGGTCCGGACCGCTGAGTCGGCAACCCTATCTCGCCGTTCGCGGGTCGGGTTCGGGTGTACCTCGGAGCTCACCTTGGAATTGCCCAAGGCTTGGACGTCGCCGCTGCGGAAGCCGAGCGGATCGGCTGCGAATCGCTGCAGATCTTCGCCAAAAGTCCTCAGATGTGGAAGGGCCCGCCGATCTCGCCCGAGGCTGCTGCCGGGTTTCGCGCCGCGGTCGCGGCCCACCACCTGAGAGCGACCGCCGTGCATCACGGGTACCTTCTCAACCTCGCCCACCCCTCCGACGCGCGTCGCGCGCAATCGGACCGGGCCTTCCGGGACGAGCTCGACCGGGCGGAGCTGCTCGGGGTGGACGCGCTGATCTTCCACCCCGGCGCGCATCTGGGCTCCGGCGTGGAAGCCGGGGTGGCTCGAATCGCGGACGCGTTGAACGCCGCGATCGCCGCCACGCCCACCTACCGAGTGCGCGCCCTGCTCGAGAATTCGGCAGGACAAGGCACCACGGTCGGCTCGAGATTCGAGGAGCTCGCGGAGGTTCTGGACCGCGTCTCGAGACCAGATCGGGTGGGCGTGACCCTCGACACCTGCCATCTCTTCGCCGCGGGGTTCGACTTCCGCACACCGGAGGGGTACGGCGAGATGATGGACCACGTTCGAGGGACGATCCGCATCGAGCGCGTGCGCGCCTTTCACCTCAACGACTCGAAGTCCGATCTCGGTGCGCATCTCGATCGTCACGAGAACATCGGAGCCGGCAAGATCGGACGGGAGGCGTTCCGCGCTCTCATCAACGACCCGCGCTGGGCCGCCGTCCCGGGATTCCTCGAAACCCCGCTGGACGACGACGATTACGTCCGCTACGCGCGAGACCTGCAGACGCTCCGCTCGCTCCGGAGCCGGCCGCGGAAGACGGCCGCGCGACGCTCTCGCCCTCGACGCGCCTCAACCATCAAATAGATCGCGACGCCATGCGAACGCGTCGATGGGCGTCTCGCCGATGGAGGGCACTTTCGCGGCCCATGCGACGGCCGCGAACGCCGGCGGGACCGAACGTGCGGCCTCGCCGTCGGAGGGGCGGGCCTAGGGGCGCGTCATGACCGATATGGCTCCCGTGGCGAGGAAAGAGAGCCTGCGCGATGCATACGGCGAGACGCTCGTGAGCCTTGGGGAAGCGGATGCGAACCTTGTCGTGCTGGATGCGGGCCCCACGGGGTTCGTCTACTCGAGAGCGTTTGCCGCGCGATTTCCCGACCGAGCCGTCGTCGTCGACCCGACGGGTCCAACGATGATGGCGAGGGCCGCCGAACTTTCCCGTTCCACCCGCACCGTTTTCGCAAACACGTACGCCGCCCTTGCGGCCGGCCCCGCTTACGACCCGATCCGTCGATCGATATGCACGGCCCATGCGAACGTGAAGATCGTTGCTACCCACGGCCCGACCCCCGTCGATGCGAACGGAGGAACCCCCTCCATGATGGAGGACCTCGGCCTCATGCGGGGCCTCCCCGGTATGACGGTGATCGTGCCGGGGGACGCGCCCACCACGCGCTCCGCGGTCCGCGCGGTCGCAGGATTCCACGGGCCGGCCTATCTCCGCCTCGCGCGCGAGGACCTTCCCACGGTCACCGACGGGACGTTCGTCATCGGCCGAGCGAATGAGCTCCGCGGCGGCTCGGACCTCACGATCATCGCGATCGGCACCCTACTGGCGCGCGCGCTGGCCGTCGCGGACGAGCTCGGGCGGGTGGGGATCTCGGCCCGCGTCCTCGACCTCGCTTCGGTCAAGCCGGTAGACATCGCCGGACTCGTGCGAGCCGCGCGGGACACCGGCGCGATCCTAGTGCTCGAGGAGCACACCGTCGAAACGGGGATCGGAGCGCTCGTCGCCGCTACGACGAGCGAGAACTACCCGATCCCGGTGCGCCGGGTAGGGGTCCCGGACGTCTTTGCCGAGAATGGCGAGACCGAGGCGATCCTCGACCACCTCGGACTGTCGACATCCCGCATCATGGACGAGGCGTGGGAGCTCCTCGAGCTACGGGGCAAGGTTCAGTAGGGGGTCTGCGTTCGGTCGCCGATGCCATGAAGCTGTTCCTCGACACCGCGAGCGTGAAAGAGATCCGCACGATGTGGGAGATCGGGATCCTGGACGGGGTCACGACGAACCCGACCCTCGTCGCGAAGGAAGGCCGCAAGTTCGAAGAGGTCCTCCGCGAGATCTGCGCGCTCGGCGTGCCGAGCGTCTCGGCAGAGGTCGTCGCGACCGACGTCGAAGGAATGCTCCGCGAGGGGCGGCACCTGCGGGGCCTGCACCCTTCGATCTACGTCAAGGTCCCGATGACGCCCGCCGGGCTCCAGGCGACGAAGACCCTCGCGAGCGAAGGGACCCGGGTCAACATGACGCTCGTCTTCAGCGCCAACCAGGCTCTCCTCGCTGCCAAGGTCGGCGCCGCCTATGTGAGCCCGTTCATCGGACGCCTGGACGATCAGGGGGAGGTGGGCATGGAGCTCATCCGGGACATCGTCGCGATCTACTCCAACTACCGCTTCTCGACCGAGATCCTCGTGGCCAGCGTGCGGCATCCGGTCCACGTGCTCGAGGCGGCAAAGCTCGGAGCCCACATCGCTACCATGCCCTACGCGGTGATGGAGAAGCTCGTCCAGCACCCGTTGACCGACCTCGGTCTCGCTCGGTTCCTGAAAGACTGGGAAAAGGTCCCGAGGGGCTGAGCCGCGGCGCGGGGGTTATCGGCTCGGCCGCACTGCCCCCTTCGGCGTGAGCGACCCGGATCTGTTGGGCAAGTATCTGCGCGTGACCCGCGAGGCGCTCGCCCGCGTGGGACCCGCCCCTCCGTCGCGTTCGTTCCTCGCGACGGCGGCCGATGATGTCCTGCAGATGGCGCGCGCCTACCTCGCCGACGCCGAGCACTTCGAGCGCTCGGGGGACCGGGAGCGTGCGCTCGCCGCCGTGAGCTACGCGCACGGATGGATCGACGCGGGGGTTCGGCTCGGCCTGCTGGACGGAGGCGACGATGACTCGAGGTTCACGCTCTACCGGTAGGACCGGCTGGTCTCCCGGGATCCCGGAAGCCACCGTTCGCGCGATCGAGACCCACCTCTCCGAACGCGAGGCGCGGCGGGAGCGGATCCACACCGACGCGCGCAACCTGCGCCGGGCCGCGCAGGGGGTGATGATCCTCTTGCACGAGGGAAAGCCGGCCGAAGGAGCCGCGCGGCGCCTCGGACGGGACCTACGCGCGCTCGTCCGCGCGGCCCGGGCGGCGTGGGGCTCCGAGGCCGGGCTCGCCCGCGACGCAATCCAGGAAGCGGTGGAAGCACTCCTGCTCGTGGCCATCGATCGCGGCCGGCCGCTTCCGTCGCCCGCGGACATGGGGGTGGACCCCGAACCGTACCTCCTCGGCCTCGGAGACGTCGTAGGGGAGGTCCGCCGGCGCGCGCTGCTGCAACTGGCTTCGGACGATCTCGAGTCGGCCGAGGCGTCGGTACGATTGATGGAACATCTGTACCAAACTCTAATGCGGTTCGACACCACGCGGGCGATCGTGCCGCTAAAGCCGAAGCAGGATACCGCCCGCTCGCTGCTCGAACGGACCCGGGGCGAGGTCGTCCTCGCGCGAGTGCATGCCCGCTACCGCGGGGCATCGCTCCCCTCCGTTGCGGAGGAGCCGTGAACGACTCGGCCCGGACCACGATCGCGGTCGTGGGGGGCTCGGGGGTCACCGGCATCTTCGAGAAGGGGGCGACCGTTCGCCACCGGGTCGGCACACCGTGGGGTCCCCCTTCCGGACCCATCGAGGAGGGTACGGTCGGGGGCGTCCGAGTGCTCTTCCTGCCTCGTCATGGGCCGGGCCACACGATCCCGCCCCACATGGTGAACTACCGCGCCAACGTCGATGCGCTGATCGGCCTCGGAGCGCAGGCGATCGTGACCGTAAGCTCGGTCGGATCGTTGCGCGAGGACCTGTCTCCCGGGACGTTCGTGCTTCCCGACCAGTTCGTCGATTTCACGAAGCGCCGGCCCACGACCTTCTATGACGGAGGACGCGTGATGCACGTCAGTCTCGCCGATCCGTTCTGTCCCGACCTCCTTTCGGCGGCGAAGGCCACGGGGGCTCAGCTCGGGATCCCGTTCGCCGAGAAACGGACGTACGTGTGCGTCGAGGGGCCGCGATTCTCTACCCGTGCGGAGTCGAAGTTCTTCCGAGGGTTCGCCGACATCATCGGGATGACCCTGGTTCCCGAGGTCACGCTCGCTCGGGAGCGGGGAATCTGCTACGCGTGCCTCGCGATGGTCACGGACTTCGACGTGTGGGCCGATCGTCCGGTCGAGCTCGCGGAGATGCTGAAGGTCATGTCGAACAACGTCGAGCGGATGCAGAAGGTCCTTTCGAGCCTGATCCCGGCGCTCGCGCACCGTCCGACGTGCCAGTGCGCCCACGCGCTCGACAGCGCCGGGGTATGACCCGACTCACTCGTTGCGGACGCGGCGTACCGCGATCGGGATCACGCCGGCATCGAACTCGTGCTCGGCGATCTCCACGGGATCGATGAGCTCCGCGGGGACGTCGGTCAAGATGGGGGCTCCCAAGGAGATCTGCAACGCACGGGCGCCGAGTATCCGGGCCCGCTCGAAGCGGGTGAATTGTTCCGGTCCCTTGGGTTGGCTGTTGGTGAGCGACGGCACGGCCAACTCCTCGGGGCCGCGCAAGCTCGCGGCCATTAGAGAGTCGCCCACCCGGGGGAAGGTATTTACGGTTTGCTTGGACGTCAGCGTGTGGCGGCGCCCGTCGCCCCGCCCCGGCATCGGCCGGACCGTTCGTTCGCGAGCACCGGCACCAAATTAGACCTGGAAGGAGTTCGGTCGGCGTGGCGCACCCGTCTCTCGACTACTATCGACTGCTCTTGCGCCGGCTCTGGAAGTTCCTGCTGGCCTATGTGAGTCTGCTCGTTGCGGCGGCGGCAGGTTTCAACTACCTCGAGTACGACGGCCACGATGCGTTCACATCGTTCTATTGGGCGGTCATCACGATATCCACCGTCGGGTACGGGGACGTCTATCCGACGACGACCTACGCCCGTGCGTTCACGATTGCCGTCATCCTGATCGCCGTCTTCTTGGTCGCCTACCTAATCTCTATCATCATCAGCGTAGTGACGGAGTCCTCCCGCAACCGTTCCATGGGGATACTGGGTACCGACTTCAAGGGCCACACGGTCGTCATCGGGTACGGGTCGACCGGCCGCACGGCCGTGCGCGAGCTCCTCGCGACCGGCCAGCGGATTGCCGTCGTGACGAACGACGCGGACGAGGTGCCGAACATCCGCTCGCTGGCCGGCGAGGACCGCCTGTTCGTCACCTACTTCACGAGCGGCGAGCGCGAGGTACTGGACCGCGTGTCGGTTGCGACCGCGAGCGCCGTCATCGTATGCACGGCCGATGACACCTCGAACCTCGTCATCGCGCTCGCCGTTCGCACCGCCGCGCCGAACGCCCGACTGGTCGTATCGGTGAGCCGCTCGGAACTCAAGAAGACCCTGCTCTTGGCCGGCGTCACGTACGTCACGAGCCCGGCCGAGATGGGCGGCCGCTTGCTGGCGAACGCGTCGCTCAAGCCCGACGTCGCGAACGCCTTCGAGAACCTGACCACCGCGAGCTACGGCGTCGACATCGCCGAATTCTCCCTGACCGAGAACACGCCGATCTCCTCCGAGTCGCTGAGCGAGGCCGAGCGGCTCACGCGAGCCGCTTCCGATTGTCTCGTGGTCGGATACGCGCGCCGGGATCAGGGCGGCGAGTTTCACACGATCCTGAACCCGCCTTCAACGTTCGCGTTCCGGCCCGGCGACCAGATCCTGGTGATGGGTTCCCAGGAGAACTTGCGCAAGTTCCAACGATGGATGGGGGTTCCGCCCGGGCGCTGAGGGCCCCCGATGTGGACCCTCTCGGCGGCGGCCGCGCTCACCGTCTTCGCGGTCGCGATTCTCTTCGTGGCACTGTTCGAGCGCTATCGGCTGGTCACGGTCGGCGTGGCCGCCGCGGCGTCGCTCGCGATCGGGTGGGTCACTCCGTCCGAGCTGATCCCGAGCGGACTCGCCGCGAACGGTTCGCTGATCGAGTGGAACGCGATCGCGCTCCTCGCGGGCCTTCTCGTCTACGCGGCGTTGCTCGGGGCCATCGGCCTCCCTCGCTGGGCCGCGCTCCGCCTCATCACCCATCTGCGGGGAAGCCCGGTCGCCGTGTACCTCGCCCTCGCGGGGCTCGCCTTCGGGCTCTCGATGGTGCTCAACTCGCTCGCGGTCGTCCTGCTCCTCGTGCCGGTCTCGCTGGAGGCTGCGCGGGAGTTGCGTCTGAACCCCCTGCCGTTCCTGTTCGTCGAGATCATGAGCGCGAACCTCGGGGGCACCGCCACGCTCATCGGGAGCCCCCCGAATCTCGTCCTGGGCTCGGCGTTCTCCCTTCCGTTCGCCGGATTCCTAGAGCACGCCACGCTCCCGGCGCTGGCAGCGCTCGGGGTGAGCGTCGCTTGGTTCTTGGGCCGGATCCCGAAGCAACCCTCCGAAGGAGCGCTCCCTCTCACGCCGGCGCCTCATCTCGACCGTGCGCACGCTGCGGTCGCGCTCGCCGGGCTCGTGGCCATCGTCGGCGCGCTCGTTGACGCGACCAACCTCGGGATCCCCCTCTGGACGATCGGTATCGCGGCCGGAGCGCTCGGTCTCGCGATTGCCGGCGGACGGTTCGCGCGGGGCCTGCTTCGGGACTTCGACTGGTCCACGGTGCTCTTCCTCCTCTTCCTGTTCGTCCTGGTCGGAGCGCTCGTGGAGACCGGGGTCATCGGCCAATTCGCTTCCGGCGTTGAGAGCGCGGGGATATCGAACCCCTACGAGCTCGGCCTCCTCCTCCTGTGGACGCTCGGATTCGCCTCCGCGTTCGTGGACAACCTCCCGCTGGCCGCGATCACCGTCCCTCTCCTTCGGAGCCTGGGGACCGCGAGCGGCGTGTCGACCTCTCCGCTCGCCTACTCGGCCGCAATCGGCATGGGCGTGGGCGGTAACGGCACTCCGATCGGCTCGATCTCGAACGTGACCGCGCTCACCGCGGCCGGTAGGGATGGAGTGAAGATCGGTTGGAGCGCGTATCTTCGCGCCGCACTGCCGGCCATGGTCCTCGGCCTTGCCGCCGCAAGCGCCGTCTGGCTGCTCGTCGGGTAGCGCCCTCCCGGATAGCCGCTTGCCCCGACTCCCGCAGACTATGGCATCCGAGTTTCCGTAGAACCGCGCCTTATCTCCTCCTCGCTAGGAATCCTCGGGAGAATCGGCTTCGAAGGCGCCTCGTTCGGCGGGTACCCCGATCCGAGCTTCTCTTGGATGCTCAGCCCCACTATCCGGTAGCCGTATCGGGGGCCGGCCTCGTCCCTATCTCGCGGTCGGCTTATCTTTCCCGATCGGGCGCTCTCCTCTTCGCCCCGGTCGTGCAGGGGGCGTAGGTCCATTTCGATATCGTCGCGCGATCCGCACCGGTACCCTCCTGCCGGGAGAACGGTGTGACCATGACCCGGGCGCGGACAACTTTCACCGAGGGCCCCCCTCCACAGCGGCGTTGGCCAAACCGGGCCGTTATCGGCCGGCGGAGAACCCTTCGGGGAAGTGATCTCGGCGGGGACGAAGGCGAGCCTCGGTGACCGGATCGAGAACTACGGAGGCACGAAGCAGATCGGGCCCGGCCGACATTCCCTGACGCGCTCCGCGTTAGGGAAACGAACCCGGCGGAGCGATGCCCGAGGGACCCCCGATCGCGGTCCAGAAATTGTCCTGCCAGAAGTCAACCTCTTCTTGGACCCGGCGCAGCGGAACGATGCGAAGCCCGCCCCGCACGGCATCCTCCCGTCGATGGCGCAGTTCGTCGACGGACTCGTGGGAGAGCTCTTCGAGGACCTTCTCGAGGTCGGACTTGAACCCCAGATCCAGGATACGATCCGGATGCCGCAGCACGATCCGAAAGTGATGCTGCGAGCCCGAGCCCTGGACCCGGAGCACCTGCCAGCTGAGATGCTCTTGGCGTTCGGCTGCGAGGCGGAAGGCGGCGAGGTTGCCGAGAGACTCCGCGATGAAGTTGTCGTCGGAGAGTCCCGGGCGCAGATAGATCCCGACTTCGATGCCCCGATGCATACGTTGAGCCTTCCCTCCCGTGCTTATTCCAGCGGTCGTTCCGAACGAAGCGACGAGGGGTCTCCTACGGGGTTCGAAGGTCGACCGCGCCGCACTTCGTGGTCCCGGCTCGCCAACTTATCGTGCACCTCCAAGGCAGTCTCCTGGAGGCCGGGAACGCAAAAAGTGGGTCCGGTGACTTCGACGTGCATACTGCGTATCGAAGTAATCAGCCGTCTCGGGGATATATCAGCGAGGCAGACTCCCTTCCATGGTCCGAACGGTCCGGCACGGAGCCGGGGGCCGGTCAGGGGCCACTCGCACGCGAGTGCGGGCACCGGGATTTGAACCCGAGTTATAGGCTTGGCAAGCCTACGTGATAACCAGACTACACTATGCCCGCAGCCGGCACGCGATGAGTGGCATTCCTACAAAAGACCTCTCGCCCGAACCCTGGGTCCGCTGCCGCGACCCGTTTCCGCCGTAGATTCCCTGGGGGAACGCTTGCCCGTGGCGACGAGGAGCCGCCGGCCGAGGAGTGTCTAATAGAAGTGCCCACTCGTCGCCTCGAGGCGCGGATGTCCGAAGACGTATGGCGGGAGGGCGATGCGCTTGTGCTCAAACGGGTGGGGGAACCGCCCCTTCTCCTGCGACTCGACCGTGGCCCGATCCGGCTGGGCGACGCCGGACTGATCGATCTGACCTCCCTATTGGGCTCTCCCCCGGGCGGCTCGATCGACTGGCTGGGAACGCAGTACCGGGCGCTCCGCCCGAGCCTATCGGACCTGTTCGCGACGATGACGCGCGGAGCGCAGATCATCACGCCGAAGGATGGGGCTCGGATCCTGTCGCTCGCGTCGATCGCGCCGGGAGATCGGATCGGGGAGGCCGGGTCGGGCAGCGGAGCCTTGACGATCGCCCTCGCGTTCGCGGTTGGACCCTCGGGCATGGTGCTATCCTTCGATCGCCGTGCGGAAGCGATGCGGCTCGCGAAGGCGAACGTAGAACGCGCCGGACTGGGCCCCCGCGTCCGTTGGGTGGAGGGCGATGTGGTAAAGAGCGGGTGGCCCGAAGAGCATCTGGACGCGATCGTGCTCGACCTCCCCGAACCGTGGGCGGCGCTCGCCCCTTCTTATCGTGCGGTACGGACCGGGGCGTGGATGGTTGCCTACACCCCTACCTATAACCAACTCGAGCGCACGGTCCGAACAATGCGCGAGATCGGGCTCGACGAGGTGCAGGCGCTGGAGGTGATCGAGCGCGCGCTGCACGTGGGTGAGGGCGGCACGCGCCCGAGCTTCGACATGTTGGGCCACACCGGATTCCTGTCCGCGGGGCGGAGGGTCGACTGACCATGGCCGTTGCGTTCGCCCTAACGATCGCCGCCGGGGTCGGGATCATCCTGACCGCGGTCTATGTGATGTGGGAGCTCGGCCACTTCACGACGCCGTCGGTCGCCGAGAACCGGTTCGACGAGCGCCGGGAGATCTTCGCGTACACGGCCGGCCTATTCATCGGGATCGTCCTGGTCGTGCCGTTCTTGTTCTATCTCACGTACTTCTCTTACGGAACGCTGTACCCGACGCTGGTCTACCTCGTGGTCGTCGTCATCCTCGCCGAGGTCGCTCAGTGGGCGGTCCAACGGACGCACTACTGGGGCCATGGCCCGTCGTTTCCCTTCTACGCTCTCGGACTTCGGGCCGGGTTCGCGGGCCTCCTCATCACGGGCCTCGTGGCGCAGTACCTGCAGGGCTCGGTCACCATCGAGGGCGCGACGGTGGTGGGCCTCGAATCGCTGGCCATCCTCTGGCTCTTCGTGACATCCGCACTGCTCTCGCTCCCGGCCGACCCTGTGGCCGGACGGACCGGCGGAGGCCCCGTCTCGGGCGGCGTGATCCTCGCCGTGGGCCTCTTCCTCGTCGGGTTCAACGTATTCGCCGGACCTTTGGTCGGGGCGGTCGCGGCGGTAATCGCCCTCGTCGGCGCCCTCTACTTGTATGCGAGGCTACGCCACCTTCTTGAGCGGATCCGACCGATGCCTCCCGGACCGGGGTCCGGCACGAAGATCCCGAGCCGCTACGCGCGCCAGGGTTAAGCATCGGAGTCCGCCCTCCGTGCGGGAAGCCGGCCCGCGCCGGGGCCCGGCTAAGTTCATATCGAGTCCGTCTTCCCTTCGTTCCGATGGCCGGGGGCTCCTCATCGTCGTCGGGCTGGCCGCTAGCGGCCCGTCTCTGGTTGCGAACCTATCGGTTCCCGCTCGCCGCGGTGGTCCTCGCGGTGGGCGTGGCGCTCTGCGTCCTCGCCTTCGCATCGTTCAGCCCTTTGGGCAGCGTCTGGCCGTTCTCCACGATCGACTACTACACCAACCAGGCCGGCCGGGGCGGAGTGAACTACAACCTCGCCTTCGCCATCGTCGGCCCGATCGTCCTGATCATCGGGGCCTACCTCGTTGGCGCCTACCTGGTCGCTCGCGGCCGCTTCGAGCAGCTGATGCGCTCGAAGAGCAAGGCCGAGTTCCTGCGGAACCTTCCCGAGATGGAGGAGCTCTTGTGGGAACTCACACCCCAGGACCACACGCGCTACCTGGAGAAGTGCGCGGAGTTTCGCGTGCGCCGCTAGGCCCGGGCTCGAGGGTTAAGTAGCTCGCCCCGGTGCGCGGGGGATGTCGTCGCCGGAAAAGAAGGTGGAACCCATCCGGTTCCGCCGTCTCGGCAAGCCCGAGGAGTTCCGACAGCTCGAGGAGGTGCAGAGCGCGGCGTTCGGCTCCGGCCCCGAAGGGTCGCTGACCATCCCCCTCCAGCGCGCCCTCCAGGATAACGGGGGCCTCGTCCTCGGAGCGTTCGTCGATATCCACCTCGTCGGATTCTCCGTTGGCTTCCTCGGGTGGGACGGCCACCGACTCTACCACTACTCCCACATGACTGCGGTCCGGCCGGAGTACCAGAACCATCGCGTGGGCCTTCGACTAAAAGGGTACCAACGCGAAGAGGTGCTCGCGATGGGGCTCGAGGAGATCCGCTGGACGTTCGATCCCTTGCGGAGCCGCAACGCGATGCTCAACATCCGCCGGCTCGGCGGCCGGCCGACGTCCTACCTGCCGCACTACTACGGCCAGCTCCACGACGCCGCGAACGAGGGCCTCGAGACCGATCGGCTAAAGCTCGTCTGGGCGATTACGAGCCCCGCCGTCGCGACTCGGCTGGAAGGCCGGTTCCCGACCAAGGAAGAGGACCATGATCGGTGGGCGTCGAGCTCGCCCCTCATCCGGTCCGAGCCCGGCGAGAGCGGGATCCGGCTTCCCATCGAGGTCACCGAGCCGACCGGACCCTCGGCCCATCTCGAGATACCGTTCGACGTCGAGCTCGTGCGGCAGCACGAGCCGAAGGGCCTGTGGCGATGGCGTCACGCTGTACGCGACGCCTTCCGCGCCGCCTACGATCTGCACTACGTCGTGGATGACTTCGCGACGGTGAGCGCGGAGCACGAACGACGTAGCTTCTATTTCTTGCGGCCCGCCGGCCCGGACGCAGAGGAGCCCGCGGACGGGCGAACGACGATCGCCCGAGCCGCACCTGCGGCCCCTCGATAGACGGCGGGCAAAGACGCATACGGGGCCCCGCGCTGGTACCTACCGTGTCTGCGTCGCCCCGGAGCCGCCCGGCGCGTTCCACGTTGTGGATCGCGGTGCTCGGCATCGCGCTCTTGGTCGGAGCAGCGGCCGCATTCCTGACCGGACCCCTCCCCTCCTCGAGTTCCGCGGGAGCTCCCACCTTCTACTTCGCCGGAACGATCGTCGCCTGGGTCCTCGCGGCGCTCCTGATCGGCGCGGTCGCGCTCTGGACCTGGGAGCGCTGGAACAGCGGTACGGTCCCACTGCCGACCCGGACGATCGTGTCGATCTTGATCGGCATTCTCGTCGTCATCGCCTTCGTCGCGCTCCTCCGCTTCTTCGGGGGGGGACCCATCCTTCCGCTCAGCCCGACCTCGGGCGGCGCGAACTCCACGGCCGCGAACCAGACCGTCACGTCTGGACCGAATGGAACGAACGGGACCGGCGCCGGATCCGGAGGCGGACTGTTCGCGATCGCGTTTCCCTATTGGATCTTCTATGCCCTCGCGGCTTTAGGGCTAATCGGAGCGGGATTCGCCGTCGCTCGCCTCGTCCCGATCGGACGGAAAGGAGAGGGGGTGGGACGGGAGGACCGGGCCGCCACGCGATCCGCTTTCGCCCAAGCGGCCCGCGCGCTCGAACGGCCCGATGCCGACCCGCGCGAGGTACTGATCGCGCTCTACGCTCGCCTTCTCCAGCGCATCGAGCCGGTGGCCCCGGGGCTCGATGCATCGACGCCGGAAGAGATCCGACGCCTCCACCTCGTGCCGCTCGGAGTAGGGCGCGAGAGTGCCGAGACGATCACGCGGGCCTTTGAGCGAGCGCGGTACTCTTCCCACCCGATCGATCGGGCGGACGTCGAGCGCGTGCGGGCCGCCCTCACCTCAGCGATCCACGACCTCGACCGCCCACGGACCCTCCCGTGATCTCGACGCGCGTCGCGACCGTCTTTGGACTCGCCGTGGTGGCGAGCGCGCTCGCGATCTACGCCTCCCTAAACCCCGCGGTCGAGGTCGGCGGAGCGACCGTGGCGATCGTCTTGGCGAGCGTCGGCGGTGTGCTGTACTACTTCGAACGGATCCCCGTCGCACCTCCTCCCGAGCCATTGGATCGCCGAGAACCGGGGACCGCCGAACTGAGCGCGCGCCGCATCGAGGCGGCCCTACGCGGGGGACGCCTCGACCGGGAGGGCCTCGTCCTTCTGCTGGACTCGATGGAACGCGACGCGTCCGGATCCGATATCCCCTCCGCGCGCGCCGATGAGCTGCGTCGGGTCACGCAGCTCTCCCGGTCCGACTTCCGTTCCTACGTTCTCGCGCGCCTCGACCGTCTCGAAGGAGGGACATGAGCGCGTCTCGGTCGGCCGGTCTCCGCCTAACGGCCCGATCATGGGCCTGCTACGGAGGCGCTGCCGCGTTGATTGCGGCCGCTGTGGCGTCCCGCGACCCCGTCCCTCTGTTCGGAGCGGTGCCGCTGCTGCTCGCCCCGATGGCGGCGCTCCTCGCCGCCCCCTCGAGCTCGGGACCCGCTCGCGTCGCGTGGCGGGAGCGCGGGAACGCGGGCACGGTGGCGATCGAGGGGACGATCGTCGTACCGCCCGAGATCGATGCTCGAGACCTCGAGATCTCCCTCCCGTGTCCTCCCGAGCTCCGCGAGCGCGCTGCGCTCCATGCGGCTTTGCAGTCCGACCGGGTCGGGTTCCGGGCCGAGTGGGAGGCGCACTCGCCGGCGCTCCTTCGTGTCGATCTCCCCGCGGTGGAGTGGTGCGACGCGCTCGGGCTGGCGGTGCGATCGCTCGACGTCGAGGGACCCCCGCTGACGATCGAGCGATATCCGCCCGAGGTCGGACGGCTCGGGGGGATCCGGCTGCAACGGACGATCCCGATGCCCGGAGAGAGCCGGTCGACGACGATGGGGGATGCCGGCGAGTTTCACGGGGTTCGGCCCGCTCAAGCTCAGGACCCATGGCGACGGACGAACTGGCGAGCGTGGGCCCGGACGGGAACGCGTTACGTCAATGAGTTCTCGCTCGAGAGGACCGGTGACGTCCTCCTCTACCTCGATGCACGACCCACCTCGCTCGGCCGCGAGATCGATCGGGAGATCTTCGGGATCTCGCGGGCGACGGCGATCGGTATCGCGAACGCCTTCCTGCGCGAGAAGGTGCGGGTCGGCCTCGCGATTTTCGGAGAGTTCGTTGAAACGGTCCCGCTGGGCTCCGGTCGCTCGCACCGCCTCCGGTTGCGGGAGGCGCTGCTCGCGGCTCATATCTCTACGTCTGCGGCACCGGCCGAGCGAGGGGCGATAGGTCTGCGTCGGGACATCACGCCGGGTACCACTACGATCCTCCTCAGCCCTCTCGCGGACGAGTCCTCATCCCTTCTCATCGTCCACTTGCGTCGGCGGGGCTATCCGACGATCGTCCTCAGCCCGTCACCCATCTCAGCGCAGCTCGCGCTCGCCCCTCCGGTCCCCGAGGACCGGCAGATCGTCGCTCGGGTCGCTCGCCTGTATCGGCGTCAACAGGTTGCCCGGGCCTGGAGAGAAGCTCCCGTCGTGGACTGGAGCGAGTACTGGTCCCTGGCCGGGTTCGCCGCCTTCCTCCAACACGGGATGTACGCCCGGAGGCACACGTGATCCTGCGTCGGCGCCCCCTAGGGGGCGTTGCGCGAGCCGGCTGGTGGGGTTTCGCCGCGACGACCGCCGTCCTGGTCGCTCTCGGACTTCTTAGCCGCAGCCCGGGCCCCTACGTGGGGTTCGCCGTCGCCGTAGCGGCGAGCGCGGGGGCATTGGCGATCCGACTCATCGCGACCGAACAGCGGGGTTCGGTGCTATTCCTCCTGCCGCTGATCGGGGCGTGGGCGTACCTCGGTCTCGCGGCCCCAATCACCCTGCTGACCGAGATCCTGGCAGCGTTGGCGGCACTGTCGGGGCTGGTGTGGATGGCGGAGCGCTCGACGGCCGGGTCGAGCGGGTTGCGTCGGGCCGCGAACGTGCTCCCGCTGCCCGCCGTGGGGGTCGCGATCGCGCTCGTCGCGGGACTGCTGATTCCGCCGGGCGAGCTGCGGGTCGGGATCGCCGCGCTCCTCCTCGTGGCCGCGCTCGCGCTCGTGGCGATCGTCCTCGCGCACCTCCATCCGGCGCGCGAGAGGGTGGCGTCAATCCTATAGGAACGCCTCTCGATGGGGAGGTGTCGCGCCGAAGGGCGCGTCCGGGTCCCGTCGAAGGGTCCCTCTCGACCGCATGCGGACGGGTCGTCCGCCGGAATGACGTGAGGACAACCCCGGGGTCCGACAGTCCCCGGCCGGGGTCAGACCGCCGAGAGGGCGTGGGCCTTGCCGTGACGCGGAAACGTTACGGTCGGGGGATACGGCGCGGGCGAGCGCCCAAATACCGACGCCCGCTCGCGGCGTGATGGCCGCGGGGGCGGGGGCTCCGAGCTCGGAAGCGATCCCAAAGGTGCGCGCGGCAGTCCACACGGCGGTCGTGGGGCGGGACGAGGCAGTCGACCAGATCCTCATCGGGATCCTCGCCGACGGGCACCTCCTCCTCGAGGACCTTCCCGGACTCGGAAAGACACTCATCGCGAAGTCGTTCGCCGCGGCGCTGGGACTGTCCTTCCAGAGGATCCAATTCACCAGCGACCTCCTCCCGCACGATATCCTCGGCACGGAGATCTTCGACGTAGCCCACGGGACCTTCGTCTTTCGTCCCGGTCCCGTCTTCGCGAACATCCTCCTCGCCGACGAGATCAACCGCGCCCCGCCGAAAGTCCAGTCCGCGCTGCTCGAGGCGATGCAGGAGTATCAGGTGACCAGCGAGCGGACGACGCATCCGCTCGAGCGCCCGTTCCTCGTCCTCGCGACGCAGAATCCCCTTGAACTGGAGGGAACCTACCCACTTCCCGAAGCCCAGATCGACCGGTTCTTGCTCCGGGTGAGCGTCGGGTACCCCACGCCAAAAGAAGAGCGGGAGATCCTGCGACGCCGCGCCGAGCGTAAGCAGGACGCGGCCCCGGTCCCTACAGTTCTCGCCCCCGGAGAGTTCCTCCGAATGCAGCGCGCCGTCGAGGAGGTCGAGCTCGACGCCTCGGTCGAAGGATATCTCGTGGACCTCGTGCGTGCGACTCGGACCGATCCCCGTGCGGAGGTCGGCGCCTCCCCGCGCGGCTCGCTCGGGTTGGCCCGCGCCGCGCGCGCGCACGCCCTGGTCGACGGCCGGGACTTCGTGCTGCCGGACGACGTCAAAGCGATCGCCGGCCCCGCGCTCGCCCATCGGATCACCGTCCTGCCCGAACCCTGGATCCGGGGGACGCGCGGCATCGATATCGTGCGCTCGGCGCTCGAGCACACCGCGGTACCGAAGACGCGTTAGGGCGCGCGTCCCACCGCAAGCGCTTTTCGTCCGTCGTCCCGTCGCTCGGATGTGTCCGACGCGCACCGCACGATCGTCATCGCAGATCCGATCGACCCCGGGGCTCTCGACCTGCTCAAGGACGAGGAGTGCCGGGTTATCGATGCCTCCTCCGGCGCGTCCGCGTTGAACGCGGCCCTCTCGGACGCGTGGGCGCTGGTCGTGCGCAGCCGTACGAAGGTCACGGCGGAATTGATCGCGCACGCTCCGCACCTCGCGCTCATTGCCCGCGCCGGGGTCGGCGTGGACAACATCGATCTGGCGGCGGCGGCCGCGCGGAAGATCCGGGTCGTGAACGCTCCGGTGGCCGCCACGACCAGTGTCGCGGAGCTCACGGTCGCTCTCGCCCTGATGCTCGTGCGGGAACTCTGGCCTTCGGTCGCCGGCACCAAGGCGGGGCGCTGGGAACGGGGAACGCGCGGAGGAGAGCTCGCCGGCCGGACGGTGGGTTTCGTAGGGTACGGCCGGATCGCCCGCGAGGTCGCGCGCCGGCTCGCACCGTTCGATGTGCACGCGCTCGCCTACGACCCGTACGTGCCTCGGACCGAGGACGGGACGTCGCTCGTGGCGCTCGACGAGCTCTTCGGGCAGTCGGACCTCGTGAGCCTTCATGCGGCCGCGACGCCCGAGAACCGACACCTCATCAACACGGCGGCTCTCGCCCGGATGAAGCGCGGTTCCTTCCTCATCAATGTCGCACGCGGATCGCTCGTGGACGAGGCCGCGCTCCTCGCCGCGCTTCGTTCGGGCCAATTGGCCGGAGCCGCGCTCGATGTCTACGAGGTGGAACCGCCGATGAACCCGGAGTTGCTCGGGCACCCGAGAGTGATCGCGACGCCGCACGTCGGTGCATCGACCTACGAGGCGCAGCGACGCGCCGGTCGCCAAGTCATGGACGAGGTCCGCCGCGCGCTGCGCGGCGAAGCCCTCACGGCGCAGGTTCCGATTCCCGGAGGAAGCGCGTGACGTTCGATCCCGAGACCGCGACCTTCCTCATCGCGGGCCCGGTGCGCATCCACCCCCGGGTGCTCCGCGCGATGTCCACGCCGAGCCTGAACCACCGCGGGGACTACTTCCACGGCCTCGTCGCCGAGATCCGGCAGTTGCTCCCGATCCTCTTTGGTCCCGCCGGACGGACCGTGATCCTGTCCGGCAGCGGCACCGCGGGGCTCGAGGCGATGTACGCCGGGCTCGTCCCGAAGGAGGGGCGCACCCTCGTTCTGACCAACGGCAACTTCGGCGAACGGACCGACGAGATCGTGCGCCGCTACTCTACGAACGTCACGACCCTCACCGCCCCCTGGGGCCAGCACATCCCGATCGATGCCGCGCGCGCGGAGCTCGACAAGGGGGACGTCCACGCCGTCTGCGTGGTGCACAACGAGACGAGCGTGGGGCTCGCGAACGACCTCTCGCAGCTCGCTCCCGCGGTGCGCAAGTCCGGGGCGCTCTTCCTCGTGGACGGGATCAGCGCCCTCGCCGGGATCCCGGTCCCGGTCTCGGACTGGGGCATCGACGCGGTCGTGGCGGGAAGCCAAAAGGGCCTTGCCGCGCCCGCTGGGCTCAGCCTCGTGCACCTGTCCGAGCGCGCGATGAAGGCGCTGCACCCGGGGACGTTCTACCTCGACCTCGCGTCGCATCTCAAGTCCCTCGACAAGAACGACACTCCCTGGACCCCCGCGGTCCCGCTGTTCCTCGCGCTGCGCGAGGCCCTGCTCGTTCTCCAGGAAGAAAGCCTCGAGGGTCGGCTGGCGCGGACCCACCGTCTCGCGACGGCATCGCGCGACGCGGTGAAAGCGCTCGGGCTCGAGCTGTTCCCCGATCCGCGCTATGCCTCCGATACCGTGACCGCGGTCCGGAACCCGGACGGACTGGACGACGCGAAGCTTCGCAAAGCCCTCGAACGCGAGTACAACGTGCTCGTGCAGGGCGGACAGGGCGCGCTCGCGGGGAAGATCTTCCGGATCGGCCACATGGGGATCGCCGACTGGCCGGACCTGCTCGTGACGTTCGCCGCCCTGGAACGGATCCTCGGTAAAGCGGGACGCCTGCCGCGGCCCGGAGCCGCGCTCTCCGCGATCGTCGCGCAGATGCCCTGACGGCCTAGATGTCCACGATCAGCCGCGCCCGGCCGTTGCCGAGATCCACCCGCGCGGCGTGCAGAGTGATCGCCTTGACTTCCATGCGTGCCGGGTGCCGTCCGGGATCGAACGGCTCGCCCCGCACTCGGGCGACCAGCGCGGTCGGAGGCGTGCCGAGCGTGCGGACCTCGATGTCGCGCACGAGGAACCCCTCCGTCTGCTGGAGCAGGAGCAGCTCCCCCAGGTAGGCGACCGCGAGGGAGACCGGGTCATCGCCGGAGGCGCTGACCGCTCGCTCGGCGTGGGCGCGTACCGTCCTGAGGTCCGTGATCAGCGCGAAGAGGCCGAGTCCGAGAGCCTCGAAGAGTTCCGAGGGGCTCGATCCCCGCGCCCAGATGCCGATGTCGGCGGTCGTCGGGAAGCGCCCCCACCGGCGACGGGCTCGGGGACGCGGGGCCATCCTGCCGGCACTCGTCAAGAAGTTTAAACGTAGAACGGCTCCCGAGCCGGTGTGCACGCCAGCCTCGTGATCCCCACGCTCAACGAGGAGCGTTCCATTGTCCACGTGCTCGACACCTTCCACAGCGCCGTAGCGGCGGACGAACGGAACGTCGCGCCCGCCGACCGTATCGAGTGGGAGATCCTCGTGGTCGACGGGCTCTCCACCGACCGAACCGCGGAAGAGGCCCGCGCGCACGGCGCCCGCGTCATCGCCGAACCGCGCCGCGGCTACGGCCGCGCCTATCGCACGGGTTTTGCGGCGGCGAGCGGGGAGGTCATCGCGACCTCCGACGGCGATGCGACCTACCCGGTCGAGGCGATCCCCGAGCTCGTACACCGCCTGCGGCGCGAGCATCTCGACTTCATCACCGGGAACCGCCTTGCCTACCTCGCGCCCCGCGCGATGTCCACCGAGCATCGCATCGGGAACCGGGTGCTGAACCTGACCACCGGCCTCCTGTACCATCGTTGGGTCACGCGATTGCCGGGGGCGGCGCTGCACGACAGCCAGAGCGGCCTGTGGGTCTTTCGCAAGCAGATCCTGGACCGGCTCCGGCTGACCCAGAGCGGGATGCAGTTGAGCGAAGAGATCAAGATCGAGGTGCTCATCCACGGGCTACGTGCCATCGAAGTGCCGATCCATTACCGGGAACGCTGGGGGGCGCCGAAGCTCTCGAGCTGGAGGGACGGGATGGCGAACCTTCGCTTTCTGGTCGCGAAACGGGTGCAACTCGAGCGCGAGCTACGCGGGGAACCGCCCGGCGCGGCGCACCCTTGACCGGGGGGCTTACTGGGTCTTCCCCGAGCGTTCGCGGGACTTGACCCGAAGGCCCTTGTAACCGCACTTTCGGCACCGCACGGCCTTCGGAGGGTTCCGGGCCGAGCAGTTCATGCAGATCTTCTTGTCCAACAGGCGGTGGACGGCCTCGGGGAACGGCATCGGTGCGAGGGGGCGGGACCCCCGATTCGTATAAAGCGTGCCGGGACCCGCACGGCGGATAGGAGGGCCGCGTACCCGCATCGGGCGGGGGTGGGCTCAATTCGAGCCGCGCCTGCGCGAGAGCGGCCGTCCGTGCCCCGGCCCGAGCGGTGGGGCCCCGTAACTCGCCCGAGGGAAGGGTCGGAAAACCGCACGGCCAGGATGCGAGCCGCGTTAACTCGATCGCCCGAGGACGCACGTCATGCAGTGGGCGCCCCCGTATCCGCCGGTGATCTCGCGGAGCCCGAGCGGCGTGGCTTCGACCCCGTGGTCGCGCAGAGCGGCCAGGTGCGGGAAGAACTCGTTCCGTTCGCTCAACTCCGCCCGCTCCCGCCGCGCCAGCCGTAGCAAGCCGTTGTAGCGGCGCGGATCGGCCCGGGCGCTCTGGGCGAGGGTCGCTAGCACCCGGTCGATCTCCTGTTCGACCTCGACCGCGAGGATGTGGCGATCCTTGAGGCAAAGGAAGTTCGACGCGTAGCTCATCTGCTCGAGCGTCGAGATCGGGATTAGGTCGAAGTGTTTCGCCTTCAAGTATTCGGTCAACGACACGGTCTTCGGCTCGCGGACGAAGCCGCGGCGACCGTGGCGATGGTAGACGTCGACCCGCGCGGCGTTCAGGAGCGGTGTGCAGCCGACGGCGAGTCCCTCGCCGGGGACGTTGAAGTACGTATCGAGGTGCATGTCGATCATTGGGTCGAGTTCGTTGCCCGGGATCGCCGGATGGCTCGGTTGGTGGACGACGCCGACCTCGTCGAAGCCGATCGGCATCGCCAGGATCTGGCGGATGCCGGCCGCATTGGTCCGGTCCCCGTTCCCGAGGAGGGCGAAGGAACCCATCGGCATGAAGTCCCCCCCTTCGAAGGTCCCGGGGGCCCGCACCTCGCCGGCGATGTCGCATCCCCCTACTTTGAGGAGCGTGCCCGTGAGAAGCGGCTCGTTCATCCGTTGCGGCTTGGACATCCGCCCGAGGATGAACCCGCCGCGGCTGAGCGCCTGCTGGTCCCGCATGAAGTATAGGTTCGCGAGCGGCACCTCCAAGCGCACTTCGGGAAGGACGATCCGGTAGCCCGGATGCCGCTCGAGGTGGACCGACGGGCGCAGCAGCAGGAAGTTGAACAGGGTCTCCGCGTCGAAGCGATCGAGGTTGCGGCGCAGGGCCTGTTTCGACCGCTCGACCATCGCCTTCGGCCCCGTGTAGTGGACGATACCGAGGATCGCGTTGCGCACGCGGTCGAGGAAGTCCGGATGCTTCGCCTCGACGTCGACGGCGAAGCGCTTGAGGCGCTGCACCTCGACCCCGGCTTCGGTGAGCGCGTGTTCGAGCGTCGTGTGCTCGTAGATCGCCTCGTCGATGCTGAAGGCCCGCTCGTAGAGGAACGAGTACGGCTCGGTCAACCCGAAGAACATCTCGATCCCGGGTCGGTGGATGAGCACCTCCCGGAGCGGATCCCACTCGGCTCGTGCTCGGTTCGTCATCGCCGCGATCCTCCCTTCCCTAGGCACCGTCCGTCGGGGTCGGTGGGAGGGTCTCCGTGCCCGAGGTCCGTGGTGCCGACGACTCGACGGGGAGGGCGGCTACCGGCCCGGGAACTGCTACCGGGGCCGAGTCCGAGACCGGCTGCAGGCCCTCCCCGGGCCGCAGCGCCGAACGGTACCCCCAGACGAACATCGCGATCCCGAAGAGGACCAGCACGACGAGGTCCCAAGGTGTATTGATGACGCCCATGGGCTGGATCGTGACCGGCCAGGTCGGGGGAGCGAGGAAGTTCTCGTAGACGAAGAACGGATTTCCGAGGTAGCTGATGACCGCGATACCGCCGACGTAGGTGGCGATCCAATAGGTCGCCTTCGACTCACGGAACGTCGTCCGCCGGAACATCAGCGTCAGGAAGTACGCAGGGATGCCCACGAAGATCAGGATCGTCCCGAGGACCGGCCAGCCAGCGATCCCATCGAGCGTGAACGACGATGCCGGGAAGGCGTAGACCATGAGGAAGCCCACGACGACCAGCGCGAGCGTGACCACTCCGATCTCCAGCAGCTTCGCCGTCGCTCGGAACGACGGCTGTGTAAACAAGAAGTACAGCGGTATTCCCATGAGCATCAGGAGGACGCCCAAGAGGGTCCAGGGCCAGCTCGCCCAGTAGACGAGGACCGTGGCCACGACGAACGCGGCCGGCGCCCAGACCCAGGCCCCCGGGAGGCGGAAGGGCCGATCGACGTTCGGCTCGTTGCGACGCAGGACGACCAGAGCCAGCGATGCCGCGGCGTACGGGATCAAGGTGGTGATCGAGGCGAGCAGCGCGACGGGCGGGAAGCTGGGGAGCGCGACGAGGAAGACCCCCGTGAGCACGCTCGCGAAGATCAGCGCGACTGCGGGCGTGCCGAAGCGGGGGTTCACCCGGGCGAGGGACTTGAAGAACAGGTTGTCCTTCGCCATCGCGTAGGGCATCCGGCCCTGGAGCAACACCCAGTCACCGCCCGCTCCGAGCGTCGAGATCAAGGCCCCGGCCACCACGACCGTGCCCAGGATCACGAGTCCCCAACCGTTCGCGATGTTGTTCAGCAATAGCGAGCTCGTAGCGCTCCAGTCCCCCGTGGGGATGCCGACGGCGCTCCAGTTGATGCCGCCGATGAAGGCGACCGCGACGAGGATATAGATCGCGATGACGATCAGGACGCCGTAAACGGTCGCCCGCCAAATGTTGCGCTTCGCGTCCTTGACCTCTTCGGCGGGGATCGTCCCGGACTCGAAGCCGGTCATCGCGAAGAAGGTCAGGGCCATGGCGAACGCGACGCCGGTCCAGCCGAACGGGGCAAAGCCGAAGGCGGTGAAATTCCCGGCGCGCAGGAACAAAAGGCCGATGACCCCGAACAACACGAGCGGGATGATCTTCGCCCAGGTCGTCACGACGGCGAAGACCGAGCCCCACTTGATCCCGGCGATGTTGATCAGAGTGAAGACGACGAGGAAGACGACGGCCACCAACACGCCGAGGTAAGAGATCGTGAGCCCGAACGTCGTGCTGTAGGTGAGCCCGGGGACGTACGTTCCCAGATACTCTACGAAGACATCAATAATCGCGGCCGTGCCGATGAACGCGTAGAGGAAGTAGCCCCACCCCATCATGAACCCGGCGAAGTTGCCGAGGGCGCGACGGGGGAGCGAATAGGGCCCGCCGGTGATCGGGAACGCCGAGCCGAGTTCGGCGTACGGCAGAGCGAGAAGGATCACCACAACGCCGAGGAGCACGAGCGCGATGATCGCCGCCGTGCCGGCGACGGATCCCATCGTGGCGGCGAGTGCGAAGATCCCCGACCCGATGATCGCACCGACCACGATCGCGGTCAGCCCGCCGAGGCTTACCTCACGGCGAAGAGTGGCTCCCGGTGGAGACGGGGAACCCTTGGTAGCGGGAGCGCTGGAACTATTGGAGGCAGACATGAACGCACCGTGCGGCGAACGTTGCCCGCACGATACATGAACTTCAGGTCAACCGAAGTCTACGCAGTATCTCATTCGCGGGAGCCCCCCGTTCGGCGCGACCTCGACTCCTTCCGCGGGGAGCCCGAGCGCGCGAGGGCTGGCCGGTTCATCACGGGCTCGCTGGTCGCACGATGCACCACCGATAGAAGCTGGGCCGGGCGCACTGGTAGATGGATGACGTAGAGATCACCGTGGCTACGCTGGTGTGCGTCCCGAGTTCCGATCAGAACGAGCGGCCGAGAGCCCAGCGCACCCACGGTCCAACGGCTCACGGTCTCCGAGCTCCAGGCATTGCTGGCCACGATCAAAGTCGCTCCCTCACTACCGGGGCGACGGAGAACGGTCTGGGCGGCCCTCACGCTCGGAACGGACCGTACCGAATATCCCTCCGCCTCGAGCAGGCCGAGCAGAGCCGCACCGAGGCTCGAGGTCTCCGCGACAAGGACGATAGGGCGCGG
>JAKAZU010000116.1 GCA_021826525.1 Thermoplasmata archaeon
CGCGGGTTCTCGGCGCTCGCGGGCGGGCCGGGCGGGGCCGTGCCGCTTCCCTCGGCCCTGGTCAACGAGACGTACATCCCGACCAGTTACTCCGAAGCGGGATACCGGCTCGCGGGCGCGGTGGCCACCGATCGTGTGCTTCCCGCCGAGTTGCCCGTCGTGGTGACCCTCGGATTCTCTAACACGAGCGAACTCACCCGCCTGCTTCGCGCTCTGAGCGATCCGGCCTCTCCGGAGTTCCAGCATTACCTCACGGCAAGCCAGTTCGACGAGGCGTTCGCTCCTTCGCCGGGCACGTACGCGGCCGCGGTAGCGTACTTCGAAGCGCTCGGAGCCCGCGGCCTGCAAACCTTCAGCGACCGGGTCACGATCTCCTTCGAGGCGTCCCCGTCCTCGGCGGACCGGATGTTCCACACCACGGTCAAGGAGTGGAGCCTCGCCGGACGCACCTACTACGCCCCGGCCACCGCGGTCGAGCTTCCCTCGGAGCTCGCCCCGGCCGTGTCGGCGGTCGTGGGTCTCAGCTCCTTCGCGAGGGCGTCCACCTCGGCGGGCCACGGAGTGGTTCCGATGACCCGCTCTCTCCCCGCGCTCCCCGCGATCCGCTCGGCCAACCCCTCCGGCTACCTTCCCCCGGCGGAGATCCACGGCTTGCAGTACCAGTACGGTCCCGACCTCCAGGTCGCGTACGACGAGCAGTCTCTCTTCCTCGAGGGGGGCTATCCGACCAATGCCGTGATCGCAACGATCCTGTGGCAAGGATACTACAACGGCTCGACGCCCATCTCGACCCCGTACGGGAATCTGAGCCCGGGTCAGCCGGTGGGCGCGTTCGTCCCGTCGGACGTCCGGGCCTACTTCAACCAGACCTCGCCGCCGGGTCAGCCCCACGCGGTCGCCATCGGTGTGCCCGTGGGAGGAGCGATGCCGTCGGGGCCGCTCGCGTCCTACGACACGACGGGAGCGAACCTCGAGAACACGCTCGACATGGAGATGGCCGGCTCGCTCGCTCCGGGAGCCACCGTCTTCGATGTGTACGGAACGACCCCGACGTACCCCGAGCTCGACGCCGCCTTCGCGTTCATCCTCAACCCGAATGCGAGCTATCCGGCGCTCGCGCGGGTCTCGGTGATCTCGAACTCCTGGGGCGATCTCGATGCCGTCCACCCCGAGTGGAACCAGTACGTGGAGGAGGCCACGGCGCGCGGCATCACGGTCCTCGCCTCCACGGGGGACTCCGGCGACTACCCGAACAGCCCATGGCAGGTGGGCAACCCCCCGAGCGTGAACACCACCTTCCCGTCCTCCCTCGCGACGGATACCTACGGGGTACTGGCCGTCGGAGGTACGGCGATCACCCTGAACCCCCTGACGCTCCAGATCAACTCGAGCGTGGTGTGGAACGTCCCCTCCGAGCAAATGGGAACGACGAGCGGGATCAGCCCATTCTACGCCGAGCCTTCTTGGCAGCTGTCGAGCTCGGCGAACGCACTGATCCACGACCTCGGCCGCGGGGTTCCGGACCTCGCGGCGATCGCGACGAGAGTGCTGTTGACGATCACCGATATCGGCTATCGGTACAACGCCACGAACGCCTCATCGATCGGCATGTCCTATGGCGAGGGGACCGGGACGAGCGTCGCCTGCCCGGTCGAAGCGGGGGTGATCGCGGAGATCGATCATGTGCTCGGCGCGCAGCACCAGGCCTGGGTCGGCTTCCTGCAGCCGAGGCTCTACCAGCTCGCGGACGAGCAGTACGCGCCGCTCGTCCATACCCCGACGACCGGATACTTGAACGGGTCGGGTTACACCTCGCCGCTCCCCACGCTACCGCTCTCCGACACGGTCAACGGCTCGAACCACTACTATGTCGCGAGGCCGGGCTACGACCTCGTCACCGGTTGGGGATCCCTCGACGCGTACAACTACACGATGTATGTCCTCGCGGTCGCGTCCGCCGGCGTGAACGGGCGACTCTCGGGGGTCGAGAACAACTTCACGCTCGACGGTCTTGCGGTCACCTCGCACGGGACCCAGTCGGTCTTCAACGCCTCGATCCAGCAGAACTTCTTCCTCGCGAACGCTCTCGGCGCGCCGATCTACTGGATCCAGAACGTGATCTACATCAACTGGACGGCCAGCGGCTGGGCGATGAACTACTCGGGCTGGATCGCCTATCCGTTCTACGGCCTGTACTATTCCCTGGTGATCTACGAGTACAACTTCCCGCTCGTCGGTCAGGTGGTGCCGTTACCGGCCACGTTCGATCTTCGTACGCGGCTCAATCCCGGCGTCGGCTTCAACAATCAGAGCATCGAGTACTTCGTGGGCTCGCACGAGCTCTCCTTGCCGGTGCCGGGGGCGTCGTACATCATCGGGAGCCTCTGGTACAACTACTCCTGGCAGGGCACCGAGCATGAGAACGGGCCGTTCCCGGGCAACCCCATCCCCGGCGGCCTATCGCCGCAGTTCGGCCTCGTCGGAGGACCGACCGGGGGCGTCGGGCAGTTCGCGGCCCCGACGGCCGGCTCGATGGTGGCCAGGATCCTACCGTACGGCAGCTCGACGTTCGAGACCGCCAGCACCCGCTCGTTCTACGAGTCCA
>JAKAZU010000117.1 GCA_021826525.1 Thermoplasmata archaeon
GGCTCCGGGCGGTACCAGAGATACTGGTACAGAACGAACTCGAGATAGAGGGCCAGGGCGAGCGAGGCCGCGAGCCCGTAGACGTTCGGAACCTCGATCCAGTACCCGACGATCCACCCGTCCACCACGATCAAGGTGATCGCGAGCCACCACTTGAATGCCGAGAAGTACAGCCAGTCATGCCAAGAGAGGCCGGGTTCCGCGAGTGCCGCCTGCTTCTCCTGGGCGACCCGGTCAAGTTGGGCCCGGTACGGGGCATCCATCCCGCTTTGGGGAAGCGGAGGGGGCTCGGCAGGACCCGGCGGGTCGAGGATCGGCGACATCGCCGCGCTTCCCTCTCTAGGCCGGAGGGGCTGGGGCCTCGCTGTCGGAGCTCGCCGCTTCCTCGGGCGGCGTCACGCTCTCGCCCCGTATCGAAGTGGGGTAGAGATGGCAGGCGACCCAGTGCTGGGGCCGAATCTCGAGCAAGGGGGGCTCGATCTTCGAGCAGACGGGCATCACGGCCGGGCAACGGGTGTGGAAGCTGCAGCCGGGTGGAGGCGCGGCCGGGTTCGGGACGTCACCGGCCAGCACGATCCGTTCGCGCTTGAGGGTGGGGTCCGGGATAGGGATGGCCGAGAGAAGGGCCTGCGTGTACGGGTGGAGCGGCTCGGAGAACAGCCGCTCGGTCGACGCCTGTTCGACGGCCTTCCCGAGGTACATGACGACGACGCGGTGGCTGATCGCCCGCACGACGGAAAGGTGGTGGGAGATGAACAGGTAGGCGAGCCGGTGCTCCGACTGGAGCTTCTTCAGGATGCCGAGGATCTGCGCCTGAACCGAGACATCGAGCGCGCTGGTCGGCTCGTCGAGCACGATGAACTCCGGCCGCAGCGCGAGCGCCCGGGCGATCCCGATCCGCTGACGTTGGCCTCCGGAGAACTCGTGCGGGAAACGCCACTCGTGCTCCGGGTTCAGTCCGACCTCCCCGAGAAGCTCGGTGACGCGCCGTTGCCGTTCCCGTCGGTTGCCCGAGTGGTGGATCTCGAGCGGCTCGGCGATGATATCGCGCACGAGCATGCGCGGGCTCAGCGAGCTGAACGGGTCCTGGAAGACGATCTGAAGCTTGCCGCGCAGGTCTCGGAGCCGCCCCGCTCCCATCCGGTTGATCGAGTACTGGTCGGCGAGCTCGTCGAGCTCTTCGAGCGCGGTCGCCGCATCCGGTGCGAGCGTTCCCCGTTTCGCCCCGTCCCGATCGCCCAGTTCGGAACGCGAGAGCCGGGCGTAGAGCCCGTCGAGCTGGCTGTCGATCTGGGGCGGAGGACGGTAGTACACGTGACCGGAGGTCGCTTCGATCAGGCGGAGCAACAGGCGTCCGACCGTCGTCTTGCCGCATCCGGACTCGCCGACGAGGCCGACGGTCTCGCCCTCCCGGACGTTGAACGTGACCCCGTCGACCGCACGCACGTCCCCGATGTGCGTCGAGAAGAGCCCGCCGCGGATCGGGAAGTACTTTCGGACCCGGCGGGCCGAGATGACGACCGGCGATTCGCTTCGATCGTCGCCGCTCGGCAGCAAAGGACTTCCCTAGTCCGTCGCGACTGGTCCCTCGTATAAAAAGCACGCGACGGTGTGACCCGGTCCTTCGACCGTGGTCGGGGGCCGCTTCTCCTTGCAGATCGGCATCGCGTACGGGCAGCGCGGGTGAAACCGGCAGCCCTCGGGGGGATGGATGAGGTTCGGGACCGAGCCCGGGATCGAGGCGAGCTCCTTGTCCGGCTGATCGAGGCGAGGGATCGAAGCGAGGAGGCCCTGCGCGTACGGATGGAGCGGGCGGCTGAAGATGTCGCGGACGGGGCCGGTCTCTACGATCTGGCCGGCGTACATGACGCAGACGCGGTCCGCGACCTCCGCGATGATCGCGAGGTCGTGGGTGATCAGCATGATCGCCGTGCCGACCCGATCCTTCAGGTCGCGCATGAGCTCGAGGATCTGGGCCTGGATCGTCACGTCGAGCGCGGTCGTCGGTTCGTCGGCGATGAGCAGATCCGGTTCGGAGCACAGCGCCATCGCGATCATCACCCGCTGCAGCATCCCTCCGGAGAGTTCGTGCGGATAGCCCCGCGCGACCTGGACCGGGTTCGCGATGGTGACGCCCTCCAGATGCGCGACCACTCGCCAGAACATCTCGTTCTTAAGCGCCCGTCCGACCCGGGAGCGGAAGCCCCAGAGCCCGTAGTAGAAGTGCGCGTAGCGCTCGGTGCGGCGCCGGCGCTGGATGGCCGCGCGCGTCGAACCGCGCGTCGCCTGCGCCCGCATCTCCTCCATGTACTCCTGGTTCCGCTGCCGGTCGAGCACCATCAGCCGGCGGCGATGCGCGAGATAGTTCCGCTCGAGGCCCGAGAGCTTCAGCCGCCGGATCGAGCGCGCGATGTCCGTCGCAAGATCTCCGGCCGATCCGCCTTCGGCCCCCCGTGCGAGGTAGTAGGCCTGCGTCGCGATCGAGGGGGATCCCACGATCTCTCCGAGCCGCCGGGTCGTGGCGCGCAACTCTCCCGGCGTCTTCGCCGCATGCGCCGCTACGATCGCGTCGATCGCCGGCCGGAT
>JAKAZU010000118.1 GCA_021826525.1 Thermoplasmata archaeon
ACCGAGATCCTCCATCGACTCCTTCCGCACTCCGAGTGCGCTGCTGGGGGCGCCCGGCGACGGAGAACGGCCAGATAAGGACGGGCTTTCGGGCGCGAAAGACGAGTGGTTAAGTAGGACGCGCAGACATGTATCCGCGCTCGATGACGGACCGATACGGCACCCCCGGATTGCCCCTCGGCGTCGCGGTCATCGCGATCCTGGTCGGCATCGTCGGAGCTTTCCTGTTCGTCGGCGGGATCATCGTGGTCCTGGCGAACCTCGTCCACGCGATCTCCTCCGGCCAGTTCGCCACGTGGTTCGGCCCGACCCTCCTCGCGGGGATCGTGACCCTCGTCTTCGGGCTGATCCTCCTCGCGGTCGCCTTCGGCCTGTGGGACCAGGCGCTGTGGGCCTACGCGCTCGCGGTCTTGGTGCTGATCGTCTCCTTCCTGTTCGACGTGGGGCGTCCAATCTACAACAGCCGGGCGAACATCACGGGGAATGTGCTCGCCTCCGCCTTCGTCACGGTCCCGGTGATCGTGACGATCGTGATCCTGGTCTATCTCCTGCTCGTCCACGAGCACTTCTACTAGCCGTCGCTCCCGCGCCCCTCAAGTACGGCTCCGCGCTCTCGCGTCCGGCCCCCACGGGGGAGGGAAGAACCATGGCGAATCCGACCGTACAGTTTCAGACGACGATGGGCGACATCCGCATCGAAGTGTTCCGCGACAAGGCGCCGAAGACCGCTGAGAATTTCATCGGTCTGGTCAAGAAGGGATTCTATGACGGACTCTCCTTCCACCGGGTGATCCCGGGGTTCATGATCCAGGGAGGCGACCCGAAGGGAGATGGTACGGGCGGGCCGGGGTACTCCATCCCGGACGAGTTCCACCGCGAACTGCGTCACGATGGGCCCGGGGTTCTCTCCATGGCGAATGCCGGGCCGAACACTGGCGGGAGCCAGTTCTTCATCACGCTCGGACCGGCCGCGTGGCTGGACAACCGCCACGCGATCTTCGGTCGCGTTCGCTCCGGCCAGCAGGTCGTCGAGAAGATCGCTGCGGTCCCTCGGGACTCGAACGACCGGCCGAAGGCGCCGGTCCGCATCGTTCAGGCGACGGTCAGCGGCTGACGCGCACGTCCGTCCACGTCCCGGCCGCCCCGTGAGGGCGGCCGCTCCCCGCTCGCCGGGCCCAGGTCGCCCCGGACGCCGCCGAGAGGGTCATGGCGGGGCCCCTCACCCCGGGCCGGGGAACGGCACCGGGGGCTGGGGGACGGGCCACGGAGCCGGCCCGCTCGGGGTGGGGAATGGCATGCCGTTCACTCCGAGAGGAGCTTGTCGAGCTTGGCCGCGATCTCCGCTTCGTCCCGCTCGCCCTTGCGCCCGCCTTCCCAGCGGGCATTGACGAGCTCGACGAGCAGCTTCGCGAGCTGGTCCATCCACGGTCCCTCCTGGGCTTCGAACTGCTTCTTGATCTTCTCTCGAAGCAGCTCGTTGTAGGCTCGATAGGCGCTCCAAGCCCACGGTCCGTGCGCGGGCCCCCCTCCACACTCTTCGTTTCCTTCTCCCATGGTGTTCCTTCCGATCGCACGGGGCGATCGGGAATCCATAGCGCGAGCTCGAGGATATTGAGCAGAAAGGGCCGGACCCGGTCACAGGATGGAGTGTCAGCTGGCGTACGGAGGCGACGGGAGCGTTTCCGCCTCAAGAGTGAGCACGGACGAATCGCTCCGGGGAGCCACGGTCCGGATGCGGTCCACGGCTTGAGCGAGAAGTTCGTACGCCGCACCGTCCTCGGTCCCGGCTCCACCGGCCGGTACACTGGTCAGGACGCGGAGCGAGCCGCGGCGAATCGTCAGCATGAAGTGAGCACGCCCGCGCTCGGTGGACCAGACGAGCCACGGGTCCCCCGGGTGCTCATGGATTCCCACCCAGCGCAGGCTGCCGAACCAGCGACCCGCGAGGCGGCCGAGAATGTCCTCGGCCTGGGCGCCGGGGGGGAGCTGGACCGACGCGACCGTTCGAGGATGGGAAGCTCCCCCCGATCCGCCCAGTCCCGATTCCGTCAGGGCGTATCCGCCCTCGGTGTGAGTGACCGTGCCGGCCCGCTCGAGACGACGCAGGGCGCGAGTGAGGGACTCGGGGTGAACACCGAGGGCACGGCGGAGCCCGCTAAACGCGATCCGGCTCGCGCGTTCGGAGAGCATCTCGAGGACCCGGTCGTCGACCCGGGCGCCGCGAGCGGGCTCGTCCTCCCAGCCCGTCATCGGATAGAAATGCGCAGAGCCGCAGATAGTCTCGAGGTTACATGGGGGTAGTCTTGTCACCGCCCACGAGCGCGGTTCCGCGGGGGACCGGGCCCCGCGTGGGGGTGTCGATGCCCCGTTCGGCCACCGATGATGCTCGGGCTTGTGAGGGAATAGTCGCCGAACGCCACGCCCTTGATCCCTCGGAGGTCCTCGGCGGCTTGGATGACCTCGCGACGTTTCCCGAGCAACGCGAGGATCTCCATGCACGATCCTCCCTGGAGGTGGACGTGGCCGGAGAATCGGATGTGGT
>JAKAZU010000119.1 GCA_021826525.1 Thermoplasmata archaeon
CGCTGCGGGCGCGAGCACCCGCGATCCAGGCGCCGTTGCGGGGATCGCGCACCGCCCCCACCGCGTTGACCACCACGAGGACACCCAGGGTGCCACCACGGGCGATCCGTACGGCCGCGCTCGCGAGGCCACCGCGCATCGCCCGAGACCGCCCCAGGTACTTGCCCACCGTCGCTCCGGCGCCGGCGCCTACGTGGCCGGAGGGCGCCGCCGATCGGCCCGCGACCCGGGTCGCTTCGTACCCCAGCGGAAGGTAATCTGGGATCGCCGCGCTCTCCACGGGCAGGTCGAAGAGGGCGGCGCCGGCGATCGGGACCACCCGGCTCGGGCTCGCGAAGGCCGGCTGGCCCTCGCCCTCCTCCAGGATGCGGGTCCGGACCCCGCGTGCCGCGTCGAGACCGTAGAGGCTTCCGCCCGAAAGGAAGATCGCCCATCGCCGTCCGAAGGTGGCATCGAGCGCGAGCGATGCGATGTCGTAGGTCGCCGACGCTCCGCCCCGCACGTCGACGACCACGGGGCGGGCGCGGTCGAACCGGACCACCGTCACGCCGCTCGCACCGTCGAGGGTCGTCGCGTGGCCGAGCCGAACGCCCGGTACGCGTGCAAAGGTGAGCGGGGGTGGCATCCGATCTCCGTCGGGGCTAGGATTCGAAGGTATAGGAGAGCAGTCGGTCCCAGGGCGCGGCCGTTCACGAACCCGTCCGGTGGATTTTATCAGGGGAAGAGGTTCGGCTCCTCGCGATGTCTCCCCCTGCGAAGCCGGCCTCGCCACGGGGGGAACCCCCGAAGGATTTCGAGATCCGGCGGGAGCTCCCCCTCGGTCGACACCCGATCCTCGGGGTCTTCCCGACCCTCGATCGTCTGCCGACCGCCCGTCGGCTCGAGCCGGATGCGGACAAGCGCGCAGAGCTGTTCCGATCCACCGAGATCGAGCTCGTCGCCGACGACATGTGGATGTACGTCGCCCCGAAGAAGAAGTTCCCGGGCGCTCCGCGCGGCTGGAAGCCGGTGGTCTCGCCGGCGTCCGACTGCATCGTTGTCGGCGCCGCCCACCTCCGGAAAAGCTCGGCGACGATGCTGTTCATGGACATCTACCACGAGCTCTGCCATGTCCGCCAGCGTCGGGATGGGGCCGACCTGTACGATCGGTCCGTGGGGTATACCCAGCGATGGACGGAGGTCGAAGCATACCGGTTCGTGGTGGAAGAGGCCCGGCGGTTCGACGTCTCGGACGAGTACCTGCGCGACTACCTCAAGGTCGAGTGGATCTCCACGGAGGAGCATCGCTCCCTGCTCCACGAGCTCGGCGTTCCCGTGGCCTAGAGCCGCCGAGCGGCGGTCCGGCTCCCCCTGCTTCCTGAGTAACGGACGCTTTATGCCTCGGCCCCAAAGTCGAAGCGTTCGTCCGAAGGGCACTGGACGGCGGCCGTGGTCGACATCACCATCCACCAACCGATCCGACCCTCGACGAGCGATCTCTGGTTCCTCGCCTACCTCCCGCTCGCCATCTCGGACGGGATCGCAACCCCGCTGATCCCACTGCTCGCGCTCCAGCACTTCGGAGCCTCGGCGTTCGCCGTCACGATCATCATCGGCGCGAGCAGCATGAGCCAGGTCCCGTTCACGATCCTGTGGGGGAACCTCTCCGATCGCGTCGCCCACCGGAAGTACTTCCTCGTCGGATCGTTCCTCGCCACCGGCCTCAGCATCATCGCGATCGCGTTCGCCCCGGACCTCTCCAGCTACTTCTGGCTCAACGTCGTCGAAGGGCTCGCCTGCGCCGCGAGCGCGCCGATCGGCACGATGCTCCTGTTGGAGACTCGCCACAAGCGATGGTGGCCGGGGGACATCGGTCTCTTCGGTCTCATCTCAGGGATCGGCACGACGGTGGGGCTCGCCATCGGGATCGTCTGGCTGTTCGTCATCGGGGTCAATCAGTCCGCCGTCCAGGTGATGACGGGGCTCCTCGTCCTCTCCGGGATCCTCGCGGTCGTCGGCGCGATCATCGCATGGGCTTGGATCGAAGAGCCGACGAGCCGCATCGAGCGACGCGCCGTCGCCGAGCTCGTCAATCTGCATCGCGGGGTCGTCGAACGCTACCGCCACTTCCGCTCGCGCGTGCTCAACATCGTCGACATCGCGCGGGGTCCCGTCGAGCGGTTGAAGGGGCGGGAGATCCTCTTCCTCGCGGCCCTCGGCGTGATGAGCGTCGGCTTCGACATGTTCTACGGACCATTCCCGGTCTTCCTCTGGCAGAACGCTCAGCTGTCCGACGCGTCGATCTTCATTGTCTACCTCGGGTCCAGCGCGGCCGCGACCGCGCTGTTCTTCCAATCGGGCCGGGCGGTCGAGACCCGCTCGCCGAAGTCGGTGTTCTTGGGCTCGCTCTTCGGTCGGGTGCTCTTGATGCTCCTGTTCCTGTGGGGGCCGATCTACATCCTCCTGGGACGCGGCAGCCCCGCGCTCACGGGTTGGTTCACGCTGTTGAATGCCCTCCTCGGGGTCACGTGGGCCTTCATCAGCACCGCGAGCACGC
>JAKAZU010000120.1 GCA_021826525.1 Thermoplasmata archaeon
AGGGCTCCGAGCGGATCCTTCGACGGGCCTTCGAAACTGCCCAGCGCCGCGACCGGGGCGCTCCGGAGGACGGGGTTCGACGGGTCACCTGCGTAGACAAGTCGAACGTGATGGAGGGTTGCCGCTTCTTCCGCGAGACCTACGACCGTGTCGCGTCGGACTTCCCCACGATCGGTCGGGACTACGCGTACGTCGATGCCTTCACCCAGTGGCTCGTGCGGAACCCCGAGCACTACGACGTGGTCGTCGCCACGAACATGATGGGGGACATCATTACGGATCTCGCCTCGGTGTTGCAGGGGGGCATGGGGTTCGCCGCCGGGGGAAACATCGGTGACGACCATGCGATGTTCGAGCCGGTCCACGGAAGCGCGCCGAAGTACGCGGGGAAGAACCAGGTCAACCCGTTCGCGACGTTCTTCGCGGTGGAGATGATGTTGCGCTGGCTCGCCGACCGGAACAGCGATCGCCTCCTCACCGCCCAGGCCGATCGCCTCGAGCGAGCGATTGCCGGCGTCCTGGAGCGCGGGAGCGCGCGCACGTATGATCAAGGTGGCACGGCCACCACCTCCGATGCCGGGGACCGCGTGGTCGAGGCGCTCCGGGGAGAGCGACGATGAGCCGGCGCGTGGCGATCGTGGGAGGTGCGACCACACCCTTCGGGGTGCGCCCTACCACGTGGTCGGAACTCGCTCAGGAGGTGGGGGCCGCGCTCTTCCGCGCGGTGCCTGCGTTGCGGGCCGAGGACGTCGACTCCCTATTCGTGGGTTCCGCGGAGCCCGAGCGTTTCGCATTCCAGTCGCATGTGGCGCCGCTCGCCGCCGAGCAGATGGGGCTTCGGCCGCATCGCATCCTGCAGCGCACCGAGCTCGCGTGCGCTTCCGGTCAGTCCGCGATCCGTTCGGCCTACGCCGCGATCGCGGCCGGGCTCTCCGACGTGGCCGTCGCGGTCGGTGTGGAGAAGATGAACCTGCCGTCGATGGCCGAGGCGAACAGTTCGATGGGATGCGTGATGGACCGGGCGTGGGACGGGCCGCACGGAGCGACCGCGCCACCGTTCTTCGCGATGGTGGCCCAGCGCCATATGCTCGAGCACGGGACGACGACGGAAGCGTTGGCGCGGGTCTCCGAGAAGAACCACCGGTTCGCGAATACAAACCCGACCGCGCAGTTCTACGCCAAGACGTTCTCTTCCGAGAAGCTGCTTGGCCTTCCGGTGGTCGCGCCCCCGCTGCGGCTGGGAGACTGTTCTTCGATGACCGATGGTGCGGCGGCCGTGGTCGTGGCCGGGGAAGAGTTCGTTCGCCGCTTCACCGATCGTCCAGCATGGATTCGGGGGACCGGTCAGTACTCCGACTTCCACAACCTCGCCCACGCGGGGTCGCTGACGCAGTGGCCCGGTCTGACACGAGCCGCCGGCGAGGCGCTCGGCCGGGCCAATCTCACCATCCAGGACATCGACTTTGCCGAGATCCACGACTGCTTCACCATCTCGGAGATCGTCGAGTACGAGGCGCTCGGTCTGTGCCCGCCGGGCGAGGGAGGATCGTACGCGCTTGAGGGGCGGAGCGATCTCGGTGGTGATATCGTGATCAACCCGCGAGGGGGGCTTCTCGGATGCGGCCACCCGCTCGGGGCGACGGGGATCGCGCAAGCCGTCGAGGTCTTCCAACAGTTTGCGGGAGTCGTCCCGGCAGCGCGTCAGGTCCCCGATCCTCGCTTCGCGCTCGTCCATAATCTCTCGGGGAGCGCCAACGTGCACTCCGTGATGGTCTACGAAGGAGGTGGCGGGCGATGAGCGAACCCGCGCCCCCCGGCCGTAAGCGCCCCCGGGTGACCGTCGCTCCCGCACCGCCCACGTCGGTCCCCTCGGAGCGGCCGCGTCCGAAGGTGGTGGTGGCGCCTTCGCCTCCCTTCCTTCTGGACTTCTTCCCGCTCCAAGGCGCCGGACAGACTCGGCTGTCGCGGTTCTACGACCGGCTCAAGGAAGGCCGTGTCTCGACCACATGCTGCCCCCGGGACGGTGAAGTCCACTGGCCCCCGCGCGTCGCGTGTCCGATTTGCCACGGGGAAGAGCTCGAGTGGATCGATCTGCCCGAGCACGGACGGATCTATGCGTTCAGCGCGGTGCTGGGCGGGGCGCCCCTCGGGATGGAGGCCGACGTGCCTTTCGCCGTCGGCCTGGTCGATCTTGCCGGCTCTCCCCTGCGCCTCTTCGGCCGGATCGAGGGCCGGCCGTGGACGGCCTTGAAGATCGGCGACGAGGTCCGCCTCGAGTCCTACCCGCTGGCCGACGGGCGATCGTTCTACCGGTTCCGAGCGGTCGGGTAGCCCCGGGCGCTGCGACGGTGACGAGCGCGCCGGTATTGACGAAGCCGAGGCAGCTTTGTAGGAGAATCGCCAAACACCGGTCGGTTGCCGGGCTCAGCTCTCCAACTCCCAAGGGCATCGGAACCGAACGGCTTCCTCAGGTTGGGCGTCTCGGGCGCGCGGACTCCCTCGGACGATGTACCGCTGTAGCTGTTCACCGAG
>JAKAZU010000121.1 GCA_021826525.1 Thermoplasmata archaeon
CCGCGAGCCGCTCCGCGACGCCCTCGCGACCGAGTTCGAGGTCGTGCTCCCCGAGAACGGGAAGTCCTTCACGATCTGAGCGCCCGGGGTCTACGGAAGATCGACCCCGACGCGGTCGCCGTCGATGCGGACCGGATCGGTGCGGGCCGCAGGGACCTCCCCCGCGGGGGATTGGATCCCGAACGGATCGGCCAGGACCGCCCCGGTGCCCGCGTCGAAGGCCGCCTCGTGCAGGAGGCACGTCAGCCGCCGGCCGACGAGTGTTCCCTCCGCGAGCGAGGCTCCGAGATGAGGGCACTCTCCCTGCAGGGCTCGAATCGACTCCCCGAAGTTCACGAGCACGATCGGGACTCCCTCCACAACCGCCCCCGCGAGCTCCCCCGGTAGGACCTTCGATGCGGAGACCCCCGTATCCTCCCCCACCACGGGGCTTGCACCGATCCTTGGGCTACCGGGCCGCGTGGCGCCCTCGATAGGCGCCGGCGCGCGGGCGCTCTTCGTCCTCCGGCGCGTCCTCTTTCTCGGGGAGGCGCTCGGGTCGCGGCATCGAGCTCCAAATCCCTCGGATCCTCTCCCAGAGCTCGTCGAGCCCCTCGCCCGTGGCCGAAGAGACTTGGAGGCGCTCGCTTCCCGGGCGACGAAACAGATCGGCCTTCGTCTCGACCTCGAGGATCGGGCGACCGGGCAGTTCCCGCTTCCAGCGGGCGAGAAGTTCTTCCTGTTCCTCGAGCGGCGGCTCGGCCCCGGGGGTCGGATCGAGCACGAAGAGCACGACGCTGGCGGCCCGCTCGACGGCGGTCCGCGCCTCGGCCTCGGCCGGGTTCGCTCGGTGGGAGCGGCCGAGGACTCCCGGGGTGTCGAGCACCTGCCAGCGGTCGAAGCCGAGGTCGGCGTGTCCCACGGCGATCGCGAGCGTGGTGAACGGATAGTCGGCGACCTTCGGGTGCGCCGAAGACAGGCGCGCGACCAGCGAGGACTTCCCAACGTTCGGGAACCCCGCGACGACGAGCGTGGGGGCGTTCGGATCGAGTCGGGGCCGGTCCTCTCGGAACCGATCGAGCTGCTTGAGCCGGGCGAGGTCGGCGTCGATCTCGCGCACATGGCTCGCCATGCGACCGTAGAACCGGCGAACTTCGACCCCGAGCTCGTCGGCCCCCGCCGCGTGATGGACGGCCCGCTCGGAATCCCGTTGCAGACCCCGGATGCGGTCCACGGCACGTCCGACTCGGGTGAGCGATCGATCGAGCGTCCCCTCGCCGAACCGGCGGGCGATCAGGGCTCGTTCGAAGTCGGTCAGCGGGGGGCGGCGGAACCGGCGCGTTTCCGCTTGAAGGAGCCGGATCACCGTCGCCGCGCTCCGGACGACCTTGAGCTCGGCCCGGTGGCGGTCGCGCTCGGCCTTCGTGCGCCCCTTCGGGTTGGAGAGGTCCGCGCGGTGGAAGGCGATGTCGAGGATCTCGACCGACGCCGGGGAGGGCCGTTCCGCCCCGGAGCGGGACGGACGGCGTGCGGAGGCGGTTTGTGCCATGGGTTCCTCTCCGCGTGTCACCGGACCGGGCGCATAGGCTTGTCCTATCGAGCGGGCAGGCGCGAATCCCGACACCAACCGCTTTAATCCGAGAGCCACTTGCGACCGGTCCGGGAGAGCCTCGTGTCGCGGTGGATTCCGGACAGCCCGGCGGAGGAGGCGGAGATGCTCCGCTCGCTCGGGCTCCCATCGTTCGATGCGCTGTTCGCCGACATTCCGAAGGGGGTCCGGGTCGGCCGCATGGGCATCGGACCGGGTCGCACGGAACCCGAAGTGGTCGCCGACGTGGACAAGATCCTCGCGCGCAACAAGCCGGTCTCCCGCTTCTCGAACTTCCTCGGGGGCCGGATCTCCTCGCGCTACCTCCCCGCCGTCGTCGACGCGCTGATCTCACGGAGCGAGTTCCTGACCTCGTACACGCCGTACCAGCCCGAAGCGAGCCAGGGAATGCTCCAAGCCCTCTTCGAGTTCCAGAGCCTGTGGGTCGAGCTCTCCGGCCTCGATGTTGCGAACGCCTCGCTGTACGACGGCGCCACGGCCGCCGGCGAGGCGATGCTCCTATGCCGACGCATCCACCTCGGAGATCGCTTCCTCGTTCCGGCGAGCCTGCCTTGGGAGGAGAAGAGCGTCCTCGGGAACTACGGAGTCGGGCTCGGCCTGAAGGTGGCGGAGATCCCGTTCGACCCAGCGACCGGGACGCTCGATGGGGAGTGGATCGACCGCGAGGTGCGCCGGGGGGACGTCTTCGGGGTGCTCGCGGACGTTCCCAACGGCTTCGGACTCGTGGATGAGCGCGTTCTCGACCTCAAATCGGCCATCGGGACCGTTCCGCTCGTGGTGAGCGCCGACCCGCTCGCACTGACCGTGCTCCAGCCGCCGGGCGAGTACGGGGCCGACATCGTCGTCGGGGAGGGCCAGGGATTCGGGATGCCTCCCAGCTTCGGTGGGCCCCTCCTCGGCCTGATGGCCTGC
>JAKAZU010000022.1 GCA_021826525.1 Thermoplasmata archaeon
CTCCCTCAGTACCGGGGGCACGGAGAACGGTCTGGGCGGCCCTCACGCTCGGAACGGACCGTACCGAATATCCCTCCGCCTCGAGCAGGCCGAGCAGAGCCGCACCGAGGCTCGAGGTCTCCGCGACAAGGACGATAGGGCGCGGCATCACCAACCTCGAGGGGGCGGGCTTCAGGGTATAATCCTCCGGTGCGGTAGAGTTGACTTGGTGACCCTGTATAATCCTCGGTGGTACCCCGAGCGAGCAGAACCGCACATGGAGCCGATCGAAACGTTCGCGCCCGAGATCCTCAACGAGCTCCCGTATGGTGTCGCGCTCGTGAGCCCCGGGGGTCAGATCGCTTGGCGGAACCCTCGTTTTGATCTGCTGGCGGCGCCGGAAGTCCGCCCGGCACCGGCCTCCGTGGACCGGATACCGGGATGGACGGACGATCCCGGTCTCCGAGCCATTATCGCCTCCGAGCCGAGCCCGGATCAATCCTATCGCGCTCGGCTCGCTCGCTCGGGTCGCCGGCCCGTGAGCAGCGCAAGCCAATTGGACATCTACGTACGGAACGGACCCATCGGGAAGTGGCTCTTGACGGTCGTGCCGATCCAAGGCACAACGGACGAGGAGCAGGGGCGTCTCTTCTACGAGGCGTTCCTGACGAGCACGAACGCGATGGAAATCACCGACCCCTCGGGAATCCTCATCGATGTGAACCCGGCGTTCGAGCAGATCTACGGATACTCGCGCGCGGAGTGCATCGGCCGGAAACCGAACCTCGTCCGCAGCCGCCGCAGCCGTCCCGAGATCTACGAGCGAATGTGGGCCGATCTGCTGAACCCCGCCATCGGACACTGGTCCGGCGAGATCATGAACCGGGACCGGCGCGGCCAGGAACGCCCCGTCCTGCTCACGATCACCGCCGTTAAGAACGATCAGAATGAGACCACCCATTACGTGGGCGTTGCGGTCGATCTCTCTGAACGGCGTCGATGGGAGCAGTCCGCTGCCCATGGTGATCGCCTCGCTTCGATCGGTCAACTCGCCGCCGGCGTGGCTCACGAGATCAACACTCCCCTCGCCAACGTCATGCTCGTCGCCGAGAGCATCCGCCGTCGCGCCTCGGACCCCTGGATACGCGCTCGGATCGAGACGATCACGGCTCAGGTGGAGAGCGCGGACCGGATCGTCCGGGGCCTGCTCGATTTCGCCCGCCGGTCCGAGCCGAACTTCAGCTCGCTCGATCTCGTCCACGTCACACGCGACGCGGTGGAGTTCGTGCGCGGCAAGCAGAGCGCGGACGTCGAGATCGATACCCGCTACGCCCCCGGGCCGTGGCCGATCCGTGGCGATCGGGGACAGTTGATCCAAGTGCTGACGAATCTGCTGAACAATGCCTACGAGGCGATCGATGGCCCCGGTCGGATCCTCGTCGAGGTGCGCGGCGACGGGAACGAGGCCGTGGTCGAGGTCACCGATAGCGGCCCCGGCATCTCGGCCAGCGCGCTACCGCACATTTTCGAGCCATTCTTCACGACCAAGCCGGAAGGGAAGGGCACGGGGTTGGGTCTCGCCATTTGCCACGGCATCCTCCAGAGCCACCAAGGGACCATCACGGTCGCGAACGTGCCGGACAGCGGCGCCCGATTCACGGTCCGCCTCCCGCTCGTGCGCGAGGAGGCGCACCCGTGACGCCTTCCCCTCCGTCGTCGACGCGAGTACCGTCGAGCCCTTCGGTCCTGCGCAAGGGTGATGGGGGGCTCGCCGCTCCTCGCGGCCACATGCGCATTCTCGTGGTCGACGACGATGCGGTCTTCCGGCAGGAACTCGGTGACCTACTCGAGGCGGACGGCCACGAGGTCGCCATCGCCCCTTCGGTACCCAAAGCCCTCGAAGAGCTCGAGGGCCGGGACGTCGACGTCGTCTTCACCGACCTCAAGATGCCACGGCACAGCGGTCTTGAATTGCTGAAGGAGGTCCGGAGGCGTTGGCCGCAGACCCTCGTCGTGATGGTCACGGGCTTCGCCACGGTCGAAACCGCGGTCGAGGCGCTGAAGGCCGGCGCCTTCGACTACATACGCAAACCGTTCCAGATCGAGCAGGTCCAGAAGGTCCTGGAGGTCGCTCGCGGAGTGCTGGAGTTCCGTAGACCCTCGGGGCGGCGGGGCGACCTCGACCACCTCTTGCGGGAATGGGGGGCTCGGCCGGAGCTATCGGTGCTGGTCCTCTCGCCGCACGCACCCGCGGCGCGCCCTCGGCTCACGCACGTCGTGCCGGATTACGAGAACCCCTCCGAGATCGTCCGCACGATCCGCGAGTTCGCCCAGGCGCATCCGGTCGCTGCGGTTTTGTTGGAGGAAGTCGATCGATGCTTCACGCACCACCGTCGCGCGGACATCCTCCCGCTCGTTGGGGCGATGACCGAGGCGATGGACGGACACGGGCCATTCGTGATCTCCTACGACCCCTCGCGCCTGGGCGCCGCGGACGTCCGCGCGCTGACGGCCACCGTCACCTCCTCCGAGACGCGCGAGATGCTGGAGGCGATCGCCAACCCCCTGCGGCGCGCGATCCTTCAGCGAGCCCTCCAGGGGCCGATCTCCTTCTCCGAGGCGATGCACGCCGCCGGCCTAGACGACTCCCCCAAGCTCGCCTTCCACCTACGGAGGCTCGTCGACGGGGGTCTGCTGACCCACGAGGACGAGGAATACCGCATCACCGCGCGCGGCCGCGAGGTGGTCCGCGCGATCTTCGAGATGGACGCCTCCCTCCCTACCCGTTCGGACGCGAACGCGGTCCTGCCGCTCGCCGGTTCCGGTTGAACGGCGACCGATAGGAATATCGCGCGCGTCAGCCTCCTATAGGCGATGATACCCGATCCGATCGGTGAGTCCGCGGTACGCCGGGCCCGCACCGCCATCGAGCACGCCCTCGGGATCCGATCCACCCTCTGGGCTCTCCCGGACGACCCGGCGTGGACGGAGCCGGGCGGCGCGTTCGTCACCCTTCGTACCTATCCGAAAGGGGGGCTGCGCGGGTGCGTCGGCTTCCCGTTGCCAACTCATCCTCGGAGACGGGCGATCGACCTCGCGGCGGTCGCCGCAGCGCTCGAGGACCCGCGTTTCAGGCCCGTCGGGTCCGACGAGATCGACGCGCTGACCGTCGAGGTCTCCCTGCTGACGCGGCCCGAGCTCGTCCCCGGGACGACCGCGGACGAGCGGAAGCGCGGTGTCGTGGTCGGCCGGCACGGACTGATCGTCTCCGTTCCCGGGACGAGCGGGCTGCTCTTGCCGCAGGTCGCCGTCGAGGAGGGGTTCGACGCGACGAGCTTCCTCGGCGCGACGTGCGAGAAGGCCGGGCTCCCGCCGGACGCTTGGAAGCGCCCCGCGACGCGTGTCGAGCGGTTCGGAGCCTCCGTCTTCGCGGAAGCCGCTCCGCGGGGGGCGATCGTGCGGGGGAGGTCGGCGCCGGGTACTCCGTCCGCCGGACCACTCGCGCACTGAACCGCACCCCGTCGACCTCCCACGTTCGGTCCTCGGGCGATGTCGCGGGCAGGTCTTCTACGAGGTCGACGACCTCCGCGAGCAGTTCGCGTTCCAACGTCGCACGCCGGCGCTCGAGGGCGTCCCGGAGGGAAGCCGGCGCCGCGAGAGCGAGCGCGATCGGGTCGGTGAACGCGAGTCCGAGCTCCTTGCGGCGCTGTTGCAGGCGGCGAAGGACCTCGCGCACCATCCCCTCCTCGAGTAGTTCGGCGGTGGGGGCTCGCGGGAGGGCCGCGACCCTACGCTCCCCCTCGGCCCGGATCACCCATGCGTCTTCGGGGAAGCGGTCGGGGCGGGGCTCCGGATCCCAACGCACCGCCCGAACGTTGAGTTCGGCCGCGAGGAGCGCCTCTCCCTCGCTCCCGAGCGCCTCGAGCCTATCGGAGGGAACGCCGAAGAGAACGAGCTCGGTGAGGGGAATCCGGGCCCGTACCCCGGCCCGCTGGCGGAGCTCCCGTCCCACTTCGACCAGGGCGCGCAGTTCATCCATGCCCGCCTCCAGCGTCTCGTCCCGCAGGACCGGTTGCGGAGCCGGCCAGCGGTCGAGGTGCACCGAGGAGCCGGCCTCGGCCCAGGGCCGGTCCGCGAGTTCCTGGGCGATCCACTCTGCCGTATACGGGGCGAACGGCGCCAGGACGCGGGAGAGGACGTGGAGGACGTAGCCGAGCGTCGCGTGCGCCGCGGCACGCTCCGGCGTCCCGGCCTCGGCCCAGAACCGGGGACGAGATCGGCGCAAGTACCAGGTCGAAAGGTCGTCGATGAACGCCTTCAGGGTACCGGCGCCGGGACGGGGATCGAAGCTCTCGAGGGACGACTCGACGCCCTGCCGGGTCCCCTCGAGACGGGAGAGAATCCATCGGTCGAGCAGGTCGGTCGACGACGGCACTTCGTGGGACGGAGCCAGTCGGTCCGCTCGCGCGTTCTGCAGGTAGAACGCCACGACGTTCGTCAGGAGGCCGAGGCTGCGCGCGGCCTGGGCGCGCATCTCGCTCTCACTCATGCGGACCCCTTCGGTGAAGTCGAGATTGAGGAGGTACCAGCGCACCGCGTCGCCGCCGATGCGGGTGAGGATGTCGATGGGATCGGCGACGTTGCCCTTCGACTTCGACATCTTCTTGCCGACGTCGTCCAGGCCCATCCCGGTGGCCACCGCGGCCCGATAGGCCGGCCGCGCGAACAGGGCGGTCGCGAGCACGTGCATCGTGTAGAACCACCCCCGGGTCTGGTCGATCCCCTCGGCGACGTAGTCGAGGGGCGCCGCGGGGTCGAACGTCCCGGCATCGAACGGATAGTGATACTGCGCGAAGGGCGCGGAGCCGCTGTCGTACCACACATCGATGGTGTAGGGTTCCCGGTGGGCGGGCTGGCCACACGTCGGGCACGGGAACTCGATCGGGTCGACCCCCACACGGTGCGGGTCGAAGTCGTCCGGGAGCGGGCGGCCCCAGACCTTCGCGAGCTCGGCATACGAACCGATGCAGGTGGGATGGCCCTGAGGGCAGACCCAGACCGGTAGGGGCGTCCCCCAGTAGCGGCTCCGAGAAAGGGCCCAGTCCTTCGCTTCGGTGAGGAAGTTGCCGAAGCGCCCGTCTCGCACGTGCGCGGGGACCCACGTCACGTTCGCGTTGTTCCGGACCATCGCGTCCGAGAAGCGAGAGCTGCGGACGAACCAGGAGTCGATCGCCCGGTAGAGGAGCGGCGTGCTGCATCGCCAGCAGAACGGGTAGGTGTGGCGCAGCGTGTCGTGGCGGTAGAGCCGACCCCGCCGCTCGAGATCCTCGATCAGGACCGGGTCCGCCGACTTGAAGAACCGGTTCTCGACCAGAGGGATCTGCGATGTGAAGACCCCACGGCTCGTGAGCGGATCGAACGTTCCGAGCTTCTCCCGCTCGCCGATGCGGTAGTCGTCCGGGCCGAAGCTCGGCGCCCCGTGAACGAATCCGGTGCCCTCCTTGGCGTCGACCATGTCGTCCAAGAGGATGCGGAAGCGGCCCGGGGCATCGGGCACGAACGGAAACGGCGGGTCGTACTCTAGGCCCTTCAGCTGCTCGCCGGTCAGCCGCGCCACGATCTCGGGCGGCGAGGGGAAGTAGCGCGGGATCGCGGCCTCAGCGAGCACGACCTCTCGGCCGTCGGCCTCACGAACCACGGCGTACGGAAGATCGGCTCGGGCGACGACGAAGACGTTCGAAACGAGCGTCCACGGGGTCGTCGTCCAGACGAGGAGATCGCGCGGGGGTCCACCCGTCGTTCGGAGCGGGAACCGAACGGTGATCGACGGGTCGACCGTCTCTTTGTACCCCTGCGCGACTTCGTGCGAGCTGAGGGTCGTTTCGCACCGCGGGCAGTACGGGAGCACGTAGTGGCCCTTCTCCACGAGACCGCGATCGAACAGGGTCTTGAGGGACCACCAGACGCTCTCGATGTACGGCGGCGCCATCGTCTGGTAGGCATGGTCGTAGTCGAGCCAGTAGCCCAGCCGTCGGTACATCTCCTGCCACGCGGCGGCGACGGCGAGGGTGCTCGTCCGGCACTCCGCACAGAACCGATCGATCCCGTACGCCTCGATGTCGTGCCGGGTCCGCACCCCGAGCTTCTTCTCGATCTCGATCTCGACCCCGAGCCCGTGGCAGTCCCAACCGGCCATGGGCGAGACGATGCGGTACCCCTGCATCCTCCGATAGCGAAGCTGCACGTCCTTCAGAGTACCGGGCATCATGTGGCCCGTGTGGGGGCGACCGTTGGCCGTCGGCGGACCCTCGGTAAACCGGAAGACGGGCCCCGACCCGGCGGCCGAGAGCGCCCGCTCGATGACCCCCGTCCGGCTCCAGTAATCGGCGACCTTCGAATGGAGGTCCATCGGGTGGGGGCTACCGCTCGACCCCTCCTCGTCGGCCGACATGGCGGTCCGCACGCGCGTCCACGAATAAAGCGGCGCGGACCCTAGCGCGAGAGCCCGTGCGGCGGCGGGGTACGGGACTCGTAGCCGATGTGGCTGGACGGATCCTTCTTCACGACCGTACCGTCGATCCGGGTGACGTGGCAGTGCCGACCGAGCGCGATCGACCCCGCCCGGACGTAGTCGACGTCCACGCCCTCGATCTGTACCGACTCGGCCTCGATGCGGCCGACCCGAAGGAGCGCCTTCGGGCTCAGGATGGGCACGTCCACCGGGAGCCGGAGGATCTGGCGGGGGCGAAGGGAGACCTGGGTGGCTTCGATCTCCCGGATGCTCGACTCCGACTCGAAGACCGCTTCGACCTCCTGCGCGCGAAGGACTCCCGCGAGGGAGATCCTCCCGTCGTGAAGGAAGAGCGCCGCGGTGACGTCCTTTCCGATCTCGAGGGCGCCCTTGGCCGTGAGGGTCCCGACGACGCGTACATCCTTCGCGACGCGCACGAGCCCGTCGGTGGTAAGCTGGCCTGCCCGGACGGAACCGAGGAAGCGACCGGTGCCCCGCACGACCACGCCGCCGCTTACCGTGACATCACCTCCGACCTCGAAGGTCCCTCGGACATCCAGTTGGTTGGCGATGAGAGGGCCAGTGATGGTGGCGATCCCATCGAAGACGGCCTCGTCGACGTCGACCTCTCCCGTGACCTTGCCGGCCCCCCGCAGGCGGTAGCGTTGGGCATGGATGCTCGCATGCCGGACGGTGCCCACCTCCCGGAAAGCGCCGCTCCGGGGCATCGAGGGCGGAGCGACGGCGGTGGGAGCCATCGGCGAACGAACGGGTGCGGCCATCCTTCTCCCTCCGTCAGGGCCGGCCGCTCTTCACCGGGATCTTCAACCGGCGGTGCGCCACCCTGATGCAGGAGTTCTCGTAGAAGTGAGCGCCCGCACGGCGGGCCCTGGCCCCGGCCGCGGGGTTCTCCACGCCGAGCTGAAGCCAGATCGTGGGCACGTTGCGCGAGAGCGCCTCGTCGACGATCGGGGGAACTTGGTCGCTCTTGCGGAAGACGTCGACGATGTCGATCGGCACGTCGGAGGGTATGGCGCTCACCGATGGGTACGATCGCTCGCCGAGGATTTCGGTCACCGTGGGGTTGACCGGGACGATTCGGTACCCCTGCGCTTGGAGGTAGCGCCCCACCTCGTGGGAGTCCCGCTCGGGCTTGTCGGAGAGGCCGACGACGGCGATCGTGCGGGCTCGGGTGAGGATGTCGCGGGTCGTCGCATCATCCGGGGCGGACATTCTCCGCACGGACTTCCGGGCGGTTCTTGACGGTATCGGGCCCGGGGAGAGCGGGGGCTCACGTCGGCGGCCCACGGCCCGAGCCGACCGTCCGCTCGGCCGCCTGGATGCAGGCCATCAGGTCCTCGAGCGTCGCGCGGGCGCTCGCCGCCGACGGAGCGATCACGCAGATCTCGAGCGACTCCGCGACCGTCCTCACTTCGACCTGGCTCGGGTTATCGACCTCGATCGCCGCCGCGATCATCTCGGCCACCCGAGGATCGTCGTATCGACGCGATAATGCGACCGTCACTTGGACGGAGCGGGCTTCTTCCCCGATGCGTCTCCTCCCGCCGCGGCCCCGGGTCCGCGCTCGAGCGCGTGCGGCTGGATCGGCTGTGTCTTCGTTCGACGCTGTATCTCGGCCTGAGCCGCATCCGCGAGGTAGCGCACGATCGACGGCCAGACCTTGTCGTCGTCGCGCATCTTGTTCTCGAAGTTGTTCTCGTTGACGAACTTGCGGAACGCCGCGCGGCTGGCCTCGTCCCAGGTACCGCTTGGGCGGCCCGGGTAGTACCCCAAGACGCCGAGGTCGTGCTGGAGCGCCTTCCCGACGTCCCCGTCGATCGGAAGCAGGGTCGCCGGATCCTCCCGGCTCAGCATCGTGAGGTCGTAGAGCCGAAAGACGCGCTTGAGCTCCTCGATCGGGGCGGGATGGTCGTCCACGCGGATATCGACCCATCGGTCGCTCCCGGCGTCGTAGCCGCCCTTCTCCCGAACGATGAGCAGCGCGGCGGACTGCATCCCCCGGCGGTCGCCACCTTCCCGTTGGCCGGCCGACAACGCGGCCAGGAGGCGTTCCGGCAGGTCGCCGGGCGTCCGCTCGTAGGTTCGGGCCATCGCCGGCACCACGGCGGGGCCGAACAGAATGTTCCCCTGGCAGGCGAACCCATTGCCCACCTCGTGCCCGGCCCACTCCATGCACTTCGCGCCGGTGAACGCAGCGGCCTCTCCCTTCCGATCGACGACGCCCAGCTGGCGCTCGTCCTTGCCCGGGTCCGAGGAGGTCAGCGAGCGCACGACATCGGCCGCCGAGCGGCCCTCGGCGAGCATCTTCAAGCCCTCGGGCCCGTAGCGCACGTTCGCGAACGCCTGCGTCGCGAGGGCGCCGACGTTCGCTTGCGCCCACGGGACGACCGAGCCGACGCTGATGAACTTCGATTGGACGGCGACGCCCCATGCCCGGCCGGCGGGGTCGTAGGCGACGATCGAGAAGGTCCCGAACCGAGGTTCCGACATCGTCTCGCCCGGAGGCAAACGTCCCTGTAAGCCTACCGCGGGGGAGGACCCGAGGCCCCGGGGACGCCGGCCGCCATTCCCAGAACGCCGATCAACCGTTCGATGACCTCCCGCGCGCGGGCGCGGTCGCGCTCGCGGTAGGCCCTCTCGGCGGCCCGGAGCTCGCGTTCCCACGACGGATCTTCGCGCCCGGAGGAACGCAGGAGGTCGATCAGGCGGGCGGCGAGGCGGATGCGCTGGGCGAGGCGATCCTCTTCCTCGGAGGGAGGCCCCTGGTCCGGGGATCCCGCCGGGACATAGCCCGCGAGACCCCGCGGCCAGCTCGTGACCTCGCCTTCGTCCCGGCGTACGACGGACCGATCCCCGTCGCTCCCCACGGCCGACCTATGCCTCTTCGGGCGGGGCGGGAGCCGCCGCGGCCGTCGCCCGGCTCGCCGCCGCCTTCGGCAGGGGCACCTTCGCCCGCAGGGCCTCCCAGATGGGGTCGATCGCCGCGTAGAGGTCCGCGACGGGGCCCCCGCTCGCAAACGCGGCGCGAGCCGTCTCGGCGGTGGTCTCGAAACCCCCCACGTCGATCCCCTTCGTCTTCGCCCAAGCGATGCTCGCGATCACGAGGGCCACCTGGGTCTCGCCGGTCTTTCGGGCCTTCATCGCCTCCCTCTCCTCGGGAGAGGCGCGGAACTCGGGATCCCATTGCGGCGGATGGGGGGGTGGGATCGGGACCCGGAGCTCGCGGAACGGTGGGGGAAGCGTCGGCCAGCGGGGCTCGTGGAATCGGATCGCGAGGCGATCGAGCTGGCTCTCGGCCTCGCGCCACTCCCGGGCTCCGTACGCCGCCTCGGCCTTCTCCAACGGCTCGGTGAGCTCCCGGCTCGGCGCGCCGCGCCACACGTCGAGGCTGAGCGCGATCCGGCTGGGGGCGAGGCGGCGCAGAACGCGTCGCTCGGGCGCGTCGACGGTCGGTGGGGGGGATGGGGCCGCCATCTCGGGCGGCCGGTTCGGTGCGCCCGGCATCGCTGCTCCCGATCCGCGGCGTTACAGGAACGCCTCGAACTCCTTCGTGACGTCCGGGTACTTATCGTGGACGGCCTTCAGGATGTTGTGGACGCTGAGCTTCTCGAGGCGAACGCCCTGCAGCGCGTCGATGATCTTGTCGAACGTCGCGTCGGAGAGCGTGCAGAGCTTCTCCTTCGCGTACCAGTTCCGGTAGAGCTTTTCCTCGAGCTTCGCGCGCCAGCCCTTCTCATAGCGGTCGAGGAACGCGCGGGAGGGGTCCCCCGCGTGGACCGCCTGCGCCGCGACCTCGCCGCAGATCTTTCCGGCGATGCAACCGTTTGCAATCCCGCCGCCCGTGAGCGGGTCGATCATACGGGCCGCATCCCCGACGAGCATGAGCCCGTCGGTAACCGACTGCTTTACCGGTTGGGAGATCGAAACGCCGCCGCCGACGACATCGATCGTCTTCCCCTTCGAGTAGGCGGGGTGCTTCGCGATCCAGGCGTCGAGGTACGTGCGGGGGTCGGCCATTCCCCGGACCTTGCTGAGCTGCACCCCGATCCCGACGTTCGCGAGCCCGTCGGCCTTCGGGAAGACCCAGACGTAGCCGCCCGGGGCCACCTCGCCCAGGTAGAAGTCGCAGTAGCGGGTATCGCAATCGACGTTCGTCATACGGTACTGTAGGCACGTGTCCATGTCCCGCAGCGCGATGTTCGTGGGAAGTCCGGCCCACCGGCCGACCTGACTCTCGAACCCATCGGCGCCGATCGTGACCGTTGCGCGGATCTCGAACGGCTCTCCGAACTGCTTGACCCGGGCGCCGGCGACCCGGCCGCCCTCCTTCAGGATCCCGGTGGCCGCCGTCTTGAGCCGGATCTCGGTGCCCGCGTTCGCGGCGTCGATCGCGAGCGCCTTGTCGAACCCATCGCGCTCGACGACGTAGCCGACCTCGTTGCCGGCGTGCTTTTCGTTGATCTCGAAGACCTGCTCGCGCGGGGAGAAGATGCGAGCCCCCTCGACCTCCAGGTTGACCCATGCGCCGGGAGTGATGCCCACCTCGGGCAGCCAGGACTTGCTCATCCCCTCCCCGCAGCGAACGGGGCTGCCGATCTCCTGCCGCTTCTCGATCATGAGGACCCGAGCGCCGTTCTTCGCGGCCCACTTCGCGGTCATGCTACCGGCGGGACCCGCGCCAATGACGAGGACGTCGGTTTTCAGATTCTGGACCATGCGACCTCCCGCCTACCTACCCGATCTCGATCGCGCCGACCGGGCACGCCTTGACGCAGATCTCGCAGCGGGTGCAGACCCGCTCGTCAAACGTGATCCGGGTCTCGTCGAGATAGATGCAGTTGAGCGGACAGATCCCGACGCAGGCTCCGCAGTAAATGCACAGCTGGCCGGACGACTCGATGTGCAGGCTCTTCTTGTTCACCATCGGCGGCGCGCCCGTGCCACGTGGGGGGCCATATTAAAGGCCTGCCCGGATGCGCTCGGTCACGTCGGCGGTGGTCCGACAGGTAGGGGCGCCTCCTCCTCGAGGAACTTCTCCGCGTCCAGGGCGGCCATGCACCCGAGCCCGGCGGCGCTGACGGCCTGGCGGTACCGGTGGTCGTAGACGTCCCCCGCCGCGAAGACTCCGTCCACGCTCGTGCGCGTGATATCATGGGTCTTGACGTAGCCCTTGCCATCGAGCTCGAGCGCTCCCCGGAAGACTTCGGTCGCGGGGTCGTGGCCGATTGCGACGAAGAGACCCTGGGCCGGGAGGGTCCGGCTCTCACCGGAACCGTGCTCCCGGACGACGATCCCCTCGACGGTCTCTTTTCCGAAGACGTCGACGACATCGGCGTCCATCACAAAGCTGATCTTGGGGTGCGCGCGCGCCCGTGCCTGAAGGATGCGGCTCGCCCGCAGGTGCGGGCGGCGGTGGACGACCGTGACGTGCGTGGCGAACTTCGTCAAGAAGAGGGCCTCCTCCATCGCGGAGTCTCCACCACCGACCACGACGAGTTCGCGGCCTTTGAAGAAGAACCCGTCGCAGGTCGCGCACGCCGAGACGCCCTTTCCGCGAAGCCGTTGCTCGTTGGGGAGCTCCAGCCAACGCGCGTTCGCGCCGGTCGCCACGATCACGCTCCGGGCCCGAACGTCCCCGTTCGTGCCCGTCCGAAGTACGAACGGTCGGCGGGTGAAGTCGACGCCGATCACGTTGTCGTCCAGGAACCGGGCGCCGAACTTCGCGGCCTGCTTACGGAAGAGCTCGATCAGTTCCGGACCCTGGATACCGTCGGGGAAGCCGGGGTAGTTCTCAATCTCGCTGGTCAGCATCAGCTGGCCGCCGGCCGGGACCCCTCCGATCACCAGGGGATCGAGGTTCGCGCGCGCCGCGTAGAGGGCCGCCGTGAGGCCGGCCGGCCCACTGCCGACTATAGCAAGGCGAACGTTGGTCACCGCCGCTTCGGTCACGTCCACACCGGAAGGGACCCTCCGTTAAAGGAGTCGCGCTCCCCGGGGCCTATTCCTTACGAAGGGGTAACCGGACCTGGTCCGGGCCGACCGGCTCTCCGTAGCGAGATCGATAGAAGACGAGGGGAAGGCCGTCCGGGCCGGTCAGAT
>JAKAZU010000023.1 GCA_021826525.1 Thermoplasmata archaeon
GGTCCTCGCCCCGGGCGCGAAGCCGTCGCCCCTTCCCTTGAGCGTCGCTCCGGCCGCAGCTCCCCCTTCGAGCGCGGCGTCGCCGGACCGGTTCCCGTAGTTTCCCCGCGCGCGAAGGGTCAAATACGGCCGGCTCCCTCGAATCGTCTCCCTATGTTTTGTCCCAAGTGCAAGCGCTTGATGCGCCCGGACACCGCGGCCCGCCGCTGGGTCTGCCCGGCATGCGGAGCCACCGTCCCCCTCGGCTCGGGCAAAGAGGTGGGCCGCTCGACCCCGAAGGAGCGCGAGGTCTCGGTCGTGGAGACGAAGTCGGTGACGCTGCCGACGACGAACGAGGTCTGCCCCAAGTGCGGCAACGACACCGCCTATTGGGTGCTCCGCCAAACCCGGGGAGCGGACGAGCCGGAGACCCGGATCTTCGAGTGCACCGCGTGCGGCCACAAGTGGCGGGAGTATCAATGAGCCCCACCGCGTTCTCCGCGATCGAGCATGCCTTCCGTCCGGAGGCGATCGGCGCCCCGATCGCCGTGCGAGGTTGGGTGCTCCGATCGCGATCCTCCGGCGGGATCCTGTTCATCACGCTCCGCGACCGGACCGGCGTCGTGCAGGTCACCGGGCGCAAGGATGCGCTCGGAGAGGTGCCGTTCACCGCCGCCGAGCATGTCCAGAACGAGGGAGCCATCGCCGTCGAGGGCACCGTCGCGGAGGACCGGCGAGCACTCGGAGGGCGGGAGATCCGCGCATCGCGGATCGTCGTCCTCGACGCCGGAGAGCCGTACCCGATCTTCCAAGAGCAGACCGAGGAGTTCCGGCTCGACAAGCGGCACCTGGTCATCCGCTCGCAGGACCACGTCGCCACGTTCCGCGTGAAAGCCGAGCTCTTGAGAACGTTCCGCGAGTTCATGGACCGTGAGGCGGTCCTCGAAGTGACGCCGCCGATCTTGAGCGGCAACGCCGCCGAAGGCGGCGCCGAGGCGTTCGAGATCGACTACTTCGGACGACCCGGATATCTCTCCCAGACCGCCCAGCTCTACCTCGAGGCGCTCCTCGTGCCCAACGAACGTGTCTACGCGCTCACCCCGTCGTTCCGGGCCGAGAAGATGCGCACGCCGCGGCACCTGACCGAGTATCTCCACCTCGAGGGCGAGCTCGCATGGACGGATCTCGACGGACTGCTCTCGTTCATCGAACGGATGATCGAGTACGTCTGTCGCGCGATCGCCGAGCGACGACCGACCGAGCTTCGGCAGCTCGGACGGGCGCCGGAGGACCTCGCCGCCGTCCGCGCACCATTCGAGCGGGTACCGTACGCCGCTGCGATCGAGGAGCTGCAGAAGAAGGGGTTCGCGATCGAGTGGGGCGGGGACTTCGGCACGGCCGAGGAGCGAGCGCTCACGATCGAGAGGACCGCGCCGATCTTCCTGACCCGGTTCCCGCGCGAGCTCAAGGCGTTCTACATGCTGCGCACCCCCGGCGACCCGCGTACGGTGGAAGCCGCGGACCTACTCGCTCCCGAGGGTTACGGTGAGATCGTCGGCGCCTCCTGCCGCGAGACGAGCATCCCGAACCTGCTCGAGCGCCTCGCCCAGCTCGGCATCGATCCGGCCGCCTACGAGTGGTATCTCGACCTGCGACGCCATGGAAACATCGAACACGCGGGCTTCGGCCTCGGCGTCGAGCGCGTGCTGCGCTGGATGCTGCGTCGAGAGCACATCCGCGACACGACGCCGTTTCCGCGGACACCCAGCCGGCACACTCCGTAGCCGGCCGGGTCGCCCGGAGACGGCAAAGGTTCAAGAACGGTCGCAGTAGTGCGTGCGACGTAGTGGCCGTCTCTCGGGGAGCACAGCGTGGCACTTCAACGGCAATCCGATCGTGAGGAATCGAACGCCAAGCCTGCCCCACCGGCGCCCGGGGATCTCCTTGTCGAGCGGATCACTCACCGCGACGTTCCCGAGGTCGCCGCGCTTCTCAAGAGGGTCTGGGACGCGCAACGCCCGGAGCTCCCCCCCGAGCTCGTGAAGGAGTGGGAGCCGACCCCGCTCGAGTTCACGAGCCGGATGGAAGGAGTGACGTTCTTCGCCGCCCGGCGCGACGGACGGCTCATCGGGCTCATCGGCTGCGAGCTGGACGGTCGCAGCGCCCACTTCCACACGCTCGTCGTCGATCCGACCGCCCGTCGCCAAGGCGTGGGGAGCGCTCTAACGCGGGCCGGCATCGAGTGGGCCCGGCGCAATGGGTGCGGGTCGATATGGTTCGATCATCTCGCGCAGTTCACCGCGCTCCCCCCACTGCTCAAGCGCCTCGGATTCACCGAGGCTGGCGTTCTCCACCGTCACCTGTACAACGAGGACGTGCGGTACTTCGAGCAGATCCTCTAAGCGCCCTCCCGCGGACTCCCGTCTCTCCACATCGGGACGATCGACGTTCCCCGGATCCGAACCCGGGGTCCTGCAGGGGGTGAGATTTGAACTCACGGACTCCTACGAGACTAGGACCTCAACCTAGCGCCTTTGACCAAGCTGGGCCACCCCTGCAGAGGGCCGGTCGCGCGACCGATGCGCCGAGGATAACGCTTTCGAAGGCGAGGGCCCGAACACAAACCCGCCACGGTCGTACGGCGCCGAACGATCGTGCGGGCCCCGCCTCCGAAGAGAAACGTCTATAATCGAAAGGTCGTGGAGCCGACCATGACTCCTCGCGGGGATGACGACCGCCCCGAGATCGCCTATCGGGAGACACCCACGGGTCACCCGATCGTCTTCATCGGTCCGAAGCCGACGATGACGTACGTCTTCCAGCTCGTCGCACAACTTCACTCCGGTGCCGGACCGGTGTTCGTGAAGGCGCGCGGGAACGCGATCGGGAAGGCGGTCGACGTGGTCGAGGTCGTCCGGCGCCGCCTCCTGCAAGGCCAAGTGACGGTGGGCCCGATCTCGATCGATACCGAACGGCTGACGAACCGCGACGGCCGGGACGCGAACGTCTCCTCGATCACGATCTCGGTGGCACGGACGGCATCGGCGCCGCCGGTATCGCCGAAGTAGGGCGCGCGGAGCGGATCACCCAGGTTCCCGCCCAGCGATCGCCGATCCGCTGCCGCTCGGAGCTCAGCACCATCACCAGGATCGCGAACGCGCCGAAGAGGACCGTCGCGGTGAGAGCGATCCCGAGGAAGTACAGGAAAGCGAGGAGATTGGTGAGGTTTCCGAAGACGACCGCGTTCGCTGCGCCGACGCCTCCGTGGGCGAGGATCGCGACCGCGGCGGAGAGCCCGAGCCCGATCGCGCTGTAGGTGGCGAGGCGCGGGGCGGCGCGCACGAACGCGGCAAGCCAGCGCGGCCGACGGAAGTTCCGGTCGCGCACCTCGAGCCCGAGCATCCATTTCCCGAGGGTCGTGCCGAACGCGGTTTCCGAGACCGCGACGTAGAGGAACGCGACGGCGATGTAGCCGTAGGCCGCCGCGACGAACGAGACCGCCGAGAGCACGCCCACGAGCGAGCCGCCGATGCTGGCCGCAAGGAACCACCACACGGCCACCGCCGGGGCGGTGACGAGGGCGAGATCGATGGCGTAGGCCGCGATGCGCGCACGGATCGACGCGAGGCGTGGAGTCCACAGCGATCGCCCGACCCCGACGAGCATCCGCGCCGCCAACCATGCGCGCATGGCCTCGGGCGGATCGGCCGGAGCCGTGGCGGCCAGCGCATCCAAGTTCGCCTGGTCGGCGACCACCCATCCCGGCACCCCGAGCCCGCTCCATGGGTGGGCCCGATCAGGGGCCTCGGGAAGTTCGAGGACGCGGTGGGCTTGCCCCGCGGCGTCGTGGGCGGCGACGCTCGCCGCCCGGATCGAATCGGACGGCCGGCCGTCGTACTGTTCCTGCAGCGAGCGGGCCAAGCGATGGGTGGGAGAGGCGGGTGGGACCGAGCCCGCATCGTCCGGGACGGGGATCCCGCTCCGTTCGAGGAGGTGGTGGGCGGCGTAGGCCGCGGCGAGCGCGAGGAGGCCGGACAGGTAGAGGAGATCGAGAATGTCGGCGCCTCCGATGACGTAGAGGTTCATCGATCCTGGTCCGTAGAGAGGCGGTTGACGGAGCACGTCGGCCCCCACGAGCACGCCGAACGTCGTGGCGGAGTAGGCCATGGGCAGCGCGAGCGCTTCGCGTCCTGCGAACAGCGGCCGGGCGATCAGGACCGCGACGAACCCCGCGAGCACGGGGGTGATCACGTAGATCGGGAACTGTTCCTCGATGCCGGCACCCGGCACCGTGTACGAGGCGAGAAAGGTGAGCACGGTCACTCCCGAGGTCAACGCCACGAGGCTGGCCGCCCGCCGTCCTACGTGCGACGGGGCATCGCCAAGAAGCCGGGGCGCGAGGGCGAACGCCGCGAGGGAGAAGGCGGCCGCGATCGCGGTGACGGCGATATCCTGGGTCGCCGCGTTCGAGAGGTACACGACGGCGGCGAGCGCGAGGGCGCTCTCCACGCTGAACCAGACGCCGAAGAACGCGAGCGAACGACGCAGCGGGGGAGCGATGCGCGCGAAGAGGGCGCACGAGACCACGAGGGGAAAGAGTCCCCCCCCAAGATTGATCGCCAAGAGGTCCGGGCCGATCCGGGTGAACGTCAGTTCCGCGACGTAGGCGAGGAGGCTGGCGGGTACGAGCAGCCAGAAGGTCAGCTTCCCAAAGCCCACGCTCTCGGCGAGGGGCCCCCGTTCCCAGGCGAAGAGCGCCAGGAACAACCACAGGAGCGGGGTAAGAGCGAAGGCGAGGATCGTGCCCGTGACATCGAGCCCCAGTTGCAGTGGATCGAGCACGGTGTAGGTCTCGCCCGCCCTCGGAGCCTCGGCGCCGGGGCGTGTCCCACGAGCGGCGAGGAACGTAAAGGGTTATTCCGCCCGGGGACGTGGATTCGGGCGATGGTCGCCCAACGCACCGAGAAGGACTCCCTCGGGGAGCGCGAGGTCCCGGCGGACGTGTACTGGGGGATCCAGACCCTGCGAGGTCGGGAGAACTACCCCGTCAGCGGGTTGCGCGCGAGCCCCCACCTCATCCGGGCCTACGCGTTGCTCAAGCTCGCCGCCATCCACGCCAACGTCGAATTGAAGGGCCTGGACGAGCGGCGTGGCAAGGCGCTCGCGCAGGCGGCCCAAGAGATGGCGGAAGGGCGATTCGATCACGAGTTCCCGATCGACGTGTTCCAGGCGGGTGCCGGCGTCTCCTTCCACATGAACGTCAACGAGGTCCTGACGAACCGGGCCCTCGAGATCTTGGGCCTGGCTCGGGGAGAATACCGGGACGTCAGCCCGAACGATCACGTCAATCGCGGACAGTCGACGAACGATACCTTCCCCTCGGCGGCCCAGGTCGCGGTCCTCCTCGCGTTGCGCGAGCTCCGACCGGCCGTGGTCTCCCTCGCGGTGAGCCTCGAGCGCAAGGCGCAGGAGTTTCGCGCGTTCGCGAAGGCCGGCCGCACCCACTTGAAGGACGCGATGCCCGTGACCCTCGGGGCGGAGTTCCGGGCCTACGCCATGGCGCTCGAGCGCGTGCTCGAGGCGCTCCCCACGGTGGAGCGGGCGCTCAGCGAGATCCCGCTCGGTGGGAGTGCGGTCGGTACGGGGGTCAACTCGATCGCCGGGTTCCGCTCCAGGGCCGTGGCGGAATACGCGTCGCTCACGGGGCTCACCCTCGTTCCCGGACGCGACGCGTTCGAGACGATGCAGAGCCGCTACGCGCTCGGGCTCGCGTCCGCTTGGCTGCGTACGCTCGCCCTCGAACTGATCCGGATCGCGAACGACCTTCGGCTCCTGGCGAGCGGACCGTACACGGGGCTCGACGAGATACGGGTCCCGGAGATCCAGCCCGGGTCGTCGATCATGCCGGGAAAGGTCAACCCTTCGGCCGCCGAGTGCCTGAACATGGTCGCGTTCCATGTGGTCGGTGCGGACGCCGCGACCGCGCTCGCGGTCCAGGCCGGACAGCTCGAGATCAACGTGATGATGCCGCTGGCGGCGTTCGAGGTCCTCTTCTCCGCCGAGATCCTCACGAACTACCTGCCCGTCTTCGCGCGTACGTGCATCGACGGGCTGATCGCGAACGGACCCCAGCTCGAGGCCTACCTGCTCGAGTCCGGTGCGATCGCGACCGTCCTCACGCCGAAGCTCGGCTACCTGAAGGTCGCCGAGCTCGTGCACGAGTCCCAATCCACGGGGAAGTCCGTCAAGGAGCTCCTGCTCGAGCGCCGACTCCTCACCGCGGCCGAGATCGAGGAGCTCCTGGGCGCGGCCGCGCTCCTGAAGCTCACCGAACCGGTGCCGTAGGCCCCGAACGCGCATCGTTAAGTGGCGTCGGTCTCCTCGGCATCGGGGATCATGACGACGCTCGAACGGGTCCCGGTCTCGCTCGGGAACCCTGCATCCGAGGAGTTCCGACACGCGGTCGAGATCCTCGGAAAGGTCGGGCTAACCCAGTACGAGGCCCGCGCGTACGTGGCGCTCGTGGCGAGGGGCCTCGGAGACGCGGCGACCATCGCGCAAGCCTCGGGGATCCCCCGCACTTCGGCCTACAAGGTCCTCGAATCGCTCACCGAGAAGAGCTACGCCAAACCCACGGGAGGCAAGCCGATCCTCTTTCGACCCACGCCGCCCCAGGACGTGGCCGAGACGCTGAAGGGCGCGATCCAGGAAGTCTTCGAGCAGCTCGCGGAGCTGCACCGTGCGGTCGCCGAGCACGGCGAGCCTCAGCTCGTCTATCTGCTCAGCGGCCGCGATAAGGTCCTCGGCAAGATTGCCGAGCTCCTGGACCAATCCTCCGCGACGTTCATCCTCACGACCCCGCAGATCTCCGACCTGCGCGATGAGCTCGGTAAGAAGATCCTCCACGCGGTCAAGCGAGGCGTACAGGTGACGTTCGTCACCGCTCCCTTGCAGCGCGTCCCGGAGGGGATTCAGTACGTCACGCGGGACAATCTCCTGGCGACCGAGGTCCTCGCGGACGGTCAGCACGCCCTCCTCGCGGCTCCGGGGCTAGATGCCTGCGGGTTCACGGACAACCCGATCCTCACGGCGCACCTCCAGCAATTCCTCGAGGTCGTGCTCGACCGGGGCCCGGGCGGAGCCCCCGCGCCGTAGCCGTACGCCCCCATGTCGGACGGCGGTGCCGTGGGTGTTGGAACGAGCCGGGGCCCCGCGACGCCGCCGGCCGAACGTGTGCGCCGTCGCGTGGCCGCTTCGGCCGGGGCCGAGATCGCGGCCCGTCTTCCTCTCGGCTACCACCGGATGGGCCGGGTGCTTCTGCTTCGGCTCTCCAAGGAGTTGCGGCCGGAGTTCCCGCAGATCGGAGAGGCCTGGCGGCAGGAGCTCGGTGTGGCGACCGTCCTGACGCAGGTCGGACCGGTCGAAGGCGAGCTTCGTTATCCACGGATCGAGGTCATCGCCGGGACCGAGACGGACACCGAGGTCATCGAGCACGGGATCCGGTACCGCTTCGATGCCGCGCGGATCCTGTTCGCGACCGGGAACCGGGCCGAGCGCCAGCGCGCCGGTCGGTTGACCCGGCCGGGGGAGACGGTCGTTGATCTGTTCGCCGGGATTGGGTACTTTGCGCTTCCGGCAGCGCTTCGGGGAGATGCGTCCGTGGTCTATGCGGCGGAGAAGAATCCCGTGGCCCACGGCTACCTCCAGCAGAATGCCGAGCTCAACGGAGTCGCGGAGCGCGTGCGCCCCCTGCTGGGCGACAACCGCGAACTCACGATCCCGCCCGGGGAGGCGGATCGGATCTTCCTGGGCTACCTTCCGAGCGCCACGGCTTGGATCGCGCGCGCGCTTGAGCTGGGACGACGCTCGGGGGTCTGGTTGCATGTCCATCGAGTCGCGGACGTACGGGGCGGAACCGATGCGTCGTCCGAGATCGTCCGAACGACGATCGAATCCTGCGGAGCCTCGATCCTCGCGGCGCCCGAGGCCCGGGTCGTCAAGCCGTACGGACCGGGACGGAACCATGTGGTCGTCGACGTGCGCGCGCGCCCGCGAGACTAGCCCGCGGCGCGCGGACCCGCCGGTCGAAGCGCGGCGACGGCCCGAGGGAACGCCTCGACGAACCGGTCGATATCGGACGTGGGGTTGGAGAAGGAGACGCGCACGAACCGCGCCCCGAACTCGTGCGAGAGATAGTTGCCCGCCCGCACGAAGACGCCGTGGCGCACGAGCAGCTCCTTTTGCAGACGCTCCGGCGACACCCCCGTCTCGTGGATGTCGATCGCGAACATGTTCGCGAGGCTGGGGAACACGGGCAGGGTCGCCCCGGGGACCTGGAGGACCGCATCGCGGACCCGTTCTCCGTTCGCGCGGGTCTGGCGACGCACCTCGGCGATCCACTGCGGTCGGGACTTCATCGCGGCCTTCGCTGCGACCTGGGCGAGCACATTCAGCCCGAGATCGTTCGTGTTGAACCGGACGATCTGCTTCTCGAGCTCGGGGTTCGCCACGAACCCGCCGATGCGCATTCCGGCGAGCCCGCAGTTCTTCGACACGGACCACACGACGATGGTATCGTGGGGGGCAAACTCGGTCGCCAGCGCGTGATGCTCGGAGAAGTCGCGGTAGGTCACATCGTTGAGCAGGATCAAGTGCCGGTCGTGAGCGATCTCGGCGATCGCGCGGACCTCCTCCCGAGGGTATCCGGATCCGAGCGGGTTCAGCGGATCGATCAGCAGGATCATCTTCGTCTTCGGACCGATCGCCTCTTGGATCCGTTCGCTCGTGAGCCGGTACGGCGGCCGATAGATCGGCAGGTTCCGGACCTTCGCTCCCGTCAGCTCGGCGAAGCGATGGATGATGAAGTAACTCGGATCGGAGGCGAGCATTTCGTCCCCGGGTCCCAGCAGGGCACGGGTCAGCATGTACAGCGCTTCGGTCCCGCCTCCCGTGAGGAACGGGGGGAACTCCGTAGGAGTCCCGAGGCCGTGGCGGAGGAGCTCGATGAGTTCCGGGTCGCCCGAAGCGAGGGGATACATCGGGTACCGGCGGTCCTTCACCGCCTCGATCAGGGCCGGTTCGATGGCCTCGCGGGGGACGAGGTGGTTGGTGTTCTGACACATCCACGCGATCTCGTGGTAGCGCTCGTGGGCGTAGCGGAACGCATCGAACGGGACCTCGGGCATTGTCGCATCCGCCCGGGGCGGGAGCGGACTTAACGGCTTTGGCTCCCGGCGCCGTTCGACGGTCCGGCTTCGGCGAGGAACGTCGTGACGATTCCGAGCGACTGGGGATGGGTCTCGATCCGGAAGAACCCGGCCCGGTGCATCGCCTCGACGAGCTGCGGGCGGGACGGAAGCGATCGCAACGACTCCGGCAGGTAGCGGTACGGCCCGGCGCTCCCCACGGCGGCCCCGAGCCACGGCACGAACCGATCGAAGTAGGCGTGGAAGATCCGCCGGAAGGTCGGCGAGGTTGGCTCGGTGATTTCGAGCGTGAGGAAGACGCCTCCCGGCCGCAGGACCCGACGCGCCTCCCGGAGCGCGAGTTCTAGGTCCGCGAAATTCCGCATCACGAAGGCGTTCGTCACCAGATCGAACGCCGCGTCCGCGAACGGGAGCTGCAAGCCGGTCCCTTGCCCAAAGGCGACGCGCGGAAGCTCCCGGGCCGCGCCGTGCCGGACGGTCGCCTTCTTCAGCATCGCGCGCGTAAAATCGAGCCCCACGACCGCGGATTGGGGGAAGTGCCGCGCCACGAGCACAGCGAGATCCCCAGTCCCGCATCCCAGGTCGAGGACCCGGCGGACGGGCCCGGGGGCCCGGAAGCGATCGAGGTCCCAGAGGGCTCGGGGACGCCAGACGAAGTCGTTGCCCACCGAGGCGATGTGATCGAACCCATCGTACCCCTCGGCGATGTGGGTGAACATCTGCTGGATGTCACGCTGGAACGACGGTTGCTTGCGGTCCGGGTACGGCGAGCCGTCCTCGGCTCGGCGCCCGGTCGCTTCGGCCGCCGCCATGCCCTCAAAGACCGTCGTATCGGCTTAACGGTGTCCCGGGGGCCCGCCCTGGAGAGCGCGACGGGCATCTCGAGCTCCTTCTGGGGTGTCGCAAGCGTTAATTAAAGTGGCCCGGCTCGGAGGAGCGATGGCCGGTCCGATCGCCGACGAGGAGCCGCTGATCCATGGGCGGTCCGTCTCCGAACTCTCGCTCACCCGGCAGCTCGCCTTCTGGGGCTTCGCCGCCTTGCTCATCCTCGCGGTGGTATTCTTTGTCTGGTGGGGGCTCTCCTTCGGGGTCTGGATTGACAACGGCGTCTATGCCGTAGTCGCGACGCTCGCGGCCTTCGGCCTCGCCGGGATGTGGCTCGTGATGCCCAACCCGCCGCCTCCGGCACTGCCTCCCCCATCGAACTAGACGCCCGCCGCTCGAACGCGGGTTCGTCGCTCGCGCAAGCCATTTCCCCTCACGCGCGTGGGTCCGGCATGGATCCTCCGCGAGCGTTCTGCCGGCTGCGACGCGAGGTCCCGCCCGGTGCGCGGGACGTATCGGTGGTACCGACCGAGGGAATGTGCCTCTCCGCCTTCCTCGTGCTCTCGCCTCCGGGCGCGCCCGGCACGGTCCTCCTCGGACGGATCGATCCGCGTGCGAACTGGGAGCAGCTCGGAGCCCTGGATACGGACCGCGCGGCGTCCGTCCAAGCCGGATGGATGCTCCCCTCCTCGCACCTCTTGCTCTACGAATCGCCGCACGACGCGGCGCGCCGGATCGCGAACGAGCAGCTCGCGTGTCCCGGCCTCCGCCTCGGGGCTCCGATCGTGGTCTCGGACGCTTCTCCCCGATCGGACGCAGCGCCCGGCGAAATGCACTGGGACCTGGGGTTCATCTTCTCCGGCGAATGGCCGCGGACCTCCGACGCGCCTCCGGCCCCGTGGTCGCGCCTGGAGCTGGTCGATCTCTCGGGGCTTCGCCGCTCTGATATCGTTCGGGGACAGGCCGATATTCTCGTGCACGCCGGGCGAACGGTCGACGCGTAACGGATCGAACGCCCCCGTTGCCGGCCCATCGAACTACAGGGGCCGAGACGCCAGCGCCCAGACGCCACTCTCGATGGAAGCGCATGCGATGCACGGACCGGGAGCGCGAGGTTCCAGAGGGAGAGGACCTTCGGGGGTCCCGAGCACCGACCCATCGATCGCCCCTTCGATCTTGCGACCGCAGGGCTCCCCACCGCACCAGCGGACCACCCGGATCTGGGTGGATCCCGCGAGTTCCGCGAGGGTATCGGCGTACGCGAAGGACGCCCGGAAGCGCTCCGTAGCCTGCTCCGTCAGCGCACGGTCGAAGTCGGCGAGGCGGCGGTCGACCTCCGCCTCGACGTGCTCCAGCGGGAAGGTCGACTTGCGGCCGAGTCGGTCGGTGGCCGACACCGTTCCCTGTTCCGCCTCGCGGCGGCCGATCTCCAGGCGAAGCGGGGCGCCGCGGAGCTCCCAGAAGTAGTACTTCGCTCCGGGTCGCGCGTCGGTGGTGTCGACATGGACCCGCCGTCCGCCCTGTCGCAGTCGGGTCGCTATCCCCTGCGCCATTGCGATCGGGTCCGCGGTGCCCACGGCGGCCGGGATCGGGACGATGACGATCTGGTGGGGAGCGATCGCGGACGGGAAGACGACCCCCTTGGCATCCCCGTGGACGGCCACGATGGCTCCGAGAAGCCGCTCCGAAAGTCCGAAGGTCGTTTGGTGGGCGAAATGGGAGCTCCCGTCGCTCGCCTCGTACTGGATCCCGTACGGCCGGGAGAAGTTCTCCCGGTAGTGGTGGATACTGCCGATCTGGAGCGTCCGTCCTTCCCCCACCGGGATGTCGAGGGCGATCGAGTAGAACGCTCCGGCGAACTTGTCCCACTCTGGGCGGCGAACGGGAATGTACGGCAGATCGAAGGCCCCGGCCATCTTCGCGAAGGCACCGAGATTGGAGGCGACCCGCGCCGTCGCATCGTCCTCGTTCGCCTGGCAGGTGTGCTCCTCGAAGAAGTGGATCTCGCGAACGCGCATGAACGGCCGCGTCGTCTTCGTCTCGTAGCGGAAGGTGTTCACGATCTGGTAGACGTTGAGCGGAAGGTCCCGGTGCGATCGCACCCAGAGCGAGAAGATCGGGTACATCGCGGTCTCGCTGGTCGGGCGGAGCACCAGAGGTATGTCCAGTTCGGCGAGTCCCCCCTTGGTCACCCAGTAGACCTGAGCGTTGAACCCCTGGATGTGTTCGGCTTCCTTGGCGAACTCCGTCGAAGGGATCAGCGCCGGGAACTCGACCGCGTCCGATCCCGTCGCTTCGATCTCACGGATGAGCACCGCATCGAGGCATCGTCGGGCACGGAACCCGTACGGGGTCCAGACGTTCATCCCCTTGACCGGGTAGCGCTTGTCCGTGAGCTGGGCCGCCTCGATGACCTCGAGGTACCAATCGATGAACGCGGTGCGCTTGTCCGGAAGCTCGCCCATGGGCGCTTCGATGAGGGGGGCCCCTGGATTATAACCATAACCCGACACGCGCTCCTCCCCGCTCCGCGAGGCGTGCCCGGAACCCGTT
>JAKAZU010000024.1 GCA_021826525.1 Thermoplasmata archaeon
TCCGATCATGGGGATCTGGGCGACCGGAGGGTCGCCGGCCGAGCTCTTCGAGGCCCTCGGGCTCGGACTCTTCGCCCTTCAGACCGATTTGCGGCGCGTGGAAGCTCGGGAGGAGCGCGCCCTCAGTGCCACCGGCGTCGACCCGATCTCCCTTACGGTCGCCTACCTCAACCAGCTCCTGTTGCTCCAGACCATCGAGGGCTTCCTTGTCCGTTCGATCGAGGCACGACCGATCGGCCGGCCCCCGACGGGGATCCTCGCGAGCGTCTCCGGGGAGAAGTACGACCCGGCACGCCACCACCTGCGGATCGAGGTGAAGGCGATCACTCTCCACGACCTCGTGATCGACCTGGAACGAGGCCGGGCGCGGGTCGTCGTGGACATCTGAGCGAAGCGAACTCCCATCGGAGGGGGGGCGAACCGCGGGGCCTACGGGTCAAGGCATCCGCTGAACGATCTCTTGCAACGCGGCCCCCGGCCGGGACAGGCGCCCGGCCTTCCCGAGGATCCGCTCGAGGGCCGCGAAGACGACCAAGAGATCGGGCCAGTCCGCGATCCCCATGTGCCCGATCCGGAAGATCTTGCCCGTCAGCTCGCCCTGACCGCCCTGCACCAGGACGTTGTACTGGCGCTCGAGGGCTTTGCGGACCTGAGCATCCTCCATTCCGCTCGGGTTGCGGATCGCGGTGACCGTGTCACTCGCGTAGCGCGGGTCGGGGAAGAGTTCCAAGCCGAGGGCGCTCGTCGCCGCTCGGGTGGCCTCCGCGAGCCGGTGGGTCCGGGCGAGCCGCCCGTCGAGCGTCTCCTCGCGCAGGAGCACGAGGGCCTCCCGCAGCGCGAGAAAGAGAGGGACGGCCGGCGTCCACGGGGTATCGTTCTTCTCGAGCGACGTAAGGTGCGCCTTCAGGTCGAGATAGTACGTTCCGGGGTGCAGTTCCCGGACCGCGCGATCGGAGAGATGGACGATCGCGAGGCCCGCCGGAGCGGCGAGCCCCTTCTGGGGGCCCGCGACCAGCGCGTCGATCCCCCAGGCATCGATATCGCAGGGGATCCCGGCGACCGCGCTGATCCCATCCACCAAGAACAGCGCGCCGGATTTGCGTACCGCGGGGGCGAGCGAAGCAATGTCGTTCGCGAGCCCGACGCTCGTCTCGTTGTGCACGACGCAGACCGCGCGGACATCGCCCTTCTCGAGCTCGGTCCGAGCGGCCTCGAGCGGAATGTTCTGGCCCCACGGAGCGCTGATCGTCGTCACCAGCGACGAGTAGCGGCGCACGATCGCGTCCGTGCGTTGCCCGAAGTTTCCGTTGCTGAGCACGAGGGTGCGCCCCTCCTTCGGGACGAGGCCGGAGTAGACGGCCTCGAGACCGGAGGTCCCGCTGCCCGTGAGGATGACCTGGTGACCCTTCGTACCGAAGAGCATGGGCAACAGCTCGTGGATCTCGGCCACGGTTCCGTGGAAGTAGTCACCCCGATGGTTCAGGGACGGCATCGACATTGCGCGCAGCACGCGCGGATGGATGCGGACCGGTCCGGCGATCAGGAACGTGGCGGTCTCGGGATCGAACGTCATGGGGATCCGCTGGGTGGGAGAACACGCGCGGTCAAAGGCTCTGCGCGGGCCGCGCGGAGGATCTCGTCCACGACGAGGTTCCCGGCACGCGCCTGGCCCTCCCGAGTGGATGCACCAATGTGCGGGGTCGCGATCACGTCGGGTCGCTCGAGCAGCTCGCGGAGCTTGGGTGGTTCCTCTTCGAAGACGTCCAGCGCCGCTCCGGCGAGCCGCCCGGTCTTCAACGCCGCGAGCAACGCCACCTCGTCGACGAGGGGACCCCGCGCCACGTTGATCAGCACCGCGCCCGGCCGCATCTGTTCGAGCGCGTGGGCGTCGATCAGGTGGTAGTTCTCCGGGGTGAGGGATGCATGCAAGCTGACGATGTCCGCTCGACCGAGCAAGGCCGGTAGATCCACGAGCTCGGTCGCGTCGACCGGGGAGGGGAGGAAAGGATCGTAGGCGATCGCGTGGACGCCGAACGGGGCTAGTCGCCGCTGGACCTCGCGCGCGATCCGACCGTATCCGATGTAGCCAATCGTGCGTCCGGCGATCTCCCCACCACTGGTGCCACGCTCCCAACCTCCGGCCTTGGTCGATGCGATCCCCGGCCACATCCGGCGGACGAGCATCAGGGCGAACGCCACCGTGAGCTCGGCGACGCTCGCGGTCGCGGCACTGGGCGCGTTGACGACGTCGATCGACCGGGCCGCGGCGGCCTTCATGTCGATGTTGTCCACCCCAACCCCCGCCCGAGCGATGACACGCAGGCAGGGCGCGTTACGGAGCACTTCCTCGGTCACCTTCGTCCGGCTGCGCACCACGAGCGCCCACGCGGTGGGGAGGGCGGTGCGGAGCGCGTGGGCGCCGGCCGTGGCATCGACCACGGTGCAGGGTCCCGAGCGCAATCGATCCACTGCGGCTCGGTCGATCGGGTCCGCAATCACTACGATCCGAGCGGCATCGGGCACGGCGCGACGAATCGAAGGGGGAGCTAAGCCTTTCCGCTGCCTCTAGGCCTAGGGCACCTTCGGTACGATCGTGCGTTCGAGCGCTACCCGCACGATCTCCTCACCGCGGATCCCCCGGATCCAGGGCTCGGCCTTGACCGTGATGCGGTGAGCGAGCGCGGGAATGGCGTAGGACTTCACGTCGTCGGGGAGCACGTAGTCCCGCCCTTCGACCAGCGCGCGGGCCCGCGCGATGCGGATGAGCGCGAGCGAGCCCCGGGGAGAGGCGCCGACCTCCGATCGCGGGTCGTCCCGCGTCGCACGAACGAGATCGACGATGTAGGACTCGATGGAGGGGTCCACCGCGACCTCCTCCACCGAGCGCTGCATCTCCTGGAACTCGGAGAGGGTCAGTACCGGGGGAACCTCGACCGTCTCTTGCTTGCGCTCCCGACGACGCTTCAGGATCTCCCGTTCCTCCTCGATGGTGGGGTACCCCACCCTTAACCGAAGGAGGAACCGATCGATCTGGGCTTCCGGTAGTGGGTAGGTTCCTTCGAGCTCGAGCGGGTTCTCGGTGGCGAGGACGAGGAACGGCCGGTCCAGTGGGTACGTCGATCGTTCGCTGGTGACCTGGTACTCCTGCATCGCTTCGAGCAGGGCCGACTGCACCTTGGGAGGAGCGCGATTGATTTCGTCGGCCAGCACCAGGTTCGCGAACAACGGGCCGGGGCGGAAGCGGATCTGTCGATCCTCTTCCAGGATTTCGGTGCCGGTGATATCGTGCGGCAGGAGGTCGGAGGTGAACTGGATCCGCTGGAACTTCAGTCCGAGGGCCTGGGCGAAGGACTTGGCCATGAGCGTCTTGCCGAGGCCCGGAAGATCCTCGAGCAGGAGGTGCCCGTCCGCGAGGAGGCCCACTGCGATCTGGTCGAGGACCGCGTCCCGACCTACGATCGCCCGGTGGACGGCCCCGCGAATCCGGTCCATGCGAACGCGCGTCGCGGCCCCGTCCATCCCCTCCCTCGTGCTTCACGAACATCGACCGGTATATGTGGCCGCCTCCGCTATTCCCCGACCGTAACGATCCGCCTCACCGTAGGCCGATGCCCTCTCCGCGGTCTGACCCAGGCCGGGGCTGTCGGACACCGGGGTTGTCCTCACTTCACTCCCTGCGGACGACCCGTCCGCGTTGGGTCGAGAGGGACCCTTCGACGGTACCCGAGCGCGACCGTGAGGCCGCGCCGACCGCCCGAGAGGGATCGGCGGCTAAATCGTTGGCGTGTCGGGCGCATCGAACGATTCAGGATGGAGGAGCAGCCAGGCGACCGCGAGAAGGCCCGCCACCAGGAGCCCTGCCGCGACACCCACGTAGACGTATCCGGGCTGGATGAGCAGCGAGCTCGAAAGGGCCACCGCGAGGCCGAGTGCCGGCAGGAGGAGCGCATCGCCGGAGCGTCGCAGGCTGCCGCGCGGCAGCTCTGGGTCGTCCACGAGCCAGACGAAGAGCACCAGCGCGGAGATCCCGGCCAACAGATCGGTGACGATCGAGGTTGGGACGACGAGAGTAAGATAGCCGAGGGAGGCCACGGCCGGCAGGAACTCGTACGGTCGGACGCTCCGTCCGGCGAACGCGCGTAGCGCCCCGGCGGCCGCGAATCCCACGATCGCGATCACGATGCCCGCCAGCGCTCCGTGCGGGTCCCAGATCCCGAGCCCTACCGCGATCGCCGCTCCGGCCGCGAGCAGGCCGGGGCCCTCCAGGCGCAGGGTTCGAGGCTGCGCGTTCGGTTTCGTCGTCACGAACGCCTCCGCGAGCCAAGCCCTGCTCGCAGCATCGCCTGGAAGCCCGCGAGCGACCAGTACTCCTCCCAATCGACTACGGGAGCGTCTTTCCAGACCCGGGCGATCCGCTCGTGGCGGGCCAAGCGGAGCAGCCGGTGCACGAGCGCGAGGTCCTCCTCGCTCCATCCCGGCGGATCGAAAGCCGCGGTGATCGGCGAGGGGCTCAGCACCACGGTCGGGAATCCTCGCCGGCGCAGGTAGGGAACGAGACGGGCGGCCTCCTCATCGGCGAGGGAGGCGAGCAGGATGGTGGTGACGCCGGCAGGAAAGTAGCGGCGCATCGCGATCGCGCATCGTTCGGACGGGCCCGCGATGGTAGCAACGTGGCTGTCCATCAGCACGCGGCGGATGCGGAATCGTTGGGCTCGGCCCGCTCCGAGAGGGACCGCCGTGAGGAACTCTCCGTACGTGGCCACCCCGACTCGGGCCTTCTCTCGGAGGAAGGCTCCGGCGATCCCCAAGGCCGCTGCGCGCGCGACGCCCACGATCCGTTCGTCGACCTCGGGGCCGAGCCCGGTCGGACGCAGGTCGAGGACGAGCAGGATGTCGCCGGTACGCTCGAGATGGAACTCGTTGACCCACGTACGCCCCGAACGTGCGGTGGCGGACCAATTAATCTGACGCGGCGGATCGGACGGAAGTGCGATCCTCAGACCAAAGAACTCTCCACTCGAACCGCGCGCGCGGGAGCGCGTCTCCCCAGGAAGGACGATCGTCCGCATGAGCCGGACGCGTCCGATACGACCGATCTCGGGAGGGTATCGCTCGATCGAGAGCCCTTCGGCGACCGGTCGGATCGATCGCTCGACCAGGCCGAGCGGATCGATCCATAGGACCTCGGGCACCGCGACCTGGGTGATCAACGGCTCGTGGGCCTCCCAGAAGAATTCGAAGTTCAGGGAGCCCTCGGCGTACTCGAAGCGAGGCGGAGCGCGAACGAGGAGGCCGGGAGGCCGGTCCAGTCGTAGTCGAAGCTCATGCGGCCGTAGCGCGGGCTCGCTCGGCACGACCCGTCCGCGGATGGTCACCTCCTCTTCGCTGCCGTACACGCCCCAGTCGAGCGCCGCGCCCGCCTGTCGAGGGCCGAGGAGAGCCGCCCCGAGGGGAGCGAGCAGGAACGGCAAGGCGAGGAAGAGCGGAACCGGGGTCCGTGCCGCCAACCCGAGCACGAGCAGCGCGGCTCCGACCGCATAGAAGAGCCAAGATCGGGACCGCCATTGGAGTCGGGATCGCTCGGTCTCCTCGCCGAAGATCACGATTCTCGCTCCAACTGTTCGACCCGGGTGGCGATGTACCTGCGGAATCCCGTGGGACTCATCGATGCGATGGCGGCGAGCTCTCCCCGGGGGCGAGAGGGGAGCCGGGGGTTCGGTCCGGCGCGCTCAACGTGATCGAGCAGGAGGACCAGCTCCTCTCGGTGGATCCGGTCGCCCGCGAACGCTCGGAGGGCCCGGAGCGAGGGCCGGCTATCTGGAACGCGCACGGGTCTCCGGTCCTCGCCGCGGCTCGCGAGAACGCTGTACAGGCCGAGTGCGGCTGCGAGCACCACCGCCGACGCACCCGCCGGCACGGCGAGGGCGAGGTTGGGCCCTGCAGCGATTGCGAGCGCGAGGGCGATCGCGATGAGGACGATGACTCCTAAGATCGCGCCGGTGGATGGAGCGGCTGTCACCCCCGATGGGCCTCCTTGGCGTCCAGCTCCTCGATGGCCCGCCGGATGGCGGACTTGGCCCGAGCCACTTCCTCCGGTCCGATCGGGTGCTGCGAGTAGCGGGCCTCCTCGAAGAGGTGCGTGATCTCTTGTGCGGTATCGGGCCGGATCCCGAGACGCATCAAGTGGCCTCGCCGGATCTCTTCGGCGGTCTGCCGATCTGTGTCCCCCACGATTGGAGTCAGGCGGTCCAGGAGCAGGCCGTACAGCCGCACGAGCACCGTCCGGGGTTCCTCGTCCGCGTCGAGCGCAGCGGAAGCCTGGACGAGCACCTCGCGAACCTCCTCGTCGGAGGGGATCGGGCGTGCGGCTCGCGTGCGTTCACGAGTCCGGAGCATCCGCAGGGCCACGGCTGTCCCGACGAGCGCGACCACCGCAACCAACGCGAACAGCGCCCATGGGGGAATGGACAGGTGGAGGGGTGGGAAGCCTGTGCTCGATCCGGTACCGTTCGCCCCGGGAGAGGCGTTGCCACTTCCCGACGTGTCGTTCGAGCCCGGGCCCACGGGACTCAGTGGCAGCAGGCTTCCACCCCCGAGTCCGCGACCCACCACCGCGAAGACCGTCAGGAGAACGATCGCGGTGAGCAGCACGGCGAGGATCCGGGCAGGGTAGGGCATGGTTCGTTGGCGAAGCCGGTCGACGATCAGGAATCCGGCGACTCCCAGGACTCCCGCCACCAGGATCCATTGGAACGCCGTCTCCGAGAGTTCGAGGAGGGTGGGAGAGGGTGAGGAAGAGGTAGGCGCGGTGACGGCGGCCGTCAAGAGTGCGGCCGCACCGCCCACGGCAAGCGCGATCCCCAGGATCAACACCCAAGAGAGCGAGAACGCCGGAGGGGAACGGCGGACCGCGCTCATCCCTACCGGTACGCACCGCACTCCATATGCCGCTTTGCGCAAGGGCGGGCGGCGCTCCTCACGCCCTCCGGGACGTCGGAACCCGAGGTTAGCTCGGAGGCGGGGGTTCGCTCGCGGCGCCCAAGTCCGGCGCGCGCCGACGCAATAGGTAGAAGCTCCGGCGCTCGTGCTCGGTGGTGATCACGGCGAAATCCTCGACGCGGTGGCCCAGATCGTATGCGGCCCGGAAGGCATCGCGCACCGCATGCCGCCAGCGCCACAGCGCCGCTTGCTCGTGGGTCCGGACGAGATCGAGGTCGAACGGGATCTCGATGTGCGACGTTTCCGCCGAGGGTTCCGCAACGACGGTGGGAACTCGGATTCCGGTCTCCCCCGGCTCGGTCTCGAGGATCGTCGAGGAGGAGGTCCACCGTTGGAGATCCTCCGTCGGGCTCGGGAACGCTCCAGCGAGGCGGGCAACGACCTCCGGATTCGTGAGCGGCCACACCGCGCGTACCCGGTCCGTCTCGAGACCTGCGTTCACGGCGTCGCCCATCTGGCCGTAGTAATGGGAGTGGTAGCGGTCCGGTCGCGCTCCGAGCCGCCGGACGAACAGCATCGCGTTCTTGCTTTGGAGTGGATCGAAGACCCACCGGACCTCGGCGAGGCCGAGGCGGACGGCCTCGTCGCGGTAGTAGTTCATGAGCCGATGGCCCACCCGATGGTTCTGGTATTCGGGCCGGACGGCGAGCTGGTGGAGGTAGTGGTAGAGCCGCTCTCCGTCGAAGCCGAGGAAGCCGAGCGCGAACCCGGCGAGGTAGATGTCGGCGAAAGCACCGAGTACGAGCCCACCGTTGTCCTGGACGGCTCGCTGGAGCACCGGCGGAACCGGATCGACTTCCTCTCCGCCCCAGGCAAGCCGGTGGACCTGATCGACCTGGCGGAACTCATCGGGTTTGTCGAGGCGGCGCAGGCGAAAATCTTCGATCGGTCCGGCCCCGGCGGCCATGGATTTCGAACGGGAGGGGATTACTTAACCCGGCTCGCAAGAGGCCGGAGCGGCGCTCACCGGGGGAGGCGAAGCTCCTCGCGCTTCTGGGCGTAGCGGACCTCGTCGTTCGGCGTGAGGTCCCACAGGAGCTCCTCGATCAGCGGGATGTTCCGCAGGAACTCCGCCTTGCTCTTCGTCCGCATCAGGTGCTCGAACTTGCGGTGGGCGGTGTAGTACGCGCCGACCAGATAGGCCCCGATGATGACGACGATCGGACCCACGATCGCGAACACGAGGTTCCAGTTCCAGCCCCCGCTTCCGCTGTCGTCGGTGCTCGCCGTGATCTGCTGGAATGGCCAGGAGTTCGCCAGCGGAGTGAACGCCCCGATCGCGAGGGTCGTGAGCACGAGGCCGGCGACGAAGACGATGATCGAGATGATGGCGCGGTGGGTGCGTAGCCCGATTCGGAATCGATACTCCCAACTCTCGTGATCCGTCTTCGATCCCATCGCGCGGCCCGGAGCGCCCCTCCGATAAGAAGCTATGGAAGGGGACCCGTACGACCGACGCGCGGGCAGGGCGGTCCTGAGCGACCCGTTTCTCCGCGGGTACGCCGTAGCGGGTCGGTCTCAACGCGAGGGAGGGTTCCGGTCCTTGCGTCCGTATCGACCGCCGGGCGAGACGGGTGCTGGAGCTCCCACGAGCGACGGCGGCGGCACGTGATCGAGGATCACGCGCGTGCGCCGATAGAGATAGATCGAGCCGATCAAGACGATCGCCGCTGCAACGCCCCCGACGATCTCTCCGCCGAAGGCGTTGAACCCGAGGAGGAACAAGCCGATCCCGGAGAGGAGAGCGGCCGAGAGCACACCGGCTCCCCGTCGCGGGCTTCCGGCTGCCGTCGCGGGTAGAGACAGGAGCGAGCCCGTCACTTCGAGCGCCACGATCGCGACCGCCTGGAGTCCCACTACAGAGGTCCCGTCCCAGGTGATCGTCGAGGCCGAGAGGTACTGACCCACGAGCGCCAGCACGAGGATCCCGCCGATCCCCGCACGCAATCCGACCGCGTAGAACGGGAAGCTCGGACCCTTTCCCCAATAGTGGGTCCGCCGGATCGCCCACTCGGCGAGCTCAATCGAGAGGACGAGCACAGCGAGAAGTGCGAAGGCGCCGAGCAGAGCGGCGTTCGTCATCGCCGCAAGGTACAGGAGCCATGGGAGGGAGAGGAGGATCCCGACGAACAGACCGAGAGTGTACGCGAAGATCATCCGTCGCTCGTCGAAGCGGCTCTCGACGACCTGCGGGGTCGTGTACCGACCCATCTCCCACCACAGGTATCCTCCGGTCAGTATGATCCCGAGCGCCCCCGCGATTGTGAGGGAGAGCGCGACCATCGTCAGTCGACCTTGCGCGCCACGGTCAGGAACCCGGTGTGGCCGAGCATCTCGAATGCGGGCCGCGTGCCCCCTTCGCCGACATGCAAGGGGCGCTCGAGGAGCTCGAGGGAGCGGACCTCATCGAAGCGGAGCTCCCTCAACGAGCGTACCGTCCGTTCCAGCTGGTTATAGGTCGGGGAATAGGTGACGACACGACCTCCGTTACTGAGGGCGGCCCGCACCGAAGGAAGCACCCCCCAGGGCTCGGGCACATCGAGCGCCACGGCGTCGTAGTCCGTTCCCTCGATGCCGCTCGCCAGGACATCCCGCTCGTGGAAGGATACCCGACCGGCGAGACCGCCGCGCTCGAGGTTCTGCCGGGCGAGGTGCAATGCCTCCGGTCGTCGATCGAAAGAGGCTACGTGCCCGGCAGGCCCGACGGCGTAGGCGAGCACGGTCGTCAGCGCTCCGCTTCCACTGCCCGCCTCCGCCACTCGGTCCCCCGGGCCGATCCCGGAGAGGAGTACGAGGTACGCCGCGTCCTTCGCCGTGATGATCTGGGCCCCGCGCGTCATGGTCGAGAGGAGATCGGAGAGCGAGGGTCGGAGGACCGCGTACCGGGTGCCCACCCACTCGATCGAGCCGCCTACCGGCCGACCGATCTGCCCGGTCAGGTCGAGCACCGCCGCGTCGCCGACCCGCTGTGGGCCCCGCCGCAACGGAACGAGGATCGGCGGGGTGCCCGGGTGCTTCAGGGCCACGACATCCCCCTCCGACCAGCAACTCTCGCCCATCGCGCCCTGTACCCATCACCATATCCCGGGCTTATGAGAGCAAGGGAGACCCTCCGAACCGCGCCGAAGCCCCCACCACCTGCAGCTCCGCGTCGCGATACCCAGAAGCCGTCCATCCGCCCGCGCACGATCGCCGCTTTGCGGAACCACACGGTTCCGAGGAAGAGTCGGCGCCACGCGGGCGGGGTGGGGTCCATCATCGCCTCGGCTTGCCAAGCCCGTATCTCGGGTTCGAATCCCCGCGCTCGCATCGATCCGTTCGAACTGCGGAAGTGTTCCGGTCCGGTTCGATCCAACTTCGGGCCCCTGCATCTTTCTTCTGCCGTCGCGGCCCGACTCCGCCCTGCGGAGCGATCGCTCGAGGGCGAAGATGGCGCCGGGAGTCCCGATCGTCCGGAGTTACTTCCGTCCGGTTCGAGGTCCGAGATGATACCGTGGATCCGGCTTCTCAACCCGCGGGATTCACCCAGGCAGGGGGGCGAGTACGTCGGTGAGGAGATCCTCCGCGCTGGGCTGCTTTCCCACCGTGGTCTCCGCATCCTTGGCCGCATCCCCCGGTGGAGGCAAGGGTGGGCGACCTTCCCTGTGTTTCAATGCCAACACGAGGGCCGTCGCGATGATGGCCACAAGAGCGATAGATGTGAGGAGATAGACCCCGATATTCCCGGGCAACCCCAGGAAACCGGAGGCCGGCCCCGAAGGTGAGCCGGATGACGAGAAAGTCCACAACAGGGTCGGGTCAGCTGGTAGACCGCGCACCGTAAGGACGACCGTGTAGTTCGCCGTGACCGTGATCGCGAAGTCCGTGAACAGTACCCCGTTCACGTAAACGTGGCTGGACAAGACCTGGGCCAAAGTGGCGTTCTCGACCTCCGCGTACGGGATCGTGACCAGCAACGTCCCGTTGACCTGAGAGGTGAACGTGACGGAGATGCTCCCGTTGCCGCTCGTCAGCTCGGTCACCGTAATGTTGTACCCGGTGGCGGTCACGTTGCCTGTGATCTTCATTGAGGTCGATCCCGGCACCTTTGTCAACGTGAAGTTCACGGTGACGCTCGCGAAGATGGTCAGATTCTCAGAAAGCGGGAAATATCCCGGAGCCGAGACGGACACCGTATACGTTCCGGGCAGGACTGAGACCTGGAAGTGGCCGGTTGCGTTCACGTAGGCGATGAACCCGTTCACTACCACCGAGCCGTTGGCGGGCGAGAGCTCCCCGGAAAGCGTCACGGTCGTCGGGGCGGTCGTCAAGTTGAGCGTGACGTGCGTGGTCTGCCCGGCGACGACGTTAGCCTCTAGTACCAAGCTTTCGTACCCGGACGACGTTACCGAGAGGTAGTAAGCTCCCGGGGCCACGGTCACGTTGAACGCCCCATCCTCGACCGGCACGATCACCCCGCTCGCGATCACTGTCGCCGTGGCGGGCGTCACGGTTCCGACAAGATACCCGTAGGTCGAGAGCGCCGTAAGGACGATGGAAAGCTCGGTGGTCATTCCCGCCGTCACGATCACGAGGTTCGAGTAGGGTGTGTAACCCACGAGGGTCACGTTTACGTAGTACGACCCCGGGAGCAGCGTCCAGACGTACACTCCCTCCGAGCCGATCGTCGATCGCCCGTTGACGGTGACCGACGCATTGATGGGGAGGACGGAGACTTGGAGGTAGGTGTCTTCGGCGAACGCAGTGAAGTCGATCGTCTCGGTGGCTGCCCCTCCGTTCACAATGATGGCCCCAGAAGTGGTCGAGCTAGCATAGCCCGGAACGTCGTCCACCGAGAAGCTGTACGTCCCGTTCTGCTCGAGGAATGTGATCGTGGAGGAACTCGAATTCTGTGTGACGTCGTTCATCTCGATCGTCCACGAGGTCCCCGGCGCGAGCCCGGTCTCCACGAATGTCACCGGGAAGGAGCCCGCGGCCTTCGCGCTGAACGTCACTGAAACCGACTGC
>JAKAZU010000025.1 GCA_021826525.1 Thermoplasmata archaeon
GAGGGGCGGGGCCACGCGCACAGAGCGCCATAGGTCTGCCCGGATATAAGCATAGTCAATTAGAGGACACTACACTAGCGGTACGACTCCTTGGTGTACGACGTACCGGGAGGGTAGTGTTCCTTCAGGTGCGCGACGAGCGCCGCCGGATCCTGGTTGAGATGGGCGGAGTACCACCGGACGGCGATGTCTTTGAGCGTGTGCTGCAGGGCGGCGAGATCGACCTCGTGCTCGAGACCATCGACGATCACCGCCTGGTTCATCGTTCGCATCCAGCCGGCGTAGCGGTGGTAACTCTCGCCCTCGGTCCACTCAAAGATGCCGCGCATCCGCGCACGGCCCTCCGCGTCCCGGTAGTACCAAAAGCGGAGGCCATAGCCGACCCAGCCGGCCGCGCGGTCCGCGATCTCGATGCTCGTGAGGGCCCCGAAGTCGAAGTTCTCGCGCAGGGTGAACTGAGAGGGGTATTCCGCGAACGTGGCGAAGAGCGTAGCCGCAGGTTCGAGCGTGAGATGGACCGATATCTGCTCGAACTGATTGTGGACCTCCCACAGGTCTTGAAGGAGGCGCCGGTTGATCTCGGCGCGATGGCCGAGATCCTTCTGCTCGGTGCGCTCCACCTTCGCGACCGTCGCCTGGACCTTCGCGAGCTCGCGTTCGAGCGAGGCTGCGAATTCATCGGTCCCGGAACTCGGGCCGGGGGTTGTTCGGCTACGGGGCTTCGCACGCGTGCTGCGGCGCCGAGGCATCGATCGATCAGCTCCGAGCGCGGATTGATTGCGTTGCTATTAAGTCACAAGGTCCAGCGGTCCCGGCCACCCGCCGCACCGAACGAGGGCTGCGCGGCATCGTTCATAGATTCATTTAAATACCCCCTCTGGCTCGCTCCGAGCGAAAGGCACCCGGAGACGGAAGGAGGAGGAGTCCTCACGTCGTCGCGTCCGGAATCACGACTTATGTTCCACACCGGTTCCAGTCGTAGGCTCGGTCGCATCGTGTTCGACGTGGGTCGGCTCTAGACCTTTCGTGGACGGGGACGCGCGGCCACTCGCCGTGCGCCTTTCGACACGGAGAAACACACCAACCATGACGAACGATCCCAGTGCCGCCAAATACCAGATCCGAGCCCGCATCAGCGCCGAAGGCGTCATCGACAAGCCCGACGTAGTCGGAGCCGTATTCGGCCAGACCGAAGGACTTCTCGGAGACGAGCTCGACCTTCGGGATCTGCAGAAGTCCGGACGCATCGGCCGCATCGAGGTGGAGATCGACAGCCGCAAAGGGCGCAGCGAAGGGGAGATCGTCATCCCATCGTCGCTCGACCAGGTCGAGACCGCGATCCTCGCTTCGGGCCTCGAGACCGTCGACCGCATCGGCCCGTGCCGGGCCAAGATTGAAGTGGTGAGCGTCGAGGACATCCGAATCTCGAAACGCCAGAAGGTCGTGGAGCGCGCCAAGACTCTCCTCGCGAAACTGCAGGAAGAGTCGAAGGGCGTGGGCGTCGACCTCACCGAAGCGGTCCGCAAGGCGGTCCAAGTCGAAGAGATCACGACCTACGGACCCGAGCACCTTCCCGCCGGGCCCAACATCGACCAGGCCGATGCCCTCATCGTGGTCGAAGGGCGGAGCGATGTGCTCAACCTACTGCGATGCGGCATCAAGAACGTCATCGCCGTCGAAGGGACGAGCGTCCCGCAGACGGTCAAAGACCTATCGCGCGGCAAGACCGTCACCGCCTTCACGGACGGCGACCGCGCCGGGGAATTGATCTTGCGGGAGATGTTGCAGACCATGGACCTTGACTTTGTCGCCCGCGCCCCGCGAGGCAGCGAGGTCGAGGAGCTAACGCAGAAGCAGTTGCTGAAGTGCCTGCGCAACAAGATCCCGATCAACCAGTACCTCGAGATGACCGGGTTCGAGCAGACCGGCAATACGCGGGGCCCGATGGACGAGGGGGGGCCCTCGTCCGGGGGTCGACCCGACCGCCGCGAAGACCGCGACCGGGCGTCCCCTCCTCCGAGGCACCATGAGGACCGCCCCGCCGCTCCGCCGCCTCGTCCCGCGCCGGTGGCCCCACCCCCGGCCGCGCCTGCGGCGCCGCTCCCCCCCGACCTCCAGCGCTACTTCGAACTGCTCGGCACGGTGGAGAACTCCTCCCGGAGCCTCATCGTCGGGGAGAACGACGCGGTTCTCCAGGAAGCCCCGGTGAAGGATCTCATCGACGCGCTCGCCGGCCTCACGGTCCCGGCGAAGGCTGTGGTCTTCGACGGTATCGTGAGCCAGCGCCTGCTCGACGTGGCCCAAGAGAAAAACATCGGTACGGTCGTCGCTTCGCGCATCGGACCGGTCGGCAAGCTTCCCGAGAAGGTGCGCATCTTCACGCGTGCCGACCTCGGTGGAGCCCCCGCGGCGACCTAGGGGCCGAGGAGCCTTCGGAGCCGGGCACTTCCTCTTGGGAAAGTGCCCGGCGAACCCTTTTACCTTGCCGGAGCGGTAGAATCCCCGACAGAGGTCCCTGCCCGTGAGCTCCTCGGAACCCGAACGCCGAACTCCCTCATCGGTCGACGAACTGGAGACGACCGAAGAGATCCCGATCCCCACCGACCCTCTCGACCGCGTCATCGGTCAGGAGAAGGCGGTCGAACTCGCGCGTATCGCCGCGTTCCAGCGACGCCACCTCCTTCTGGTAGGACCCGCGGGCATCGGGAAGTCGATGACCGCCCAAGCGCTTGCACTGCATCTCGAGCGACCGCATAGCGAGGTCCGCGTCGTCCACAACCCCGAAAATCCCGAGCGGCCGACGATCGAGGTCGTGAGCCGCGAGGAGGTCTATCGCGATCGCGAGGTTGCGCGCGCCGTCGAAGGGGAACTGATCGATCCGAAGGAGGCCCCGGGGTCCGTCGCCGAGCGGCTCGGCTACCGCTGCGCCCGTTGCAAGTTCTACTCTTCCCCGAACGAGCGGTTCTGTCCGAGTTGTGGAGCGCCCAAGCAGACCGGCGCGACTCCCGCCGGCGGGAACAATCCCTTCCGCGATCTCGTCGGCCCGCTCATCGAGATGACGATCAACCCGCAAGGCACACCACCGGAACCGATCCTCACCACCCGCACGCACGACGGCGTCGAGGAGGTTGTCGGGTACGAGCGGGCCGGCGAGCGGATCAAGGTCCTTGACCAGCGCGCCCTCGAGCGACGGCGGGCGCTGCAGCGCGAGAGCCCGCGCAAGGTCCTCGTGAAGCTCGACCGCCCGACGTTCGTGATGGCGACCGGGGCGAGCGAAACCGAACTTCTGGGCGACGTCCGTCACGATCCGTACGGAGGGCACCCTCAGCTGGGCAGTCCCCCGTACGAGCGCGTGATCCCGGGGGCGATCCACGAGGCGCACGAGGGCGTCCTGTTCATTGACGAGATCCCGCACCTCGGCAACCTCCAACGGTTCATTCTTACCGCCATGCAGGAGAAGCGCTTCCCAATCACCGGTCGCAACCCGCAGTCGGCCGGAGCGGCGGTGCGCGTCGACGCGGTCCCGTGCGACTTCATCCTCGTCGCGGCCGCGAACATCCAGGACATGCATCAGATCCTCAGCCCGCTGCGCTCGCGCATCGCGGGAAACGGATACGAGCTCCTCCTCGAGACCACGATGCCGGACACGGAGGCGAACCGGCTGAAGATCGCCCAGTTCTGCGCGCAGGAGATCCATCTGGACGGGCGCATCCGACCCGCGACCCGCGGCGCGGTGCTGGAGATCATCCACGAGGCGCGCCGACGCGCGGAGACGATCGACGGGAAACGCAACGCGCTGACGTTGCGGCTGCGCGAACTCGGGGGGCTCCTCCGTACCGCGGGCGATCTCGCCGCGATCTCGGCCAGCCCGGTGATTGAGGCGGACCATGTGCGCAAGTCCGTGGCCCGCGCCCGCCCGATCGAGGAGCAGATCAAGGAGGCCTACGGCTCCTTCCAAGGCGGTCTCCGCCAGGAAGTGACGGAGTCGCAGCGTCAGTCGATGGGGTACTACAACTGGAACCAGTCGGCCGATCCGTCCGGCAATCCTCCGGGCGGCTACGGGTAGATTCGCTATTGCATGCGCGGCGCGGGTCGCCTTCCGACAGTGCTATGTGCCCGATTTCGGTCGGACCCGACCGTCTGGGCGCGTAGTCTAGTGGTTATGACGTCACCCTGACACGGTGAAGGTCGCCAGTTCGAATCTGGCCGCGCCCACCTCCCGTCGGTGATCTTCCCGGCGCGGCGCGTCGTCCCCGCCCGAACAGCGCGGAGGAACACGCTTATGCGCACCCATCGCGTCGGACCATGGACGCACATGACGCTCCCCCGATCCCCCGCCGGTACGGGCGAACCGCCGGTGGACGTCACGCCGTCTCGTTCCCGCTCCGTCGTCGACCCCCGGGCCGACCGACGGAATAATCCGGCGTAGAGGGTCTTCGCCGGCGGAGGGCGCGCCCTGCGCGCCTTCCGAGCGGACCCTCGGTGAATCGAACCATGCAGCGAGCGGAAGCTCCGCGGGGCGGAACGGGAGAGCGCGAACGACGACGGGTGCGGTTGGGCCTTCTAAGCGACGTGCTGTGGCGCACGGTCGGGTTCTTCCACGAGGAGGGGTTCACCCAGCTCCTGCCCGTGATGCTCGGTCGGAGCACCGATCCGCTCGGACCGGATCCGGGATCCTCGGTGATTCGGACGGCCGAGATCGACTACCTGGGCGACCGGTTCTACCTGATGAACTCGATGATCCTCCACAAGCAGTTCGCGGTTCGCGAGGTCGGTCCGATATGGATCCTCTCCCCCAACGTCCGGCTCGAGCGGCCGGAGCGGGGCGCGTCCGGCAAGCACCTGTTCGAGTTCACGCAGGTGGACTTCGAGATACCGCGGGCGCGCGCAGCGGAGATCCGAGCCCTGGTCGAACGCTACTTCACGGAGCTGGGCCGCGCGCTCCACGGTCATCCCGCCTTCGCGGCCTTGGGGATCGAGCCGCCCACATTCTCTCCTCCTTGGCGGACCTACACCACGCACGAGCTCGAGGCCCGGTACGGGGCCGACTGGGAGATCGAAGCGTCGCGGGACCGCGACCAACCGTTCTGGGCGTTGTGCCATCGGCGCGAGTTCTACGACCGGGAGGATCCGGACGAGCCCGGTCACTACCTCAACTACGATCTCGTCTATCCCGAGGGCTACGGTGAGGCACTCTCGGGCGCCGAGCGGGAGTGGGAGATCGATCGGATCCGCCACCGGATTCGCCGGGACGGTATCGCCCCCGCGGCGTTCGGTGCGTACCTCGAGCGCGCCGAGGGGTTGATCCCGTCGGCGGGCGCGGGCTTCGGGGTCGAGCGGCTCGCGCGCTTCCTCGTCCGCGCACCCCACGTCGGGGACGTCCAGTTGTTCCGGCGGGTCCCGGGTGAGCGCGCAGATCTGTAGGAGAGATCTGGGGCACCGGGAAGCGGGGAGAATTCCTGCAGGGGGATCGACTAGGACTCTCTCGGCCCGAGAAGGCCGAGCTCTCGATGCCGCAGATTGTCCGGGTCGGCCCCGGGCCCCGACACCGACCCGATGGGGCTCGCCGTAGACGACGAGCGCCCCAATCGCGAGGGCTGCGCCCCCCGGACCACCCGTCGCGGCACTGGCCGGAACGATACCGAGCCCCGCGCCGTGGCCCCGACATGGGCCGCCGCGAGCGGCCCGTAGGATCCGGGGTTTCACGCGGGAATGCTTTTCAGCGCGCTCACGAGCTTGGTGACCACGTCCTTCGCGTCGCCGTAGAGCATGTGACAGTTGTCCTTGTAGAAGAGCTCGTTCTCGATCCCCGCGAATCCCTTCCCCTGTCCGCGCTTGATGACGAGGACGTTGTGCGCCTTGTCCACGTCGAGGATCGGCATCCCTTGCAACGCGGATCCTTGCCGGCGCGCCGCGGGGTTCACCACATCGTTCGCGCCGATGACGAGCACGACGTCGGTCTGAGGGAACTGCTCGTTGATCTCGTCGCGATCGAACAGCTTGTCGTAGGCGATCCCCGCCTCAGCGAGAAGGACGTTCATATGACCGGGCATCCGGCCCGCGACGGGGTGGATGGCGAACTTCACGTCGACGCCCTTCTGCTCCAGTAGGTCGGCGAGCTCCTTGACCTTCCCCTGGGCTTGGGCGACCGCCATCCCGTAGCCGGGGGCGATGATCACGGATCCCGCGTAGGCCATCATCACTGCGGCGTCGGACGGCTCGATCGGTTTCAACGATCCCGCGACGGTGGCGCCTTCCTCCTCCTTCGCGCCGAAGGCGCTGAACAGCACGTTGCCAATCGAGCGGTTCATCGCGCGGGCCATCAGTACCGTGAGGAGACTACCGGCGGCTCCGACCAGGGTTCCCGCGACGACCATCGCGTAACCGGCATCCCCCAGCGGCCCGTTCACCAAGGCGAAGCCGTCCAGCGCGACCGCGATCCCCGTCATCGCGTTGAACAGCGAGATGATGACGGGCATGTCGGCACCGCCGATTGGGATCGCGAGCAGGAACCCGTAGAGCAGGACGAACAGGAAGAACGGCCCCAGCCAGATCGGGTTCGCGGTGAGGGCGGAGGTGACCCCAAAGCCGATGCCGATCGCGAGCACCGCGACGTTGACGCCCTGCTGGGCCGGGAAGACGATCGGCTTCGATCGCATCCACCCCTGGAGCTTGAGGAACGCGATGACGCTCCCCGCGATGGAGGTCGAACCGATGATCGCCCCGGCGAGGCTCAGGCCGACATCGGCCGAGTTGGTGAGCGTTGTGAGCAGCTCGATCGCGGCGATCGCGGCGGCCGCGCCGCCTCCCATGCCGTTGAAGACGGCGACCATCTGGGGCATCGCCGTCATCTGCACGCGACGGGCCCAGACGAAGCCGGCACCTCCCCCCACGAAGACCCCGGCGGCGATCCACGCCCAATTGGAGATCCCGGGGGTCAGGAACGTCACGACGACCGCGGCGAGCATCGCCATGCCGGCCTGGACGATCCCGCGTCGCGCGGTCTCGGGCGAGCTCATCGCCCGCAGTCCGAGGATGAAGAAGATGACCGCGAGGACGTAGACCGCGTCGATCAGGTCGCCGATGTAGGGGTTGCTCACGGCGCACCCCCGCCCTTCCGCTTCGTGCGGTCGAACATCGTGAGGATGCGTTCCGTCACGACGTAGCCGCCGGTGACGTTCATCGCTCCCATCACGACGGCGACGAAACCGATCACGCGCTCGACATTGGTCGTGGACAACCCAAGGGCGACGATCGCCCCGACAAGGACGATCCCGTGGATGAAGTTCGACCCCGACATGAGCGGGGTGTGCAGAAGGGTGGGCACCCGGCTGATGACCTCGTAGCCCAGGAACGCGGTGAGGATCGCGATCAGCAGCGCCGTCCAGAGGTCCGCGGTCATGGCGACTTCTCCACGAGCTCCCTCGTCGGCGCGTGGGTGATCTGGCCCGCGCTCACAAGCTGGCTCGCGACGAGGATCTCGTCCGATCGGTCGGCAACGAGTCCCCCGTCCTTCGTCAGAAGTAGGCCGAGGAACGACTGCAGGTTCTTCGCGAACATCAGGCTCGCATGGAAGGCGAGGTCGCTGGGGAGGTTCAGCGGGCCGACGATCGTGACGCCGTGATGGACGATCCGCTCGCCGGGCTTCGTGAGCTCGCAATTGCCACCGGTCTCAGCGGCGAGGTCGACGATCACGGAGCCCGGCCGCATCTTCTCGACCGTCGGGGTGCGCACGAGGATCGGCGCCTTGCGGCCCGGGATCGCGGCGGTGGTGATCACGACGTCCGCGTCGGCGACCGCCCCGTCGACCATCGCGGCTTCCTGGGCCTTCTCCTCCGGCGTTAGCTCGCGGGCGTAGCCTCCCTGGCCTTCGGCGTTGATCGGGAGTTCGAGGAACTTCGCTCCCAGGCTGCGGACCTGTTCGCCTGCCGCGCGTCGCACATCGTACCCTTCCACGATCGCGCCCATCCGGTGGGCGGTCGCGATCGCCATCAGACCGGCGACCCCCGCGCCCAGGATGAGCACCTTCGCGGGCCGGATCGTTCCGGCCGCGGTCGTGAGCATCGGGAAGAACTTCGGGACGAGTTCGGCCCCGATCAGCGCCGAACGATAGCCGGCGACCATCGCCTGAGAGCTGAGCACGTCCATGCTCTGGGCGCGCGAGATCCGGGGAAGGAGCTCGAGGGCGAACGCGGTTTGGCCCCCGTCCCGCAGCGCTCTCACCATCGGGAGGTTGCGGCTGGCGTTCATCTGCGCGACGAGCACCGACGACCTCGGGATCAGCGCGACCTCCGCCACACTCGGGCCCTGGACCTTGAGGACGATCTCGCTCGAGAACGCCCCGACCGCGTCGGGCACGATCGTGGCTCCGGCTTTCGCGTAGGCGTCGTCCGGATAACCGGCAGATTCCCCCGCCGTGGACTGGATGCGGAGGGTAACGCCCTGTTTGACGAGGCGAGCGACGACCTCGGGGACGAGCGCGACCCGACGTTCCCCGGGCGCCGTCTCCTTGGGAACGCCGACGCTGATACCCATGATATCCCGCGGGCGACGAACCGGCGGAGATTATACCGTCTGCGTCGAGCGCGTCGGACCTCCTCATCCGGGCGAGCGACGCACGCGGCACTTCGAGCGGAAAGGCTCAAGCCGGCGCCCGCGCATCCGCCGGCGTGCCTCGTGGGATCTCCGTGGCGGTGGATCGCATCGTTTGGGGCGACGCTCGAACGGTGTTGAATCGGCTGCCGAGAGAATCGGTGCACCTCGCGATCACGTCCCCTCCGTACAACGTGGGCATCCGCTACGTCGGCTATTCCGACGACCGCTCCTACGCCGAGTATCGTCGGTGGCTCAAGGGCGTGTGGCGCGCGCTCTATCGGGCGCTTGTCCCGGGAGGGCGGTTCGCTCTCAATGTTGCCCCGACCTCGATCAAGAACTTTCGCCCGATCCACCACGACCTCGCGCGCGACGTCGCGGACGTCGGCTTCACGCTACGGACGGAGATCCTCTGGTACAAGCAGACGATGGGGCGCCGCACGGCCTGGGGGAGCTGGAAGAGCCCGTCGAACCCGCACGTGATCCCTTCGTGGGAGTACATCTTGGTCTTCTCCAAGGGCCCGATGCGGCTCGAAGGGGATCGCGCGAACGCCGACATCACTGCGAAGGAGTTCCAATCGTTCTCGGACGCGTTCTGGCACATCCCGCCCGAGCGCAACCGTCGCGGCCACCCCGCGCCGTTTCCCGACGAGCTCATCCGCCGCCTCGTGAAGTTCTACAGCTACCGCGGCAATGTCATCGTGGACATGTTCGGCGGCACCGGAACCGTGGCCGCGGTCGCGCGAAGGACCGGGCGCCACTACCTCTCGATCGACTCCTCCCGGGAGTACAGCGAGATCGCGCTCGCGCGCGTCCGCTCGGCGGCCCCCGAGTCCGGGGCTCCGACCGTGCCGATCCCGACGCAGGTCCTCGAAGTGCCCGGGGGCTCAGGACCGGGCGCCGCTCTTCGGCGCGGGGAGAAGGAGACGCGCCGTCAACTCCCGCACCGCATGGCGCAGTAGTGGCTCGAGATTCACCGCGTCCGCGCGGTTGTACTGGATGAGCCGCTCGAGCGAGGCGCGGTTGCCCCGACGGTACTCGTCCCAGAGCCGAACGGCGTCCAGCCCCTTGACCCCCTCGACCCCGGCGCGGCTCCCGATGCCGAGACGCTCCTCGATCCGCTTGAGGCCTCCCGCCTGGCCGATACGGTACAAAAGGAAGCGAAGGTCGATGTGCGCGGGCGGCGGGACGAGCCCCGGGTAGTGCACCTGAAGGAACGGCACGTCGAAGAGGGTCCCGTTGAATGTGACGAGGATCGGATAGCGACGCAAGTACGCCGGGAGCTCCTCCAGATCCTCGCCCTGGACGAACGATCGAGTCCCGTTGGGCGCGTGGACCGTGACGACGGTGACGTACCCCTCGTAGGGACTGAGGCTCGTGGTCTCGATGTCGAGGTAGGCGGTCGCCTTCGCGAACGCCGGGAATAGTCTCCAGTGCTCGGGCCGGGGCAGCCGCTCGCCGAACCATGCGACGTTGCCCGAGGCAAGCGCGGCCTCGCTCTCCCGTACGGCGCCCTCGACCCGCGAGCGTTGACCGTCCAGGCCGGGGGCTTGGGGGAGCTCCGACCAATCACGCACCCCGGCGCGCCACAGGCTCGCTTCGCGGGCCGGTCCGATGCCATCGATATGCAGAAACGTCGCGCGCAGCACGGCCGGCGAGGAGCGGGCGCAGGTAAATCCTCGGTGCTAGCGCTCGACGACGATCCGCCAGCCGCGACGACGAACGGGCTCGTGCTCCCACGGGCGCTCGTAGATGGCGACGAGGCGACCCTCCCCGGGAGCGCTCGCGCGGAAGCGGAACGTCACGGTCCCCCCCGCCCCGGCCCGGTCGGACAAACGAGAGTGGTCTTCCCCGATCTCCTCGAGGAGTGGCGCGGGGATCTCCAGGCGCCAGGAGTAGCCGGTCGTCCGGTTCTCTTCGAGCGTGACCGCCACCTCCTCGCCGACCCGGACCACGAGCCGTTCGTCCTCTCCGGCGTCCATTCTCTCTCCCTCCTACGGCCTCGGATCGGCGCCTTCGATGCGCAGTGGCCCCAGCGGCGCCGTTTTGGCCCTGACGGCGGCCCAGAACTCGCCGACCTGCTCGCGCGAAGGACGTTGGCCGTAGAGCGGCGCGCGGAACTCGGCCGCCAGGAGCGAAGGATCGTCCTCGTCCCAGATGAGTCGCAGGACCCAGTTGTCGTGGTCCTCCTCGAACGACCAGACCTTACGGCGTGGATCGGTCGGGACGGGGTTACGTTCCAAGATCTCAAGCGGAGGATCGGGAGGGGGCGGAGCGCCCATCAGCGTGACCGGCGCGGGCGGGTCCGGCAGGCGAAGGCGGATCCACGCGCCCACCGGCCAGTGCGTTCGCGAAACGCCGAGACTGGGCATCGCAGGTCCGATAGGAAGTCCCCCAAATGGCGTACTCCTCCCGCGAGCGGCCGCTTCGAGCGCGAGCGCGTCCGCCCGGGAGTTCGCACGCTCAAGTCCCGGCGCGGCGTTCGCCGCGCCGGGGAATGGGTTGCACACGCGTTCTGTTTAACTGCCGAATGCCCCCAGCTTACGTAGCTGCGGACGTTAGTGGCCGCGGGCTGAACGGATCGCCCGAAGGCTTTCCGCGTACACCCCGGCTCTATCAAGCTCGTCTTTTACGAATGTCCTTGTAGGTCTCTCTTTTTCGAGGGGGTTTCGGGCTTAGATGCTTTCAGCCCTTATCCCGTAGCGCGTGGCTGCTCAGCGATGCCCTGCCGGACAACTGATGGACTAGAGGCGCCGATTCCCCGTTCCTCTC
>JAKAZU010000026.1 GCA_021826525.1 Thermoplasmata archaeon
CCGACCTCCGAACGAGCGCCGTGGCTGGTGCGCCTGTTGAACGTTCCCCTGTTCTTCGTACTGGGCGCGTACCTGCAGCTGGCCGGGCTGGTGCGCAATCGGAGACTACGTCGCTCGGGCGCACCCGATTTGTGCTTCCGGACCACTACAGCGCCGGGGCGTCTTACCTACTCGAGCCGGCGGTTCTGGCGCCTGTCCGCTGCATACTCCCGTGCGTCGATTACGGGACGGTGGGAGGATGACTGATCCGCTTCCCCCGGCCCCTCCCGAACGCCTCATCGGAGGGGTCGTCGCCTTCGAGGAGGAAGGACGACTCCGGAGCGCGGTCGATTCTCTCCTGGCTCAGCGACTACCGGACCGAGTCGAGTGGGAAGAGCTCCGGATCGTTGTCGGGCTAGACGATGAGCCGACCGCAACTGTCGCGCGGGAGTGTGCCGGACGAGACCGACGGGTCGTCGTTCTGTACGAGGCCCAGCGTCGAGGCAAGTCGGCCGCACTCGCGGAGATACTCGATCGCGGAGGAGGGGATTACTTCGTTCTCTTGAACGGGGACGCGCAAGCCGCACCGGGCGCGGTCGCCAACCTGATCGAGATGGCCCGTTCGCTTCCCCGGCGACCGTGTGGGGTCATGGGGCGGCCGATGCCCTCCATGGACCGGATCGACGTCTACACCACGGCGCTCGAGATCCTCTGGGCGTACCACCACCGGTTCCACGAGATCGTCCTATCCCACGACGACGCTCCCCACCTTTCCGACGAGCTTCTCCTGCTCTCCGCGGCCGAGCACCCTCACCTTCCGAGCGGGATCGTCAACGACGGCGCCTATCTCGCCTTCTCGATCCACGAGGCGTGTGGTTCGCTGGGGTACGCACCCACCGCCTACGTGCGCGTCGCGATCCCCCGGACCTGGATCGACCACCTGCGCCAGCGACGGCGCATCCTCTGGGGTCACCTTCAGGCCCGGGACACCTTTGGTCAGGCGCCGGGGACGTTCGCACTTTACGCCACCCATCATCCGGCCTGGGCGCTCCGCGTCATGTGGGAGGAAGCCTCGGAGCGTCGGCTGGGATTCCGAGCTACGCTGTTGCTCGTCGCGGGAGAACTCCTCGCGGCGATCGCCGCGGTGTGCGACCAGGGACTCGGACGACACTCGCACGAGGTGTGGAGGCGGGTGGCCGTCTCGCCTCAGTGAGCGCCCGGGTCTGCCCGTCTCCAGCCCGTCCGGATCTACGGGGGAGGGCCCTGCTCGAGCTGCCGCACGACGATGGGGACCTCGAGGAGCGACGTGATCTCGGGTGGATCGTCCCCGAACCCGGTTCCGTCCCGGTGGAGCCACACCGAGTGAAGCCCGGCCGCCGCCGCGGCCTTGGCGTCGGTGTAGGCCAGGTTTCCCACGTACAACGATTGGTCGGGGCGCACTCCCATGCGGCTCACGGCCCGGTGGAAGAGCTCCGGGTTCGGTTTCGCCACCCGTTCGGTCCCCGAGGAGACGATGCACGCGAAATGATGGAGGATCCCCGCGTTCGTTAGAATCTCTCGAACGCTCTCCTCGCTGCGCGAATTCGACACGACGCCCATCTCCCGGTGCTCGGCGGCGAGGAGCTCGAGACAGCGTCGGGCGTCGGAGAACAGGCGGAGGGGCCGCGCGCTCCCCACCAGCCTCGCTCCCCAGTCGCGCACGAACTTCTCGGCGACCGGAACGCTCACTTCCCGTCCGCTCGCGCGCTCGAGGGTGCGTTGCCAGAACTCGACGTGCGTGACCCGCTCGGGAGTGTCCGTCTCTCGCTCGACCTCGGCGAAGGCGTGCGCGAGGTCCTCCGGATCGAACTCGACATAGAGATGGCGCGCGAGCTCCGTCCACCCCGCGTAGTCGCGCTCGTCGATCAGCGTGCCGCCCAGATCGAAGAGCACGGCCCGGATCGCCGGGCGGTTCCCCTCCATGGGCGGGGTGGGGCCTCCCGGGGCCATCAACTTGACGGATGCCCCGGTGCCGGGGTAGACCCGGCCCGGGAACGGTGCGACTACGCCACGGAGACGCTGACGATGTCCGTGTGCCGGACCAAGATCGCGCGGGCGATCTTGAGCTGCTTGCCTTGCTTGCCGATCGCGCGGGCCTTCCAGACCGGATCGACCGTCACCGTCACGTGCCGGCCCCGCTCCTTCGGCGCGAACTCGACCTTGATCGGATGGTACGGATAGAACACGTTGAGCGCCAGCCGGGCCGGATCGGCCGAGTACTCGACGACCACGATCTCCTTCTTGAGCATCGTCTTCAGGCGCTCGACCAGCACCCCGCCGGGTCCGATCGCCTTGCGCAGATCCTCCGAGGGGATCAGGAAGATCCGCTTGTCCTCGGCCTCGAGGCAGTCCTTGACCTGGGCGCCCGTCGCCTCCTCGAAGAGACGGATGTAGGCGATGGTCTCGTTGTCGAGCGTGATCTCCGGCATGGGGAAGGGGTTCGGCGCTTCCCGACTAACCGGTTTCGAGGGTGAGGATCGCGCTCGATCCCGGATCGAGGATCGCCATCGCGCTGATCGGGTGGGGTCGACCGCAGGCCTGGCCGAGGTCGACCGCGGTGCCTTCGTAGTGATAGATCGGAGCGGAGCCGATCTTACGACCGGTTCGGAGCGCCTCGTCCGGGCAGCTGGTCGCCACGATCACGAGCCGGGCCTTCTTGGATTCGGCGGCGGCCCGGGTCTCGGTCACCCCGATGCGGACGGTGCCGGTCTCGAGCGCGACCTTGAGCGCGTGGGCGAGATCCATGTTCAGGCCACCTCCTCGGTCCCGTGCGTCGGCGTGCCGGTCGCGGCGGCCGTTGCGGCGGGGCTGGCGGGCGGGGGCACGACTCCCGGGGGAAGCGCGGTTCGGATGGGCCGGTAGACGAGGTTCACGGCCCCGGTGCCAAGCGTGATCGGCTGGCCGACGATGATGTTCTCCGCGACGCCGCGCAACTCATCCGTCTCGCCGGTGATCGCGGCGTGCAACAGGTGCGCCGCCGTGATCTCGAAGGCGGCGCGAGCGAGCACGCTCGTCTTCTTGCCCGAGATCCCGTGGCGGCCGATCGCGCGAATGTCGCCTTCGTTGGTCATCATGTCGCTCACGAGCATCAGGTGACGCACGTCGACCCCGAGTCCCTGCTCGCCGAGCGTGCGGCTCGCTTCATGGATGAGGGCCGTCCGGGCAGCCTCGACGCCGAACACCCGGTAGATCTCGAAGACCGAGTTGGTGGTCGTGCGTGCAGCGTCCACCCCGGGGATCTCGAGCACGCCGTCCAGGTTCGATCCCTCGGTGTAGATGACGTACTCGTCCTTCTCCTTGCGGATCAGCGCGCGCTTGATGCCGGTCACGCCCTTGATGCGGACCGACTTGGCCTCCTCGCTCGCGAGGAGCAGCTTCTTGAACGGCATCTCCTCCACGGCCTCCTCCTTCTTCGTCTTGGTGGCCGTGCCGCGATCGTGGAGGTGGATCTCGAGCGAGCGCGTCTCCCCGCCACCCGAGCCGGGCCGGACCTCGAACAGCCGGGAGTCGAGGTTCTCCGCGAGCGCCGCCTCGATGTCCGCCCGCTTGACGCCGCGCGTGTGCAGCAGCGGGCCCTGCGGGGAGATCACGACCTTGAGCTCCTCGACGACGGTACCGACCGACGCGACATCGGGCAACGTCGTGACCTCGATCCGGAGCGCGATCTCCTGGACCGCTTCGCGGTTCGAACGCAGCTTCGGATCGACGTAGACGGTCATCATCGGCGTGGATGGGACCCTCCGCGCGTCGACGAGCTCGATCAGACGCGGGAGTCCGAGCGTGACGTTCATCTCGGCGACTCCCGCGTAGTGAAAGGTACGCAGGGTCATCTGCGTCCCCGGCTCGCCGATCGACTGCGCGGCGACGATCCCGACGGACTCGTGCGGGTCGACGAGTGCCTTGTGGAAGCGCTGGGCGACCTCGCGCACGATCTTCGTGGTCTCGCTGGTCGAGAGCTTCTGGCGCAGGAGGCGCTCCTTGAGCTCGGTGACGAGCGACGGGGGGAACCGGATACCCTCCTTCCGGGCGATCTCGTCGATCTTGCGGCTGAGCGCCTCGCGCCCTCCTCCCTTCTCTTCGACCATCTTCATTCGCCTCCGAACTCGGGTCCCTCTTCGGGTGCCCCGACCTCTTCGGTCTCCTCCTCTTCCTCGGATTCCTCGAGCTGGGCCTCGGCCTGCAGATCCATCTCTTCCTCGGTGACGGGCGGCGTCCCGTCGGGGGAGTCAGGTCCGCCCTTGCCGCTCGGGCGGACCCGGCGGCCGAGCACGCGCTCGACGATCTCATCGATCGCGACCGGGCGTCCCTGGTAAGAGCGCGTCGGGTCGATGCCGTCCTCTCCGTACTCGTACTGGATGATCGTGCCGGCCGTGTTGCGGACGGTCCCGTCCGCGGCGACCTTGAGGTCCTCGAGGGCGTTGATCAAGCGGCGCTGCATGTATCCCGACCGGCTCGTTCGAACGGCCGTATCGACCAGCGACTCCCGGCCTCCCATCGAGTGGAAGAAGTACTCCGTCGGGGAGAGCCCGCTCTTGTAGTTGGAGCTAACGAACCCCCGGGCATCGGCCCCGAGGTCCCCCCGCTCGAAGTGCGGGAGCGTGCGGCGCACGTAACCCCGCATCAGCCGCTCTCCTCGGACGGACTGCTGACCGACCGCGCCGGCCATCTGCGTCAGATTGAGCATCGAACCGCGAGCCCCGGACTTCGCGAGGATCACGGCGGGGTTTTCCAGCCCCAGGTATCGACCCGCGATCTCGCCCGCAGCGTCCCGCGCCTGTCCGAGCTCGCGTCGTACCATCACCTCGAGCGTCTCTTCCAGCGAGCGCCCGGGCATCTGCTCGAGCTCCCCCTTGCGGTACTGCTCGACCAGTTCGCCGACCTGGTTCCGAGCGGCCTCGAGCGACTTGCGGATCTCCTTGCGCGCGTTCTCGGGAACGTCTTCGTCATCGATACCGGTCGAGAGGCCTTTCAAACCCATCGCGGTGATCGACAAGCGGCTCATCTCATCGAGGAACTGGCGCGCGCGCCCCATCCCGTAGTTGCGCGCGATCGCGTCCAGGACGGCTCCCTTCTCGTAGGCGATCGCCTTCTTGTCAATCGTCCCGGCCTTGAGGATCCCGTTCTCGATGATGACGGTCGAGTCCGGGTTCGACCCCGGGGTCGCTCCATCGCCCTTCGACCAGATGTTCGAGCGGAACTCGAGCGTCAGATCGCTCGGGAGGGTCAGGCTGAACAGCTGCTTCCCCAGCCAGTACGGCACGCCGTTCTTGTCCTTCCCCGCGGGCGGAGGCATCGGGTAGTTGAGCTTCGAGAGCAGGTAGGTGACCTCGTTCTCGTTGAACGACGGGTTCTGGTAGGTCAGCAAGAAGGCTGCGGTGATGTGGTCGTGCAGCATCCCGATGATCGGTCCGCCGTACCGAGGCGAAAGGATGTGTTCCTCCACCTTCATCAGGACCTTCGCTTCCGCGCGGGCCTCCTGGCTCTGGAGGACGTGCAGGTTCATCTCGTCGCCATCGAAGTCGGCATTGTACGGCGGGCAGTCGCACAGGTTGAAACGGAACGTTTTGTGCGGCAGGATGCGGACCGTGTGGGCCATCATGCTCATCCGGTGCAGGCTCGGCTGCCGGTTGAACAGGACGATGTCCCCGTCGACCAGCTGGCGCTCGACGACGCAGCCGGGGGAGAGAAGCTCGGCGCACGCCTCCGAGTTCTTTTCCATGACCTTGATGCGTTGTCCGTCCTCGCGGATGAGGTAGTTGACCCCGCAGCGGTATCGTCCGTCCTCGGTCGGTGGGGGCATCGGGCCGCGCTTGACGAGTTCGCGCGCGATCTCCTGGTTGTGCGCCGTGACCTCCAGCGGAACGGTGAGCCCTCGCGCAATCTCTGCGGGGACTCCGACCTCGTTGATCGACAGCAACGGGTCCGGGCTGATCACCGTGCGGGCGGAGAAGTTCACCCGCTTTCCCGAGAGGTTCGAACGGAAGCGGCCGTCCTTGCCCTTCAGGCGCTGGGCGAGGGTCTTGAGGGGACGACCCGACCGGTGACGGGCGGGAGGGATGCCGCTCGTCTGGTTGTCGAAGTACGTGGTGACATGGTACTGCAGGAGCTCCCACAGATCCTCGACGACCAACTGCGGCGCGCCCATGTCGCGGTTCTCGCGCAGGCGCTGGTTGATCCGCAGCACGTCCACGAGCTTGTGGGTCAGATCGTCCTCGCTACGCTCCCCGCTCTCGAGCGTGATCGATGGCCGCACCTGGACCGGCGGAACGGGAAGGACCGTGAGCACCATCCACTCCGGGCGCCCGAACTTCGGGTTCAGGCCCAGGTGCAGGACGTCCGCATCGGGGATCCGTTCGAGGCGGGCGCGGACCTCCTTCGGAGTGATCTTGTGCCCGTTCTCACGGAACGTGGTGGGCTTGTCGAGCAGGATCCGCTGTTGGATCTCGTGGCAGTGGGGGCAAGCACGCTCCTCCTTCGGCTCGCGCGTGCGCACGACGACGCCCTCCTCGCCCTCGCCGGCGGCGCTCTCGGCGCGCGGGGAAGGGGCGCTCGGCAGGAGCCGACCGCAGGCCCGGCACGTGGATTGCAAGAGGCGCTTGATCTCCTTCGCATACCCGACGTGGATGACCGGCATGGCGAGCTCGATGATCCCGAAGTGGCCCGGGCACTCGTTGACCCGCCCCCCGCAGGTGCGGCAGCGCAGGTTCGGTTCGATCACACCGAGATGGAGATCCATCAGACCCATCTCGATGGGGAACCCGTCGTCGTCGTAGGTGTCGGCCGTGATGATCTTCGCACCGCTCATGCGCCGGATCTCGTCCGGTGACAGGAAGGCGAACTGGAGGCTTTTGATCCGCTTGGATAGACCCTGCGCCATCGTGGAACCTCCTACCGCATCTCCTCGAGCTCGAGCCGCATGATCACGCCGAGTCCGATCAGCTCCTCTAGGAGGAGCTTGAACGAGTAGCTCATCTCGATCGGATAGATGGACGAGGTGTTCCCGCAGCTCGGGCAACGGAGCGAGCCCGCCCGCGCGTCGGGGATCGCGATGTGGCCGCACTCCGGGTTGCCGCAGACGTACTGGATCGTACCGTCCGACTGATCGAGCAGGCGATCCTTGATCACCATCGCGACGCCGTGGCCGATGAGGCAGTCGCGTTCCATCTCTCCGAACCGGAGACCTCCCTGGCGGGAGCGCCCCTCGGTCGGCTGCCGGGTGAGGATCTGAACGGGCCCGCGCGAGCGCATATGCATCTTGCCCGCGACCATGTGGTGGAGCTTCTGGTAGTAGATGACGCCCATGAAAATCTCCGCCTCGAAGCGGCGACCGGTCATGCCGTCGTAGAGGGTCTCCCGTCCGGACGGATGCAGGCCGAGCGCCTGGAGGCCCTCGCGCAATGCCTCCTCTCGCTCCCCGGAGAACGCCGTGCCGTCGATCGTGCGGCCCTCGAGCGCGCCGACCTTGCCTCCCAACATCTCGAGGACATGGGCGACGGTCATGCGCGACGGGATGGCATGCGGATTGATCAGCAGGTCCGGCGACATCCCATTCATCGTGAAGGGCATGTTCTCCTGGGGGACGATGAGGCCGATGACCCCCTTCTGCCCGTGCCGGCTCGCGAACTTGTCACCGAGCTCGGGAATGCGCTGGTTGCGGACCTTGACCTTGACGAGCTTGGAGATATTCTCTCCCTCCGTCAGGATCACGTTGTCGACCCAGCCGGACTCCCCAAAGCGGACGGTGACGCTCGTCTCGCGGCGTTTCTGAGGCGTCAAGAGATCGGTCTTTTCCTCCAGGAAGCGCGGCGGGCTCGTCTTGCCGACGAGCACGTCGCCTTCGCTGACCTCGAGCTCGGGGAAGATGAGGCCGTCCTCGGCGAGATTGCGATAGGCGGTGTCGACGCGTGCCCCCGTCACATCGGGACGGGGGATCTCGAAGCGATCCTCCTGACCGCCGGGATACTTGCGTTCCTCGCCCCGGTACGTCCGGAAGAACGAGGAGCGTCCGAGCCCGCGCTCGATCGATCCGCGCGAGAAGACGAGCGCGTCCTGCATGTTGTACCCCTCGAAGGACAGGACCGCGACCACGAAATTCTGGCCGGCGGGACGCTCGGTGAAGTGCACGTAGCGCATCGTCTGAGTGCGAAGCAGCGGCGACTGCGGATAGTGCAGCAGATGACCCCGCGTGTCGGGGCGGCGACGGTAGTTCACCGACTCGACGCCGAGCGCCTGCTTCGCCATCGCCGAGCCCATCGTGTTCCGCGGGGCGGAATTGTGCTCGGGGTACGGGATGAGGCCGGTCGTGACACCGAGCATCAGGTTCGGGTCGATCTCCAAGTGTGTGTGGCGCGGATCGAGCAGCGTGGGGGTCTCGAAGGGGGCGTGGCAGTGCCCGCACTCAACGGTGGCACCCTGGCCCTTGCCGCCCGCGGCGAGCCACTTGACATCGGAGCGGCTGAGCGCGTGCTCGCACTTGGGGCACCGGTCGGGAGGGACCGACGCCTCCACTGCGATGAGTGCGTCCTCCTCCTCTTCCGCATCCATCCACTCGACGGCGCCGGCCCGGATGAGGTCGGAGTACGTCCGGGTCCCGGTCGTGAGCTCCTCGAGATCGGAGCGGCTGACCTTGGGAGTCGCGTTCTGAACGAAGACGAGCGGGCGGCGCAACCGACCGGAGTCGGAGTGCACGATGACCTCGTTCATCGCTTCGTCGTAGCGGACGTTAATCTCGTAGGTCTTCTCCCCGAGCGTGGGCGAGAGCGTCCCTGCGCGGCGGCGCTCGCGGATCTCGCGCACGAGCTCGATCGGGTTCGAATGCAGCCCGATGAGGTTCCCGTTGACGTAGACACGCGCGGCCCTCTTCCCCTTCGGGGCGGCCGATTCGCGGAAGACCTCGGGGCCGATCTCGCGGGTGTTGAGATCGCGCAGGATTAGCGCCACCTCTTCCTCGTCGGCGCCTTCGGAGACATCGACGCACAGCGCGTAGTTCTTGACGAGGCCGCAGTTCTGACCTTCGGGGGTCTCGTTCGGGCACAGGCGCCCCCACTGGGTGGGGTGCAGATCGCGCGCCTCGAAGTGAGGTTGGCTGCGCGTGAGCGGGCTCGTGACCCGGCGCAGGTGGCTGATCGTGGACATGTGACTGGTCCGGTCGAGGACCTGGCTGACTCCCGATCGCCCTCCGACCCAGTTTCCCGTCGCGAGAGCGTGGACCAGACGCTGGGTGAGCAGGTCCGGGCGGATGGCGCTCGCGATCCGCAGGTCCTTCTTGCGCGCGAACGAGCGCTCGAGCTGGTACTTCAGGTCCTTGAGTAGGAGGCTAAACGCGACCCGGAAGAGATCCTCCATCAGGTCGCCGGCGAGCTTGAGGCGCTTGTTCGCGTAGTGATCCTTGTCGTCCTCTCCTCGCTCCTTGAGGTGAAGCTCGAGGACCGTCCGCGCCATGCGCGCGAGGTACAGCGCCTTCTTCAGCCGGTCTTCGCGCGTGTCCCCGAGGTGCGGGAGGAGCGAGCGGTCGAGGATCCCGTCCACTTTGCGCTGCCGGTACTCCTTCGCCTGCCCCGTCGCGAACTTCTTCTCGAGGAAGAGGAGCGCCTGTTCCGGGTTGAGGATTCCCTCGGGCGGATAGTTCTTCTTCGAAAGGCACTCCTCGAGATTGACGTTGAGGAGGTGCTTCATCGTCTGGACGAACGGCTCGTCCAGCGGCAACAGCTCTCCGAGGACCGCCTGGAAGATCTCCTCGTCGTTGTTCATCCCGAGGGCCTTCATCAGGATCGTGAGCGGGATCTGCCCGCTCGCCGTCGGGACGCTGACCTGGAGGAGACCGTCCTTCTTCTTCTCGACGACCGTGAGCGACCGGTACCCGCCGCGCTGGCTGAAGACCTTGGCACTCTCGATGGGCGTCCCGTACCGCTCGCTGTACTCCGCGAAGATTCGGTTCGGTGCGAGGTCTTCGAGGCTGATGATGACGCGTTCCGTTCCACCGATGATGAAGTATCCACCGGGATCGAGGGGATCCTCCCCGTACTCGACGAGCTTTGCGCGGTACTCCTCATCGGAGATGGGGACACCGGAGTCGCGCTCGATGTTGACGCGGTTGAGGTTGCACGGTCGGCTCTTGACCATGATCGGCATGTCGCCGATGTGCACGGTCTCCGGCGCGCGCTCGACACCGTTCTCGACGACGGTGACGTTGAGATAGATCGGGGCTTGGTAGGTGAGGTTGCGCAGGCGCGCTTCCATCGGCGTCAAGGTGGGCTTCGAGCCGACGGGCTCCTTGACGAACGGCTGGCCCACGAAAATGGTGGACTCCGCCGACGGGTTCACGAGGTTCGTGCGGGTGTCCCGGCGTCGCCCGACACGGACGTGGATGGAGCTCTTCGTCTTCTGGACGTCGAGGCGAACGACGCCGCGCTCGCCGGCGTCCTCGCTGACGCGGGCATCGTCGACGATCCGCTGCATCCGCGAGTTCGGGTTGTCGTTCGTCGGTAGGAAGTCGTTGAAACTCGCGAGATGGTGGTTGACGATCGACCGCTCCCGGAAGAAGGCGTCTACGATTTCTCGCATGGAATTTCAATCCCCCCCGCTCGACGGGACGATGAGCCGGTAGGCGATCGCTTCCCCCGCCGTCTCCGATCGCCGACGGATCCGGACGAGGCGCCCGGTGAGGTTCTCGCGCGCGTCGCGCGCCTTCACGTAGGCGAGATCGGTCTTCAGACCGGGATCGTTGCCGAGGATCTTGGGGAGCCGCTCGGGTGGAGTCCCGAGGTCCTCCAACACCTTCCGGCTCTCCGTC
>JAKAZU010000002.1 GCA_021826525.1 Thermoplasmata archaeon
CACCCGGAACCCGGCGCGTGCCAAGGCTATCGAAACCCGGCCCGTCCCGCACATCGCATCGAGGACGGTTGTGGCTCCCCCGAGTCTAGCTTTGTAGAACTCAATGTCCTCGGTCAGCCGGTCCCAGGTGTAGTCATAGAATCGGGCCTCCGCGTCGTAGCCCGGAGACAAGTGTGCCTGGCCCGTAGTCGATGTCACCTGGAATCAACATCCCTACGAGGGAATAAACGATACGACGCGCTTGGGCTTCGCCACGATCGCCTACCTGGGCCGACATCTCCGATTAACCCGACTTCGCCATCCCACCTGTTGGCACTACGAGGTCCTTTCGGACGAATGATATCCCGGCAAGGATAAGCAGATTCGTGGCACCAAAGGACGTGTGGCCGGCGAACCGGTGGCCGGAGCTACCGATTCACACACGGAGGCTGAGCCTCCGCTTGCCGGAGATGAAGGACGTAGAAAGCATCGGTTCTGTTACAAGTCAGGACAATTCGGAAGGGGGACGAGCTGTAGCACCGGCAGGAGGGCCGAAGCGATGTCCCGATAACGTAACAGACCCAATCCTGCTCCGCATCCCTGCCACCAACATGCCCCGTCTCCCCGTCGCAGAGCTCGAGAAGCTCATGGAACCGGTCGTAGCTCACCACGACGGGGCCCGAGAGATTAGGAGCGCCTTCTTCTCGGTGCTGCGAGAGCAGCTCAGATTCCCGTTCCCTGCGAAGATCGTAGGGCTGGGCAAACCGTACGACGGCCTCGACGTGATTGTGGAGGGCATAGTCTCGGAAGAGGTTCCCGTCCTGCATCCCTCCTCCGTCATCTTCGCAATCGCCCGGCGAGACGGCCCCACCCAGAGAGTGCCCTTGGACGTTCTCAAACTTGAGGAGCGCCCCCCCGGAGCCGACTGGATCGACGCCTGGGTCCATTTTCTCCGACACGGACAATACCGTTCTCGGTATCGGGCTGGAGAGCCTGAGCACTACCATACGCACGAGTGTGTCGACGGTCGATCGGAAGAGGAGGCCTGGTGCATTGGCGAACTGATGAATTGGTGGGAGGAGGACCGGGACCCCCGCCGACTCCCCGGTTGCGTGAGTCGGCCGATCGCCGGTTTCCTCTACCGTCTGTGGCGCGTGCTCGGGCCGCCCGAAGCAGAGCGGCGGATCGTCCCGTTGGTCGCGCAACTCCCCGGCACCCGCAGAAGCGGTGAATGGGAGCTCGAACGGCGGCTCCTCCGGATGACCCTCGCCTGGGCCTCGGGCCCGCAAGAGCTGGCCTGGGTCCGGCTGAACGAGTCAGGGCGCTTTCAGGAGGAACTCGACAAGCTCCCTCTCCAGGGACTCGGCGAGCTGGATTCCTTGCCCTCGCAGCGAGCCTGGAGCGTCACGCACCCGCCCTCGGGGAGACTCGGGGCCGACGCATCCCTACGAATCGGGGCGAACGCAGCGAAGCGGGAGGCCCGAAGGGCTGGGGAGGCCGCCCGGCACCTGCCGACCCGACAACTCCGCCAGGAGGCGACCGACCGAGCGATGAGATGCTCTGCCTTCGCTACGATGCAGTACTGCGCCTACCGGGGCACCTCGACCGCGATCGTGGCGTGCCTAAACCGCGCTGCGGCCTACGCGCCTCAGTACGCCGCCAGCTTTGCCGCCGATGGTCATACGCCGGGTTGCGAGGCGATCTACCCGGCGTGCCAGACCCATAAAGAGGCGGGCGTGAGCTACGCGAGCGTTTCGACGAAACGCCGCCGCGAACCCGCTCGGATGGAGGCGGCGGCCGCCTGGGGCCAATTCTGCAGGGTCGAGGGCTGGCCGAAGGTGAGGGACCAAGCCTATGCTCTCGCGAGCCTCGCGGCCCGGGTCGCGACCATCGACGAGGTACGAAACGGGAGGAGGAAACGGGCGGGCGTCCTCGCCGAGGCGACGGCGATCCGGGTCACGACGGAGTTCCTCGAGCCGGCCGTCCTGGAGATTCAAGGATCCGCCCTTGAGCTTGTCCCACAGATGATCCGGGTGGCGAAGGAGGAAGCTTCGCCATGGACCGCCAAGCCTCGGCCCGCGGGGCCCGACCCTGTGGATTCGGCCGAACCGCTCCCGAGCTGACGGAGCCGAAAGGGTTAGGGTCGAACCCGTTCGGTCAGCCACACTGGTTATGCCAGACGAGTGCGATTGGCCACGGAGTCTTCTTTGATGGCCACCAAGAGATGAAACGGGAGGGCCGATGAGGGAGACCTGGGCACAACGAGTTCCGTTGCGTTATCGGGACATCACTTCGAACTTTCTGCCGGTGCTAGCGTCTGTCCGCGCTTCGAAATGGCCCGACTTGCCCCGACTCGTGACAGAACCGGGCGATGCCGTCCAAGCCGGGTGGCTTTAACTCCCGCGCGTCTCTCCGACCTCCCGTGAAAGCGGACCGAGTGGACATGTTACGTTCCGCCCGTGAAGCGAGACGAGAAGAGCCGCGTTCTCTTCGGGCAGATGAAAGGTCGATGGGTTCGTTCGACCGGTAGTAACCGCCGTTACGTTTTAGTCGGAGCAGCCGCTCCGCCGCGCGGGGAGGATCATGAAGTGGGTCACCCGGGAGAAAGCACGCGTGGACCGGATCGCCTGCCCGTGGCTTATCCGGAAGTTCGTCGATAAGGATGCCGAGTTCCTCTACGTGCCGCGGGAGCACGTGATGGAGGTGGCGAAGAAGCAGGGGGCCATACCGTTCGACATCCCGGGGGCCGAGCTCTACCATTACGAGGAGAACGGCAAAGATTTCGTGAGTTTTGACGCCATCATCCGGAAGTACAAGCTCACGGACCCGGCTCTGCTCGAGCTCGCGAAGATTGTGCGTGTCGCGGACGGAGGGTCCGGCACGGAGGTCGAGGCGGCCGGGCTCGAAGCGGCGGCCACGGGGTTCCGGATGATGGCGAAAGATGACCTCGAGAACCAACGCCTCCAATTCCCTCTGTACGATGCACTGTACACCTACTGCAAGTGGAAGGTCGAGGAGAAGGGAAAGCTCGAGCACACCGGCCCCTAGACTGCGGGATGATCCGCGCGGGGTTGTAGATCGCTCGAACCTCATCCGACGAACCCTTTCGGACCGGCCAAGAAGGAGTGGATCGCGCTCGCCTACCTTGCCGAAAACGCTACCAGCCTGCCACCGTGGAGCTCCTAACCTGCTATGCCCGCACCGTCGAGCCGAGGGAATCCACTTTCGAGAGTGTCCCTGCCGATCGAAACGCCTCGGTTGCTACTTCGCCTCCCTTCCGCGCGGGATGTGCCAGACTTGATGCGAAGCTTCCGCGACCCCAAGACGGCGCGGGCCGCAGGGGCCCACCTTCATTCGCCCGCCGAGCGGCGGGATCCTGCCGTAATGGTGACCCGCACCCTTCGAGAGTACAGGGCGGCGGAACATCTCTCTCTATCGGTGATCACCAAGATGGAGGGCTCTTGCATTGGTCGGGTGGGCCTACGGGGGTTGGATTGGAATTGGAAGGAGGTGGAGAGCCTATCCTACTGGATCGATCCGAAGAACTGGAATCAGGGGTACGCGACCGACGCATCTTGGGCTCTCTGTCACGTAGCCTTTGAAGAGCTCGACATGCGTCGGGTCGCCTCGCAGGCACTGGACCGAAACTCGACGTCCCAAGCGGTCCTGAGGCGACTCGGTTTCATGGAGGAGGGGCGTGAGCGCCAAGCTCTGTGCGTCCGAGGACGCTGCATGGACATGGTCCTCTTCGGCCTGCTCCGAGGCGGGCTTCGACCCGTAGCCTGGGAGACCAAACCTAAAGGGCCGAGCGAAGCCTCGGCCCGTTGAGCAGTAAGGGCGCCTAGACCGCACGACGTTCCGGTCAGGCCTAAACCTGACCGAGCGACCCTTTCGAACCAGTCAAGATCCTGTGGCTTCCGGTCCGCCCGGGCGTCGTGCGACCGCGAGGAAACGGTGTGCCTCCAAGCTCCAGCGTCCGTGCTGCTGGATCAGGCGGTGGATACCTTCGAGCACCGGTCGGAAGCGGGCCACCGAGAAACCGGGCACCTCCCAAGGAGCCGCGCGAAGAAAGTATACGACCGCCCCGACGTCGAGGAAGGCCTCGCTCCAGGAAGCTTCCCGAAGCGTTCGGACCTCGAGGCCGGCCGCCGCGATCTCCTGACCGAACTCGGACAAGCTACCGAGGTGGTTGCGGGCCGGCTCGGAGTCAACTCCGAACCCGCGGTCAAGACTCTCGTAGTTCCGGGGCCCGATCTGTTGCGTTACGAAGGTCCCCCCGGGCCTCAAGACCCGGGCGACCTCAGCGGCGTCGAAAGCTTCGTGCCTCGCAAGCACGAGATCCACAGATCTCTCGGCAAGGTCGATGTGCTGATCTTCTCGGATCGGCAGGACTCGGACACCGAGCGGGTTCAGCCGAGCTCTAGCGACCTCGAGGTTGGGCGGGTAGCCCTCGGTCGCCACCACCGTGGACGGGAGCGGGGAGAGCGACATCAGAAACTCCCCCCCGCCCGTGCCCAAGTCGAGGAGCGTGGAGGCGGGTTCGAGATGCGCCGTGACGATGGCCCGAAGGTCCCAGGGGGGCTCTCCCCGCTGCCATCGGCCCCCCAGGACCGTGAAGTCCCATCCCGCGATCGGGAGCGACTCGGCGTCGGCGAGGAGTTGGTCCAGCTCATTCATGGGAGAGGGGCAGAGTGACTCTAGACCGGGCGGGCGCTTTAGGTGATACCATCGTGTCCGATCCGTGTGCCCACCTGATGTGGCGTGGTCCTTCGGCCCGAGCTACTTGGTCAGGAGCAACAGATTTCCCTTGAGTGCAACGACTAGGAACGCTGCCAGGGCCAACAGCCGCGATGCCGATAGAGGCTCGAGGTCCGGAGACACCAAGTCCCCAGAATTCGTGAGGTTGACGTAGAGCCCACGTTGCTTGGTGGCCTCGAGCTCAGTCAATTGTTCCTTCCGAAAGGACCGGATGAGCTTCATTATCCCCTCTAGGTCGGCGGCGCCAAGCGTCTCAACGTTGAAGGCGGGTCCTTGAAGCGCTTGGGCAGCCTCTAACATACCGCCCTTCTTCGCAAGCACTGGGAGGGCGAGCTCCAAGTATTGCAATAGGAAGGCGGTGAAACGTAGCTTTACCTTGTGGAACTTGAACGCGTCGATTATTTCTCCGTCCAAGCCGCGCAAGTACTCGAGCTGCTTCCCCAAGTATTCACTAGCGCCCTTCAATTCCTTGGCAGTGACACGCATCCGGATTCTAGTGCACCGACCCTGAGCCAGCAGCCGAAAACAGAGCATCCATCCCTTCGCTGCCTCTTCGATGCTAAGCTCCGCGAGCGCGGCGGACGTAGGCGGGCTGACCTTAGTCGCGTCGACTAACAGCCGCTCCGCGTTAAGCACGCACAACTCTACTGCACTGAGGGATACGACAAAACTTCTCGGAGGTCGTCGCTTCCGCATCGAGGTCTTTGCCATCGTCAGCCTACAGTCCCGTGGCGAAACCGAGGGGCCCATGCAGTCTTGCCAAGATTAGCGTGACGAACGACTGAAAGGTGCCCCTATCGATTACTCGACTTCGAGCAGACTCGGAGATCCCGGGAATCGCGTGTGGCTCTCTCGCCGCAAACTCGTGCCCCACCGCCAAACTCGGGTCAAAGAAGACCACGCGGGTATGCATGCCTGGTATCCACGAGATACGTTAGAATAAGACGTCTCGCGGGAGAGTCCACGGGCGAAGCGAGAGATTCGGTGTCGCAGGCTCGAGCCGTTTCGAGCCCGGCGCACCGGGCCTCTACCTTTTCGCTGCGAGAAGTAACACCCCTACGAGTGCAACGACAATCGCCACCCCAACCCCGAAGAGAATCAGGTTCTCCCTCATCTCGGCATCGGCTTCCGCTTGCAACTTCGCGTCCCGTCGATTTGCCAAGAACGATTCTAAAGACTCCAAGGCTGAATCAGGGTCGTCCCGGTCGAACTCGATGCGTTCGACCCCTTCCAAAACGCCTCGTACGCGGACGCCCTTCTCCACGATGGGCACAACAAGCTTTCCTGCTGACCTCGCCGCGCCTACCTCTTGGTTGACCCACTCGGATGACGCCCCTCGCTTGGTCCAGAAGACCGCGACTAGGTCGGCGGATCGAATCCGTTCTAGAATCCTTGCCGATAGGGAGCGTCCCGGTTGAGGGTCCCGTTCAGCCATGTAGGGCTCGATGCCCCTCCCTCTCAGGCGTTCCGCGAGCGCACGGATGACTGGGGAATCCTCCTCAACCATGCAGTGGCTGATAAACACGGAGTAGCTCAAGGGCAGCTTCTCCCCATGGCAGCCGGAATCCAGACATAGCGACCCCTCACAGAACGGGATGCCATCACGCTGCCCCCCGGGGTGGTTGAGCCGGACCCTGCGCGGTGTCTCCGCCGAACCAACCGACGGCTGTATCGACTGCGACCGATGCTGCAAGTTGCCCTTCGGCGACATGAGTTGCCGCGCCCGTATTGTGAGCGCTGGGTGTGCGGAACGCCGCCAAGGCGCGCACGCGGGGTCGCAGACTATCCGGGAAGAGCTCGATGATCTCACGATTGCCGACGAGCTGCCCGAAGGTCTGGCTCGAGTAGCTGTCCTTCCAAGTCCCGGTGAGCCGGGCCTTTACCCTTATCAAACCCTCGAGGACCCAGGTAGCGAGGACGACAGGCGAGCGGAGAAGGCCCTCGCCGAGAGCCGTTTTCATCTCGCGGAATCCTTCGAGGATTTGCCGCCCATCCTCCGTGGTTCCTAGGGCCTCCACCACGGGCCGGGGAAGTTCGAGCTCGATTGAATACGCAGGATGAAGTGTTACCGGAATCACTACCGGCGTGAGAATCCGCTCCGAGGTTTTCCCGACCCACTTAACCCCCTCCGCGTCTACGAAGGTCACCACATAAGTGTGGAAGTTCCCGGCAATCCCGGTGTTCGCCCGGGTCCACGTGTGGGTGCCATCAGCTCCGGTTGTGCCGTGCCAATCACGATCGCTTGAGGATAGGGCATTATTGTCCACACCGTGGATCGCTGCGCCCACGACAGGCCTACCGTCAGGGAAGGAAACTTGAATCGTCACCCTAGTCGGCAAGTAGACTCACCCCTGGTTCGTCATATACGTCTTCGACAACACACGACTGCCCTAGAATATATCGGGGCGGAGTACGACGGGCATCCTTACTCGCCGCGTAGGGGATCAACGAGAAGCCGCTCTCGTCGATGAACACCACAACGGCCCGTCTCCGACGGGCTTTTTCTTATACCGCGGCCAGGAGCGCTGCTTCCAGTTACTCACCGCGACCAGGTTCTTCTCCCTCGCCTGGCGGGAGGGCCGCTGCCAGGAGAGCCCGTGGCGTTTGAGCAGGCGCCACATCGCACTCTTCTCGTAGCGGACGCCCCACTCGGCCTCGGTCACGTCGAGGATGCGATGAATGGTCCACAGATCGGTCGAGAACCCCTAGGACATCGCCCCGCGAGCCAGGATCTCCGGCAACTGGGCCAGCTCCTCGCGAGGCACGCTGGTGGGTCGACCGGTTCGTGGGACGGCCCGGAGGGCGGTGGGTCCGCTTTCTTCGAGGGTGCGGTTCCATTTGTGCACGGCCACCGGAGACACGGCGAGCCGACGAGCCACCTCGGCTTGGGAGACCCCGGAGTGGAGAAGGCCGACAGCTTGGAGACGACGTTCCTCGAGAGATGCGGTATCGCGGCGCTGCTGGTCCCACCGATCCGGGCGAAGGGGAAAGCGCTCCCCGGATATTAACCCACTTGTTCAACGGTCAGTAGCTTTCGCACGGCGGAACTGTCCTCCTCAACATCAGAGCTCGAAATCAGCCATTCGAGGTCACCCCGACGGGGCCTGCTGTAGCACGGCGCGCCGAAGCATAGGGTACAATTCGCTCACGGTACAAACACGGGCCCCCAAGACAGTTTGACCCCCTCCCGAAAGGCTAACTCCTGTTGCAAGTGCTTGAAGCCGGCGAAGGAGGATTGGCGCGCCGGTTACGTCGCAGTGGCTGGGTGGCAAGTGAACGGGCCGTGGTCGAAGGGGGCGATCCGTTTGACCTGAACATCGAGGAGATTCTCGAGAGCTGGGAAGTCTACCACGGATTGCGTGAGATCATTGCAAACGCTCTCGACGAGCAACTGCTCTCCAGCACCGAGGAGGTTCAGATCCGGAACATTGGCAAGGGTAGCTGGATAATCCGTGACTTTGGGCGGGGCCTCCGATACGAACACCTGACCCAGAAAGAGAACCCCGAGAAGATGGAGAACCCCGCCTGTATCGGCCATTTCGGAATTGGCCTCAAGGACGCCCTGGCGACCCTACACCGGAAGGACGTGGCCGTACGCATCCGCTCTCGCTTTGGCGACATCACGCCAGGCATTCACGGGAAGGCAGGATTTGACGATGTGCGTACCCTACACGCGTTTGTCGCGAAGCCCTCAGACTCCGGGCTCCGCGGGACCGAGTTCCTGCTCGACGGGGTCCCCGATGGGGAGATGGAACGGGCCAAGGGCCTATTCCTTCGATTCTCGGGAGACCGCGTCATTGAGGACACACAGTTCGGTGCGGTTGTAGGTCGTAAGAGTGGCCCAGCTCGAATCTACATAAAGGGAGTCCTTGCAGCGCAGGAAGAGAACTTCTTGTTTGGGTACAACATCACATCTCTAACCAAGCAACTCACCAAGGCGTTGAATCGCGAGCGATCGAATGTGGGTCGAGGTGCCTACACGGACCGTGTCAAGGCAATCCTCCTCGGCTCCCACTCACCTGAAGTCGCTGCGGCCATGATGGCAGACCTGAAGGAGTACTCCTCGGGCCGCATCCACGATGAGCTACGGTGGGTCGACGTGCAGGAGCACGCAGTGAAGGTCCTGAACGCAAACTCGCGATCCGTCTTTCTGACGGCGACCGAGATGCAGGACGCACCGATGATGGTCGATGAGGCGAGACGCGGGGGATTCACTGTTGTCCAAGTTCCCGATCTCCTCAAAACCAGGATTGCCGGTCAGCTTGACATCTCGGGGAACGCGATCCGAGACCTCGGCCAGTTCGAAACCGAGTACAATGCGAGTTTCGAATACACATTCGTAAAGTTGGGAGATCTCACAGCTCTAGAGCGTCAAGTTTACGACACACTCCCGAAGATCCTATCCCTCGCGGGGGGCAAACCTCCAGTCGTCCATGAGATTCGAATCTCGGAGACGCTGCGGTCAGCGTCAACCCTCTTCGGCGATGCAGAGGGGTGCTGGGACAATGGGATGATCGTTCTGAAACGGTCCGTGCTCCAGCGCGTCCCATCCTTTGCGGGCGCTCTTCTCCACGAGCTTGCCCACGCGCGAAGCGGCGCCCCCGACTGCAACAGGCAGTTCGAGTACGACTTGAGCGAGATCGCTGGTGCCGTTGCGGGGAATGCTCTCGACAATCGAGCGGTACTAGGGCCGGGCCGGAAGGCGCGGAACTCCCGAGCGTCGCCAAGACGTGGCAACACCTCGCGTCGCCCGATCCGGCGGCCCAGGTAACGTTGGTCCCTGTGGCGCGTACCCCCGTAGATTTGTACAACCACGTGGGTTGGGCCTGCCCGGGCGGCTGAGGGGGGTTTGGGGGGAGACCGAAGCCCCAAGAGGACGAACGACATCCCACCGACTTGGGGTGGGTGGATGACGACCCACAAGACTTGGTCGACGGAGGAGAAGCTTCAGATCGTGCTCGAGAGCCTCCATCCTCGGGTGAATGTCGCAAGGTAGGGGCCCGGCAGCGACGGAGGGCCCGAAGAAGAAGAGGGCGCGGCCGAAGGAGTCAGGATCTTCGGGATAACGAATCCTCCGAGGATGGCGGCCGTCGCAACGGCCGCGGCCACAACAACCACCGCCCAGCGCCTCATGCCCACGGACCAGCGGCGCCCCGACGTTTAAACTCTATGAACGACTCTTCCTCGGCGCGCTTCCCCTCCCGCTACCGACCTGTGCCTCACCTTTTGTCCGTCCGCCGGGCCCGACGACCCGGTTCTCCACGCGTTCAGCGACCTGCCGTCCGATTCATGCACCCAGGCGTCCCCTACTCGTTCAGACCCGAGCCGAGGCCGACAAGCCGGGCCGAGAACCGTCGCCCGGGGTTGGCGAGGCGGTCTGATCCTTTCCTCCCGCGGACTGCTCGCGAAGTAGCGTTTCCCTGAACTTCTCCCGGGACTCTTCGACCTGGCGACAATGCGCCTCCGTCTGAGCCCGGATCTGGGCAATACCCTCCCGGAAGGGTTTCATCCTCGCCTCCAATGCGGCTTCGACTGTCCGCCGCCGTCGCTCCTGCGCGGCATCCGGGTGCAGGAGTTCCTCGTCCAGTTCGGAGACTTGCCGCTGGAGGTCGGCTCGGAGCAACTCTGCGATGGCCTGATCCACCAGGTCCTCAAGCGCCTCTGGCGCGACGGTCTCTTCGGGCTCGGCCGACGGCGGCGGGAAGACCCGGGGTTCGAGGACGTGAAGGTCCGTCCCGGCAACAATCCATCCGCCCTGGCCGTCTTCGACAAACCGGTCCTCTCGGACTCCCTGCCAAAGCTGTTCGAGCTCCATGTCCGAGAGCGTTCGGCCTACGCCCTTCTCAATCACTACAAGCGTTCCAAACGTCGAAATATCCTGTTCGAGCCGAGCCTGGCGTGAGCACGCCTCCGTGAGCCGCTCGTTCTCTGCCGAAGCCTCCCGGAGCTCCGCCTCGAGGATCGGCGGGCGATCGCGCCCTTCTATCCAGGCCTCCAACATCCTCCGGAACATCGCGGAGGGAGTGGGAAATCCGGGGTTAGCCTCCTCATGCCAGAGGTCGTAGAGGCGGCTTCCCATCGATATCTCGCGCGCGGAGAGGCGCTCCAAGCGGTCGAGGACCGGGGATGGCGAGGCCCGCATCATGGTGCACCTTCTGCGGCGCACGCCCTGCGGAAGGCTTCGGACTCCTCGGGGGTGAACGGGACTCCCGCGACGGACGCGAATACGTCCACCCCGACCAGGCGGAATAGAACCCCGCCGTGTCGGGTCCGCGGATCGAGCTTGGAAGCGAGGCCAGCGTTGGCGGCGCGAAGACGGCTGAGTTCCCTTTCCTTCGACTGGAGGAGAGGCCATCCTCTCCGCCAGAACTCCACGAGCCTGTCCAGCATCGCCTCCGGGCCGGACGGGAACGCGTCAAGGAGCATGGGATTCTCCGACCAGACCCGCGTGGCGAGTTCTCCCGCCTCACGGATCATCACGGTCCGGCGCTCTAGTCGGCGAGGCGGGTCCATCAGGGGGCTTGTTTCGATCACGGTCCCTTCCGTGCTGCGATTGGTTACGATAGCGCGCAGCGGACCCCTTAAGGATTCCGTCCCGCCGTAGGGTACCGGTGCCTCCTTGCGTTGTGAGAGGGTCGTGGTCAATGCCGAACGACCCGCCGCGGAACCCATTGATCCAGAAGAGGTCCGCTGACTCGGGCCTGGTCGAAACTGCTCAATCTCCACGGTTAGATGTCTAACCGTGCTCCACCAGGAGTCTCCGAGAGATGCCGCCTTCATGGGGAGGGCCCCACGTGCGCGCGCGAGAGGCTGGACGACGCACGCACCGGACCTTCCCCTGAAGGTTCAAGGTCTCGTCAAGGCCGGCGCGGAGGTCGTGCAAGGTTGCGATGGGGGGTTCTCCTCAGTGCCGTCGTACCTTCATGAGGAAGGTCGGAGAGCTTTTCCGTAGGTATGCGCCTCGTCCTTGTCGATGCCGCCAATGAAGCGGCTGACGGTCGCCCAAGTCCGTGCGATCGTCGACCGCTTGGGAACGACTGCCAGCTATGCGGCGATCGCTCGGCGCACCGGACACCCGGTGGCCGAGGTTCGGAAGCTCTGCGAGGCGCAGGGGATCTTCCTCCCGGTGAGGTCGGCACAGGGAGGAACAGCGCCGGGCGACGACCGCGCCGAAGGGATGGGTCCACCGACGCTGGTCGACCACGTGGAGGAGGTCATCTGGGATCCCCTTTCGGGCAGGCTTCCTCCGATTTCACGGCGGGAGTACGATGCCCTTCTCGGCGAGTGGTACAGCTCGAACCGGTCGCAGGGGGATCGGACTCCGTTCGAGGTGTTGTTCCGGGACCACCGGGAGCGTCCTCGTATCGACGCAGAACTTTCCCGCACTCGGGAGGAACTGGGGCAACTCCGGGCGTCCGGCCCATTCCGTCGTGCGCAGGAGGAGGGATACCGAAAGGGCTACGATCAGGGATACGCCCGAGCCCGTTCCGATTTCCTGTCTCGGGTTCAGCTACCGTGCGCCCTCTGCGGCCGTCCCGTGCTCGTCGATTTTGGCGAGCGGGGTGGAGCGCGGACTCCCGCCCGGGCTCTCCTTGAAGGATACCTGGTCCGCCGCGTGCCGGGGCCGTGCTCAATCATCCACGTAGATTGTAACGACCCTGCGCGCGGCGAAGGGGTGATCGAAGAGGCCCCCAGAGATCCCAATCGGTGGTCGCTGGTGACCCCGGAAGGCAAGACGACCCCGCTCGAGGGCCCGGCTTGGTCGCAACGTATCCAGAAGTACCGCGGGAGCATCGCCGGGCGGGGCCGGTAGCCACGAAGCCCCGGTCCTTTGCACGCGAGTCTCACCTGAAGGAGCTGAGTTGGACCGGCGGTGTAGAACGCCAACCAAAATTGAGCCGTTTTCGGTCACGGAATCTGGGCCACTCCCCTGTGGCGAATCCTTGGTTTGGGCTCGGTAGCTCACCACCGCAGTTGAAGCGAATGTTCGATCGATGACCGAATGAGTTCCCCAGCACCGCGAGGCCGTGGGTCTGGTCGCGCGAATCCGCTGCCCACCTGCTGCGATCGCCCCGGGCTTCACTCCTGAGACACGAGGCTCGGTCGGGGTCTTCAGCACATACGCCTTCCCGAACTTCACCCCCACCGTCTCCGGGTGGCGCTTCTTGTACGCCACCCACTGCTCCTCGAGTTCGGCCTTCTCCTTCTCCAGCCGTTCCAGTCGCTCGAGGAGCTCCCGCGCTTTCTCTCGGGAGAGCATGATGGAATCGCCTTCCTCCGGTAGCAGGAGCAGGCGCCAATCCCGAATCTCCATGGGAGCCTCGGGCAGAGAGGCAATGGGTTCCCGGATTTACATTTGGGGTACTCGGCGTTCGTCGAAGCGTCGGCAGCCGTCAGCAGGCTTCAGGTGCGTGATCAGTTGCGTTTGTTAGGCAGGATTAAGAACGCAGTTGGAGTCTCCACTGGCCGATAGCGCCATGGAAATCGAGGTAGTCAAGACGAGGACGCGGCTTCAGGAGCTGCTGAGGGAGTCGGAGGGACTCTTCTACAGCGACACGTGGTATACGCTTCACCGACGGCGATGCGGAGCGTTAAAGCAGTTGAAACCGACGGAAAGCCCGAGTTACGACTTTGCTGCAGGCGAGCCGACCCGCTCGGGCCTGCCAAGAGGCGTGGTGGCTTTCTTCCACGGCTCATTCGATGAGACGGCGGCATGGCTTGATCAAAACAGAAACTACTCTCCGCACGATAAGTGGAAACTTTGCGGCTCTTGCGAGAGCCTCGTGAAAAGAGACTCTACGGTCTGAAACCGAATCGATCAAAACGGTTAACCGATTCAAGCCCGCAAGGGGTCTACGAGAACGGGATCGCCCCGAGCTTCGTGTAAACGGTTTCGGAGGAGTGTAAAGGGAATCGGTAAAAACCGCTATCCGTTTACGAAGCCGCGGACGGCAGTCGCCGCGCGGACTTCAAGAAGGGAGCGCGTGGCCGTGGGGGTCCGCGATGAGCGCGGTTGCATGGATGGCGTGTTCTACGCCAGCAACCTGTGGGAGTCGACCAAGGCGAGTCTTTATCGCATAGAGTCTGCACTCGGATAGTGGATGCGGTTTCGTGTACCTAGGCCTGCCCATCACCGCCACCGGGGTTGGGTCCTTCTCGGACCTGTTCGTCATGAGCTCCCGCAATCGAATCGCATAGGCGTGCGTTCTCTCGGCTTGGGTTGCGACGCTCCCGGCGTTGCGTCGGTCAAGGTGCTCCCGTCGGCGCGACTCGAACTCCCGCACGATCGACGCGCGCGGGGCCTTGTCCAACCCCTTGGAGATCAGGTCACGGATTGATTCGGGGACCTTGACGGTCCCCGCCTCTACTCCTTCAACGAACTCCAGCTCCTCCTTCGCCCTAAGGTAGTCAGACGAGCGAGTCTTGTGATAGTCCGTGTCTTCCCATGCGGTCGGATCTGACAGGCTCCTCAGCTCGTCCACGGAACCCACTCGGGTCTCTGTCGGCGCAAGAATCTCGTTCGCGTAGGCGACGAGATCCTTCTTGGCGATCGCAATGTACTCATCAATCGGGCGCGAGCCGACCTCCCCACCCGCATCCGCCGCTTGAGTTTCCAAGCGGCGCAGCCACGACGCGGCTCGCCCGACTACTTGGAGGGCGGCCTTCGATGGGTCGTCCGCGAATGACATCATGCTCTTGCTCAGGTTGTCGTTCTGTTGCTCCACCGAGCGCCTAGCCTTCTCCGCCTCCTCCTTCTCTCTCTGGAGACGCTGGCGGTCTTGGAGCAGGGATTCGACACGCACATGGAGGCTTGCGGTCTTCGCCTGTTCCCTTCTCAGCTGCTCCTCGTAGGCTCGCGAGACCTCATCCCGCGTCTTGTCGATGAGGTGCTGAGTCCAGGGTGCGTCCTTAGTCGTCTCTGTGGGGGGGCGCGGGAGCTCCGGTGTGGCTCCCTCGGTCTCCTCCTCTATGGCTTCGGTCTGACCCAGGTCGGCCAGCGTGGCTTCCCGTATCTCCGGGTCGAGCCGCCGGAACTTCGGGCCCATCCTATCGTAGGAGTACTCGAGGGCCTTGGTCACGACATCCTTCGGCCACCCGGGGAAGGTGATTCTGCGCTCGTCCTCCCAAATCCTGGGGGTGGCGAGCTCGTCACCCCGGTGCCGGTTCCTAAGGTAGGCACGGGCTTGTTTCTTGATCGCGAACAGGATGCCCTTCTCGATCTTCCCGAAGGAAACGGTGTAACCATTCTCTGTCATGATCTTCACCACCCGCTCAGGGCCCTTTCCGTGGCCGCGGCTTGGTAAGTGTCAGACGTACAACACCGTGGCTCAGAAGGAAATCTCTGACACCTTCCTCAAGGATCGCCTTTGCCCCGAGGGGCTCACGAAAGCGGCCCGACATGGGTTCTTGGGTGAAGGGAGGTCCCGTTAGGGCCGGGACCGAGACCCGGCACCGAGGACGAGTGCTCCGGAAAGTATTAGCCCACGCGAGACGACCTCCCCTTTGCCCTCGACGGAGGCTGAATGGCCGGTCGGACAACTCTGCCCTCTTGGACACGCAAGCCCTCTGCACTTCTCGAACAGGAGGACTTGGATCGACTACATCGCTGCAAGAAGCGACTTCTTTCCGGGTTCAACTGGGGCAAGGAGAACTCCAGTGGTACACGGTGGTCTGGAACCGTGCGTCTGGCAATCTCGGAAGACGCCGGGATTCCGGTAGATGTGCACCTTGAACTTGAGGTAACGTGGGTTGTCGGTGAGAAGTTCTGCTTCCGGTTGTTTGTGATAGAGACGAACCAAGCGGTGCGGATGTACCATAACCGCCCGGGGCATTCGGCGGAGCCGCCTGAGAAGTTGGAAGGGCCACACAAGCACAGCAATGCCGATCGGTTGATGCGCGCCCAGTCGATCCCGCCGGAGGAGATTGACCCAGAGGAGATCAACGCGGCCCTTCGAGGCTTCTTCACGGAGGAATCTATTTCCGGGGTTGAGGTCATCCCCAAGTTGGAGCCGAAGGTGCTGCGGCAGAGCGCAATCGACGAGTTCGCTGGATACGGGCCATGATCGACTGCGCCGCCGTAGAACGGATGGCAAGGGAAGCATTCAGCCGACAGCTGTCCGTCAGGCCCACCCCATACGGTTGCGAGCTAACGCTCCCCCTCCTCGACTCTGTCAACGACTGGATCAACTGTCACGTGGTGGAGACCCGTGATGGTTGGAAGATTACAGATATGGGTGAGACGGTCTCCCAGCTCGAAAGCTACTTCGCATTCGACCCAGAGTCTACCGAGAAGCGATCGCACATCTACACCCTCATCCTCAGGTACGGGGGGCTCACTTCTGACACGGACGAGCTCTACACCTTCGCCAATCCACAGGAGGAGGGATCGTTTCCCTCAGCGCTCGTGAGGTTTGCGAACTCAATCGAGCGACTTCACTCCATGACATTCATGGCGGAGCCGAGGATCAAGGCCGACTTCAAGGGGGCAGTGATTGACTACCTTCTCTCGAAGGAGGTGGTCCACGAGATCGATCCGACGCTGGAGGCGCCCGTGTTAGGCCCGTTCCGGATGGATCTCAGGATTGGTTCCCGAGGCATTCTGGCAGCCACACTCTACGCCTCGACCTCCGCTGCAGCTCAGCGGAACATCGAGCATCGACTTGTCCAGTTCGAACAACTGGCAAAGGTGCCGCGCCACCCGCCCACGACGGCAATCTACGATGACGAGTCAGAGATCGCACATCGTCCCGAGCTTCGACTTCTCGAGGACGTGCTTACTATCCCCGCGATTGCGTGGTCTCGGCGGGATGAACGGGTGGCAGAACTGGCATAGCTTCCCCGGGAAGGTGTCTCCCCCTCATTTGTTACGCTCTGTCCTTGACAACCCAAAACCCGTGGAGCCCCTCGGGCCCCCGGCCGCCGGAACGGCCGCGTCCAACAAACCGTAAGTGGCTGGATTATTTCCGGCGATGGCAATGCCATCAGACCGAGAGTACCGCGCTGCCCTCAACATCGCAGAGCTCCTGATCTTGGGATACATTGAGCGGGGGGAGACGATTACCCCTGCTGCCCTCGACGAAGTCATCGATCAGTCACTGGCACCCAAGGCACATCGTGACATCGACAAGAGGGCGTTCAGGGCGGAGCTGGAGCGAAAGGTCAACATTCTGGTGGAGCCCCCCAAGCTCCTTCAGGACGCAAGAGGCCATGTTCCTTGGCTTGACAACAGGCGTTCCGGAGTCGACTGGAAGTTTTGGAGACGCTACCAGCGCCACCTGCGTGAACGGCTCAAGCGCCCCCCTCACGTTGTCCGCGGCGTGGACCGAGCCACCGATGCCGCCCTCGGATTGTTGGAGGATCCGGAGGATCTTGGACGGGCTTGGGACCGCCGCGGCATGGTGGTGGCAAACGTTCAGTCGGGAAAGACAGCCCATTTCACTGGTCTGATTTGCAAGGCTGTTGACGCCGGCTACAAGCGAATCGTCGTGCTGGCGGGTCCTCATAACAATCTGCGAAGTCAGACCCAGAGCAGGCTCGACGAAGAGTTTCTGGGATTCGACACATCGTGGGCCAGCGAGGGAACGACTGCGACGGCCCGGGTGGGCGTCGGCACCTTCCCGGGTGAGCCCGCCCTACCGGTGATATCCCTGACGAGCCGCCTTCAAATTGGCGACTTCAAGGAGTCCGTCGCGGCCAACATCATGATGCAAGCCGGATCCACACCGGTACTCTTGGTCATCAAGAAGAACGCCTCGATCCTGAAGAATGTCCTGAGATTTTTCGCCCAACAGGGCGTCCCCCAAGTTGACACCGGGCGTTCGCTGGTTGAGGGGGTCCCCCTCCTGGTGATAGATGACGAGGCGGACTATGCCTCGATCGACACTGCAGGCTACCCTCTCGACGAAGAGGGAAACCCGGATCCCGATTACGAGCCGACGAAAATCAATGCACTCGTGCGAAGCCTTCTGATTTCATTCGGGCAGCGCGCGTATGTGGGCTACACGGCGACCCCGTTCGCCAACATATTCATCCACCCTGAGGGCGAAACCAAGGAGAATGGTCCTGACCTGTTCCCCCGCCACTTCATCCTAAGTCTTCCGCCGCCGAGCAACTACATGGGCGCGGCCCAAGTCTTCGGATTAGGCCCGGACACGGGGCAGCCACTCCCGTTAGTAGAGTATGTAGAGGATCACGCAGACATCATTCCAGCTCGCCACAAAGCGAACTTGGTCGTATCATCACTGCCCCCGTCTCTCTTGTCTGCCCTCAAGCACTTCGTCATTGCATGCGCTGTTCGTCGGGTCCGGGGACAATCCACTGAACACAACTCGATGCTGGTCCATGTCACTCGGTACACCGATGTTCAGCACCAAGTAAGGGGGCTGGTGGAGGAGGCCGTACTCGACCTTCGTGAGCGCCTGCTCGGTGGCGAAGATGCGAAGGGACCATCCCTGCGGAACGAGCTTCGGCAGATCTGGGAGACCAAGTTCATTCCGGCATCGGAAAAGATGGGAATGCAGAACGCATCAGAAACTTGGGACCGGATCGAGGCTGAGTTGCGACACGCCGCAGGCAAGATCACCGTCAGGGAGATCAACGGAACGGCGAACGATGTCTTGGACTACAAGAAACACGAGGGAACGGGCCTCACAGTCGTAGCGATTGGCGGCGACAAACTCTCTCGGGGCCTGACCCTTGAGGGACTTTCTGTCAGCTATTATCTCCGATTCACCACCATGTATGATACGCTGATGCAGATGGGTCGCTGGTTCGGCTATCGGGACGGCTACGAGGACCTTTGCCGAGTCTACACCACCCCAACTCTCGTCGAGTGGTACCAGCACATTGCGAGGGCCAGCGAGGAGCTCCGGGAGGAGTTTGAGGAGATGGAAGCAAAGGGTGAGACCCCCGAGACCTACGGGCTGCGGGTCAGAGCCCATCCTGTCCTTGAGGTCACGAGTGCTGCGAAAAGCCGCGCCGCCGAGACAATCTCCTACAGCTACAGCGGCCGTATGAACCAAACGACGGTCTTTGACATCCGTCCGGGGGTGTTGGAAACCAACTTGGCCGCGGTCGATCGACTTCTGCGAACTTGTGGCGTGGGCAGCGACAGCGGACGCGGCTACTACGTATGGGGTCACGTGGGGTGGCGCACTGTGACGGAGTTCCTTCGGGGATTTGTCACTCACGCTCACGCCTTCCGTGCGGATAGCCACCGACTCGCGGACTACGTCGAGGAGCAGGCTACACAGCATGCCGAACTGACTGAATGGACAGTGGCGCTCGCCAGCCAGCACCGATTCATTGCGTCAGCGGCGAAGAAAGGCATCGGCAAAGAACCTCCCAAGGAATTCGACATTGGAGGGGTCCATGTTGTTTCTGAACAGCGGGCACCCACAGCTGGATTCCGAAGCTCCCATCTGGTTATCGGCAACCTGCTAAGTCCAGATCATGAGTCCATTGACCTGTCCCCAGAGGAGCGGTCCAACTGGTTCCGGGAGCGGACTGGCGGAACTCCAAGTCCGATGCCCGATAGCGGCCCCCGTATGAGGGAGATCCGCGATCACAGTCGGGGTCTCCTCGTGATTTACCCGCTCGACCCACGGTATTTCAACGAAAATGAACCGGTTGCTTCTTGGCCCGAACAGGATCGTATCAGTACGGTCGTGGTGGGTCTGATGGTGAGTTTCCCAAGAAGTCCCACAGCCAAGGAGAGACTCTACACCGTGAATCCGATCCTTCTAAAGGAGGAAAGGGAGGAAGCGTGACTTCCACCGACCCGCTCTCCGCGGCGTGGGGCGCGGTGGAGGCCGACGTCAAATCGCGACCGGGGGGCGGCCTTCTCCGTCGACGTATTGCTGACACGGGTGCGGCTGAACTGCACTTGGCCCACGAAGTAGGCTCGGGCCAGTGGGAGCTCCTTGTCGGGGTTCCGCCGGACTGGCGGGGCGACTTGGGGTCGATGCCACACTGGCGCGGTGTCACTCTCGAACTCCATGAAGAGCGCCATGACGTTGAGGTACGCCGGTTCATCGCGATTCGAATGGACCGAGGGGGCCTCACGGAGGCATTCCGTGCCCTCGCAACCGATCTTGTGAGTGTCCTGAGCGACGATCGACTCGGCCCCAACACCGCCAGCACACTGGTGACCCGCTTGGCTGCTTGGAAACGCTTCTTCGACACACGAGGCCCGGAAGGATTGAGCCCGGAGGCGCAGGCAGGTCTGTTCGGAGAGTTGTGGTTCCTGAGGCAGCATCTTCTCCCGGCGATAGGGCCGTCGAAGGCTGTCGAAGCTTGGACGGGTTCGGGCCGCTCGAATCACGACTTTCAACTGGCTTCGGGCGCATTTGAGGTGAAGACGACAACTGGCAAGGAGCATCTCAAGTTGCACGTTTCCAGCGAGCGACAGCTTGACGTCACAGGCTTGGACGCGCTGCATATAGTGTACCTGGTCTTCGCTCTCTTGGCCGCGGCGGGGGAGACTCTCCCAGAAATCGTGGGCGACATTAGGTCGAAACTCTCAGGAGAAGGCATGGCCTCGATCAAGTTCTCTGAGAAACTTATTGAGGCAGGTTACATTGAGGATCACGCGGATCGTTACAAAGCGGGTTACGCCCTCCGATCCGGCCGAGCCTACCGAGTGCGAGAGGGGTTCCCGCGCCTCACGGCAGCCAATCTCCCAGAGGGCGTGGGTGACCTGAGTTACACCGTAGTGGTCGCAGCGTGCGAACCTTTCCGGACGACGATAGACGACGCCGTCAAAACCACCCTGCACAGCGCATAGGTCTGCGCAATGAGCTTGGACGAGTTCGTGCGGGACCTGAATGAGTCCGTGCTCGCGGAATCGCAAGCGACGGGAGACGACCCGGAGCTTGTCTTCACGCGGAACGCCGTAGAGTACCTCACGGACACCGGTGAGTGCCTCGGACCGGACCCCTTCCTGTTCAAAGCCCGGGGCTATCGGGCTGACGGGTGGGACCTCCAGGAGGAGAACTCTGCCCTGGATCTCTTCGTCACCCGGTTTGTTCCGGGGGGTGGCATTACCAAGATCCCCAAGGGGCAGGTCCTCGACGCGCTCTCCCGTGGCCGGCGGTTCGTTGAACGGTGTGTCGACGGAGCTTGGGGAGAAATCACAGCGTCAGCAGAGGCACTCGACGCTGCGAAGGAGATCCACCGCGTCGCCGGAACCCTTCGGTTGATCCGCATCTTTCTTCTGACCAATGCGCTCTGCCCTGATCGCAAATTGGAAGATTCGAAGCTTGGGAAGACGAAGATTGCCTACATAGTCTGCGATATCGATCGTCTCAACACCATCGCCAGCGGAGGAGTCGCACGCGAACCCATCGAGTTGGCCCGATCCCAGCTTGGAGGGGGCCTTCCGTGCGTCCCGATCGCGGACGCCTCAGGCTCTTACGACTCCTATTTGGGGGTGATCTCGGGCAGCGTCCTTGCTGACCTCTACCATGACTGGGGAGATCGGCTTCTCGAACACAATGTACGATCTTACCTTCAGGCTCGAGGGAAGGTGAATCGCGGAATCCTCGAGACGCTTCGGAGCGAGCCTCGGATGTTTCTCGCCTACAACAACGGGATATCGGCGACTGCGGAGCATGCGACCACATCTACGGGGCAATCCCACCAAGTCGTGATCACCGGCCTGCGTAACTTCCAAATCGTGAACGGTGGGCAAACGACCGCAACTCTGCACATTGCACGTTATCGCGAGGGGCTGGACTTGGCCGGGGTCAATGTTCAGCTCAAGCTAACGGTGATCCGGGACGCCGCATCGGTCGAAAGGATCGTGCCACAGATCTCCAAGTTCGCAAACAGCCAGACAAAGGTCACCCTGTCAGACTTCAGCGCAAATGATCCGTTCCAGATGGGTCTCGAGCAACTCAGTCGTCATACTTGGACACCGGTGCACCCGGGCCGGCCTGCGTCGAAGTGGTTCTACGAAAGAACGAGGGGCCGCTACCTGACGGAACTGGGCGGCCAAGGTTCCCCGGGAAAGCGAACAGCCTTCCAAAATCAGTTCCCCAAATCGCAAGTCCTGACAAAGATTCTCGCCGCAAAGTGCGAGATGGCGTGGGCTCAACGCCCCCACGTTGTCAGTCTCGGTGGGGAAAAGAACTTCTCGAACTTCATCGATGAATTGGGGCGGTCAGTGCGATCCGCTCCAAGCGAGGACTACTTCAGACGGTTGGTTGCCTTGGTCATCCTCTATCGGGAGTGCGACCTGATTGTGGAAGGCCGTGCCTTTGGGGGCTACAAGGCAAATGTCGTCGCCTACTCGATCGCCTGGCTTTCCTATCTGACAGCCCAATGCCTGGACCTCCAAACCATTTGGAATGAACAAGAGGTCGGGGACGGGGTTCGCCAGGCCCTTTACGAGCTGGCCACAGACGTGTGGGCCCATCTTAACGCCCCTCCCCCGACGGTCCGGAACGTGACCGAGTGGTGCAAGAAGGAGGCGTGCTGGAGGGAGCTGCGGTCCCGGCCGAAGTCCCTGCCCACTCTATCGAAGCAAACCACGAACCCGGAGACCTTAGGCGCGCTCGGCCCAATTTCGGTGGGTCCGTCCGCGGCCACGCCCCCCGCCGATGCCGAGAAGGTCATCGTAGCGGCTCAGGGTGTGTCAAAGGAGACTTGGTTTGGCCTTGCGGCTTGGGCCAAGAAGACCGGCAACCTCGAACCGTGGGAACGCAAGTTGGCCTTCTCGATGGGTCGAATCCGGGGTCGGGGTTGGACCCCCACAGAGAAGCAGGCACGACACGGCATGCGGATCCTCGGAGAGGCTCGGGAGAAGGGGTACGACGCGGCGGGCGCAGCGACCAGCTGAGTCGCGGACGATCTATCCTGCAGGTCACTCTGGCCGGCGGGGCCGTCCTTCTCCGCCGCTCCAGGGTGCTTAACTACATGGAGTGCCTAGTTCAAGGTGCGCATGTCACACCGCCTGACTTCGGCGGACGCCGCCCCACCTGATTCTCTCGTGGAACGGCAGCCACCCAACCCGGACGACGGTCGTTCTCACGCCGAGTTCCTTCGGCGGAACGGCGACGCGCTACGCGCATTCCTGAATCTGGAGTACCCCCCACGGTCCATCGCCAAGAACCTGCTGTCGCAACTGATTTCCCTCTCCTCCTACGGGTGTGTGTTGGAACACCTTGATGCGCCGCGCAGGGCGGCCTTGGAGCCGATGCTCCAACTCGCCAGAGCCGGGAGTCGCAAGCGCACCTCGTGGGAAAGTGCCTTGACGCGCTGTCGGGAGAAGCGCATCGGCCAGCGTAGGGTCGCAGCATGCGAGGCCGTGGTTCGCCGACTGACAAAGCAAGCTGACTTCCCCCGTCTTGGGAGCATGTCTCGCTGGCCCGAGAAACGCTGGCGTCTCCTGTTCAGGGAGGCGGGACTCGACGAAGGCCTCGCCGACACTACCCTTTCACTCGTGTTGCGCCGCGAAGGGTTCCTCCCGACGGGCCCTCCCTTCGCGACCATGTATCGCCGGATCGGGATACCTCTTCTCCGGAGTGGGAGGGTCCGAAGTGGCTTCTGGGGACCCGGCATCACAGCATCCATCGCTTGGCCGCTCGCGTCGCTTGCCCTCTCCCGCTGCAGCGAATCCGCGGACTTGGAGGCTGCTTGCCCGAGTTGTCCTGCGCGGCTGTTTTGCAGAGAAGGCCGGCGCGTGACCACTCCTCAGGTTGATTTGGGGCCGGGCTTCGCAGACGTCTTCGCCGGCGCTGGGGGGTTGAGCCTCGGCTTCAGGAGAGCGGGCTTTCGACAGCAGCTCGCGGTCGAACTTGGCGATGCCGCTGCCGACACGCTGTACTTGAACGACGGCCGGGTCGATCCGGGGGCTATACTGCGGCTTGATGCACGATCAGCTGCAAGGTCTCCGAGCGTACGGGCTCTTGAGGGTCACGTCCCGGTGGTGATTGGTGGGCCCCCGTGCCAGCCCTTCTCCTTAGCCCATCGTCATAAGAGACCTGACTTGGACGACCGCCGCAGGTCCTTGTTCCGTCCCTTTCTCCGTTTGTGCCGCACCCTCGGCGCGAAGATAGTTGTCATGGAGAACGTGCCTGGAATCCTAACGGCGGCTGACGGTCAGACCATCGCTTCGATCCAGAGTGAGTTCCGAAAGGCTGGTTTGATCCTTAGGTGGAAAGTCGTCGACGCTGCCGATTTCGGCATACCGCAACACCGGCGCCGCGTTCTCTTCTGTGCGGTGCGCGCCAGAGACTGGAAGGACCCAGACGAGGTGTTCGCTCGCTTCTGGCACGCATTGGGGTCACGACGCTCCTCAACGGCGCCTACAGTGCGTCAAGCATTCTCCGGCATCCCCGAAATCGGTCCTGGCGGAGGTAGCTTCGTCGTCGCCCGAGGACCCGGCAGAATCTCAAGATACGCCGAGTCGCTCGCGCGCGTGGGGCCGATTACGAATCACGTCGCCCGTCGCCACAACCCTCGTGATCGCGCAATCTTCAGGCTACTCCGGGAGGGAGAGACTGCCCGAAGGCTTGAGTCGCGTCGACCGAACACAATCCCCTACCAAACAGAGAGCTTTGGGGACAAGTTCAGACGACTGCGATGGGACAAGCCGTCACCGACAGTCCCTGCGCACTTGGCGAAGGACGCGAACAGCTTCGTCCACCCTTCCGGAACTCGGGGAATCACTGGTAGGGAGGCTGCGCGCTTGCAGTCGTTCCCCGACGACTACGTGTTTCTGGGAGGCTCGAGCGCTGCGTTCGTCCAGATAGGGAATGCCGTTCCGCCCCTGCTCGCCGAGGCCGTTGCCGCAGGCGTGCGAGCGGTCCTTGCGCCCCTAACGCCTTCCTGATTCGAGCTACCACTCGGGGGAGGGAGCCCTCGATTTCGCACTCCCAGAATGTCATCGGAACGAAACCCGCCGATCGAAGCATCCGGTTCGCGCGCCGATCTCTCCGCCGATTGTCTTGGAGCTTGTCTCTCCAGAATGACGCACGGGTCGCAGGAGCTTGGTAGTGTCGCGGACAGCCGTGCCAGAAGCACCCGTGAACCAACACTACGATGCGCGTCCCCGAGATCCCAATGTCAGGTCGACCCGGGATACGGGGATAAGCCCGATACCTGATTCCCGCTGAACGCAACGCTGCCCTTAGCTGCAGCTCGGGGCCCGTCTCGCGGGACCGAATCCTCGCCATCATCCGGCTGCGAACCTCGGGCGGCCATATGTCCGGCACGCAGGCCGCAGGCGTTCATCCCTAATCCAAGTATCCGGGAGGATCGAGAGGTTGCCCCGCGAGCCCGAGCATGGACCCGGGTGATGGCCTATCCTGGGAGTAATCATACCTTAAATACCACCAGGATGCGTTCAAGTTCACCAAGTCATGTCGAAGAGCGAGGCCGGTCTGACAAGACATGCAGACTCTCAAAGAGAGAGTCTTGGAGCGGACAACTTCGCCTGATGTTCTACCGATATCGGGTTGACGTATTTAGTTCGCGCGCAGGCAACCTCACTTGGCCTTACGTTCTCGCGGCAATGAGAACGGAAGTACAAGGTCGGTCTTAACGGCCGAATAGTTCGTCGCCATGTCCTCATCAAGAAGACATCCCTCGTTGGCCTTGGCAAGGAAGGAACGAAGCTCGCCGCCCGCCTCTAGCTCGGTAAGACCGCTGCCGCCGACCCGTCGGTCTTCATCGACTGGAAGCGCCGCCTCCTATCGATGGGGAGGGCGGAGGCACGGCGGGTGGGGCTACCTTGGAATCGCGTCGGGGGTTGGAAGCGGATTGTTCGGAGGACGGGAACGCTCCGAGGGGATGCTCTGCGCAGACTGAAACGGGCGGTGATTGGTTCTGGCTGAGCAAGGAGGGGACCCTCCCGATAGCGGACGGCCGAGGTCGCCCCTGACTCTCCTCTACAACTTACTGGGGCTCTTCGAGCAGGAGGTGGTTGTTGCAGTTCGGGCATGTCTGTCCCGGCTGTCGCCAAAGGCACGGGCAGGGGCACCGACCTTCCTCCGCGATCCTGACCGCGCAGTACTCACACATCGAATTGGACACCGTGTCCCGCTACTTGAACTGAAGAGGACCCTCAGGGGTGGACCTACTTACGGACCTCCGTAGTATAGCGCGAAAGTCGGATGGGCTCGGCCGGATTCGAACCGGCGATCTTCGCTGTGTGAGAGCGACGTCGTAACCGCTGGACCACGAGCCCGTGTCCGGAGCGGATTCGTCACGGGAGATAACGCATTCCGGCGGGCAGCGCGAGCAGCAAGGGCACGAGCAGGCTCGCCAGCACCGTCAGGATGAGCCCCGACGTGAGCGCGATCGAGGCCGCCTCGGCGTCCCCGAAGCGAACGACGAAATAGAGGGTCGTGTCCATCGAGGTCGCCCCTCCCATCGCGGTCAATCCTTCGCCGCGGAGGCGTCGTCCGATCACCGGCGCGAGGAGCATCGTGAGGTTCTCGCGCAGGAAGTTCGCGAGGAACGCGAGGAGACCGAGCGCCGCGCCCAGGCGGGCCGCGACGAGCGGACCGTCGAGCGAGTACCAACCGAAGGCGAACGTGATCGCGAGCGACGAGCGCAGGGCGAGTCCCGTGGCGGCGGTGTAGATCCCGGCGGCGGCGACCGCGCCCAGCAGCGCCGCGGTGACCGGGACCCAGACCCGGGCCAGCGATCTCCACAGCCACTGGAGGCCGAGCCCCACGAGGAAGAGGAGGAGGTAGAGGGCGTAGGTGATGCCGTCCTCGGCCGGCACGGGCACGGCCGACGCCGTCGCGTACCCGACGACGAGCGCCGCGATCAGAGCGACGGAGAACCACGACGACGAGGTCGGCACGTCCTCCGTCGGGGGAGCCGCGGGCGGAGGGACCCGCGCGCGAGGGATCAGGAGCGCGATGGCGACCGAGCACGCGAGGATGAGGACGGCGAAGCCGAGGCCGAGCGCGATCGCGCTCGGAAGGTCGGAGGCCGGCACGCGGATGAGCGACGCGCCGAGAAAGAACAGGAGGGCGAGGATCGTCGCCTGCGTCGCGCGGGTGATCCACGGGGTCCGCGGGCGCAGCGCCCAGCCGAGCAGGACCCCCCCGCCGAGCGCGACGTAGAGGAACGGGTCGATGTCCACGGGTAGTTCACTTCGCCCAGCGAGAGATCGGTGCGGGGCGGGCACGACCCGTGCGAGCGGTCCGTCGGACCGTCTCGTCCCGTTGCGCGCCGTAGCTGACGTACTCTACGGGCACGCCGGTCTCCTGCTCGACGAAGGCCAGGAACTCCTGGAGCGCCCGCGGCAGGGCCCGGGCGCCTTCGCGCCGAAGGCGCTCGGTGAGGCGGGGGTGGAACTCGGGCCAGCCCGGCCGGCGCACGTAGACCGGCTCGAGGCCCGCGTAGTCGTCGATCGCCGTCGGCGGTCGGTCGGTCCATCGGGTACCGTCCGGCCGGACGTAGGCCGTGCAGACCGGGACGGACTCGAGTCCGCCGAGGACATCGACCTTCGTGATCGCGAGCGACGTGAGGCCGTTGAGGCGCGCGACGTAGCGCAGGAGCACGAGGTCGAGCCAGCCGCAGCCCCGCGGGCGCCCGGTCGTCGCGCCGCGCTCGCCGCCGATCCGCTGGAGGTACTCCTCCTCCCGGGGTTCGGCCCGGGTCAGGAACGGCCCGCCGCCGACGCGGGTCGCGTAGGCCTTCGCGACCCCGATCACCTCGCTCACGCACTGCGGAGGCAGCCCCGCGCCGACGAGCGCCCCGGCGCTGGTCGGGTGCGAGCTCGTCACGAACGGGTACGTCCCGAAGTCGATGTCCAGAAGCGCGCTCTGCGCGCCTTCGAGGAGGATCGGCTCGGCGCGCTCGAGCGCGCCGAAGAGGATGGGATCGACGTCCCGGATGTACGGGGATAGTCGCTCCCCGGCTTGGAGCAGCGCACTCTCGAGCTCGGCGCGGGGGGGGAGGTTCGGGATCAGCCGCTTGCGCTCGTAGAGCATGTCGAGGCGCGCGCGCAGGGTGTCGAGGTGGCTGAGTTCGCCGTAGCGGATCCCCCAGCGGCCGTAGCGGTCGGCGTAGGCCGGACCGATGCCGCGCCCCGTCGTCCCGATCCCGCGGGCGGGATCCTGGCGCGCGCGCAGCGCGTCCTCCCAGGCATCCTCGACCTCGTGGATCGGCAGCAGGACATGCGCGCGGTCGCTGATCACGGGCTCGCCGAGGAGGAGCTTCTTCTCCTCGAGCTCGCGCATCTCGTCCTCGAAGCGCATCGGTTGCACGACCATCCCGGGTCCGCTGATCCCGGTCACGCCGCGCCGGAGCACTCCGACCGAGAGCTGGTGGAGGATCACCGAGCCCTCGGGGAGGTGGATGCTGTGGCCCGCGTTCGGTCCCCCTCCCGTGCGGACGACGTACCGGGCGTCGGCCGCGAGGTAGTCCGTGATCTTCCCCTTCGCCTCGTCCCCGTACTGGGCGCCGATCACGATGCGGACCGTCATCGAGGTACCTGTGCCGCGAGAGATGCCTCCGGCTTGAAACGCATTGCGGCGGCGCGCCGGCGCGTGCCACACCGGCGCGCGGCCTCCATAAGTGTAAATCCCGGGCGACGGTGGCGCTCGAAATGGTCGCTCGCCGGGTGGGCGAGGTCGAGATCTCCGGCATCCGGCGGATGTTCGAGGCAGCGCGTCCCGACTGCATCAACCTCGGGCTGGGGGAGCCGGATTTCGACCCGCCGAAGGAGATCGTGGCCGCGCTCGTCCAAGCGACGCGCCACGGGGCCAATCACTACGGGCCCACCGCGGGCCTTCCCCCGCTGCGCCGCCTCGTGGCGGAGCTCTACGCCGACCGGCTCCCGGCCACGACCGCGGAGAACGTGATCATCACGTCCGGGGGCTCCGAGGCGCTGATGGCCTGCGCCCTCGCCCTCTACGATCCGGGCGACGAGGTCCTCGTGCCGGACCCGGGGTTCGTCCTCTACGCCCCGCATGCCCGCCTCATGGGCGCCCGTCCGGTCCCGTACCCCCTCAACGAGCGGGACGGCTATCTTCCTCAGATCGAGGAGATCGAGCACCGCATCACCCCCCGCACCACCGCGATCGTGGTCAACAGCCCCTCGAATCCGACCGGCGCGGTGTTCCCCCGGGCGACGGTCGATGCGATCATCGCCCTCGCGGAGCGCCACCGCCTCACGATCGTCTCCGACGAAGTCTACGATCGCATCACCTACGAGACGCCGGCGACGTCGTTCTGGGGCCGCACCGACCGGGCGGTCGTGGTCAACTCCTTCTCGAAGACGTTCGCCACCACGGGCTGGCGGCTCGGGTTCGTCGTCGCGCCGCGCCCGCTCGTCGGCCCGATCGGGAAGATGCACTACCACATCATGGCCTGCCCCTCGACGCCGGCGCAGCAGGCCGTGCTGGTGGGCCTCACGACGTCGCTGGGCACCACGCGGGCGATGGTCCAGGAGTTCCGCGGGCGCCGCGACCTCGTGATGCGCGAGCTCGCGCGCGTCCCCGGGATGCATTGCGTCCGCCCGAACGGCGCGTTCTACGTATTCCCCGGCTTCGACTGGCCCGAGAGCGCCTCCGAGGTCGCGATGGGCCTCCTCGAGGCCGGCCTGATCACCACCCCGGGCGACTCGTTCGGCGCGCGCGGGGCGAACCATCTCCGTATCTCCTTCGCGGCGTCGCGCGACGACCTCACGCGGGGCTTCGGCATCCTCCGGCGCTACGCCGAACAGCTCACGGCGCGTTCGTCGCCGAGGGCGCGATACGACCCTTGAGGACCTCCGAATAGATCGCCTCGAGGCGATCCACGAGCGCATCCCACGTGTACCGGGGCGCCACGACCTCCCGCGCGTACCGTCCCATCGCGGCCCGTCCGGCGGGGTCGGTCCACAGGGTCCGCAGCGCCTCGGCGAGCGCGGCGTCGTCGTGCGGCGGCACGAGGAGTCCCACCTTCCCCTCCTCCACGAACTCCGGGATCCCTCCCACCCGGGTCGCGACCACGGGAGTGCCCTGCGCCATCGCGTCCAATAGGACCAGCCCGAACGCCTCGTAGTAGCTCGGCAGCACGAAGATCGACGCGTCGCGAAGGGCCGCCGCGAGCATCGTCTCGTCGGCGAGGTAGCCCACGCGCCGCACGCGCCCCTCGAGATCGTGGTAGCGAACGCGGCGAGCGACCTCGGCCTCGACGCCGCCGTCGTCGCCGACCAGCACGAGGGAGAGGTCCGGCGCCTCGCGCGCCAACCGGGCGAACGCGTCCACCAGGGTTCCGAGTCCCTTGTTCGACGCAAGGCGTCCCACGTAGAGGAGGTACGGGCCCGGGATTCCGTAGGCCTTCGCGAAGGCTCCCGGCGCGGCGGGAGCGGCGAACGGGGTGAACCCCGGCGGCACCACGCGGACGGCCGGCAAGGGGAAGCCGAGGCCGGCGAGCAGGCGCTCTTCCTCCCGGCTCTCGACGAGGAGGCACGCGGCGTTCGCGAGGGCGGGGCCGCCGACGTTCCGGTCGTAGAAGGTCCGCAGCTCGTGACGCAGGAAGCCGCCGTGGATCGAGGTCACCGGGTGGAAGTGCGTCGCGAGGACGAACGGCACGCCCCGTCGGCGGCGGAACCGGTCGGCGATGCGGACCTGGTGCGTCCCGTACGTGTGCACGTGCACGATCTCGGGGTCCGCGCGTCGCAGCGCGCGGCCCAGGCCCCGGAAGAACGGGTAGTGCAGCTCGCCGGGGAGGCTCCATACCGGAAGGCGATCGATCGAACCGAACGCGGTCGTCTCGTGCCGCGGCACGTCGTCCGGCAGGCGCTCCCACGGGAACTCCCGACGCAGGTCGCTCGTCAGGACGCGGACCCCGTGACCCCGCGCGCCGAGACGGGTCGCGATCTCCTGGACGTGTCGCTCGACCCCCCCGGGTCCGGGAGGGTAGCGCGTCGAGAGCTGGGCGATCCGCACGGGTCCGACGCTAGGCCGAAAGGCGCAGCGTCATGAGCCGTTGGGCGTACTTCTTGAAGACCTCGGTCGCCCGCGCGACGGACTCGATCTTCACGTACTCGTTCGCTTGATGGGAGAGCTCCTCCTCGCCCGCGCCGTAGATCGCGACCCGCGGGTTCACGAGGGAATAGTGGACCGCTTCCGACGCGTGGACGAGGACCGTCCCCTCGGCGCCGGAGATCTCCTGGAGGAGCTTGATGTGCGGCGAAGCCACGTCGATCTGGACGGACGGCATCGCCACCAGCCGGCGGAGCGTGAACGGGGTCTTGATCCGTCGCAGGTGCTCTTCGATCTCGTGGTAGAGCTGGTCGGGGGAGTACGGAGGAGGGAAGCGGATGTCCACCTCCACCGTCGCCTTGTTCGGCACGACGTTCAGCCGCGTGCCGCCGTGGAACGTCCCGAGATTCATCGTCACGGAACCGAGCTCGGGATGCGCGATCCGCCCCTTGAAGGACTCGAGGCCCCGGACGATCCGCATCATCTTGGTGATCGCGTTGTCGCCGAGGTGCGGCATCGCTCCGTGCGCGGCCTTCCCTCGGGTCTCGATCGCGATGTCGAGGACCCCTTTCTCCGCGTGCGCGACCCGCAGGCCGGTCGGCTCTCCGACGACGACCGCCTTGGCGCGGCGGACCGGTAGCGTCTTCGATAGGGCCATCGCGCCCAGCATCGTCGTCTCTTCGTCGGTGGTGAGGGCGAGGACGACCGGGATCTTGCGGGCCGTGAGGTCGGCGGCCGCCTGCAGCATCGCGACGACCGTTCCTTTCATGTCCGCGGCGCCGCGTCCGTAGAGGCGGCCGCTCGCGATCTGGCTCTGGGAGAAGCTCCAGTAGTCCCCGATCGGCGGCGTGTCCAGGTGCCCGGAGAGCACGACCCCGCTCTGGCCATACTCCGCGAGGAGCGCCGGCGCCTGCGCGTCGCCGAAGAGCGTGTTGCGCATGTGGATCTGGTCCGTGAACGACTGGACGTAGTCGAGGATCTCTTGCTTATCGGAAAGCGGGTCGCTCGGGATCTTCACGAGCTCCGCCAACATATCGATCATCTGTCGCTTCATGCGGACCTAGAGGCCGCGGGCCCACCGGCACGAAACGTCGCACGGTAAGCCAAACACAGCGGCTCCCGCAAGGGCCGAGGGCCTTTAATACCGTCGGGGCGCGATTCTCCGGGATTCCCGGGCCCGCGACGCGTTCGAAGCCTCGGCCCGGTGCCGTGGAAGGTATCCCCTCCTCCTCGAACCCCGGTTCGGGGGCGTTCCGGGCCCGCGGAGCCGGCAGATCCCTCCCCCCGCTCCGAAAGCGAAGGCGCTTCTCGCCCGGAGGGCTGGACCAAGCATTATCAGGCCCCGGGACCGTCGCGGGACCCATGGTGCATGCCCATCTCATATGGGCTCCCGCGATCGCCCTCCTCGCGTCGCTGCCCCTCGTCCGCGACCGAGCGGGGGCTCCGTACTTCTCCATCATCGTCTACACGTGGCAGCGCACGGAGTTCATCGAGCAGGCCGTGCGCAGCGTTCTCGCGCAGAGCGTCGCCCGCACCGACTACGAGATCATCGTGGTCCGAGGCTATTCGAACGCGCCGCTCGACGCCGTGCTCTCCGGCATGGGAGCCCACGTCCTCGCCACTCCCACCTCCTCCCAAGGAGCCGCGCTCGCCCTCGGGGTCACCGCGGCCCAGGGCCAGGTGCTCGTCTTCCTCGAAGACGACGACGAGTTCGAGCCGACGAAGCTCGCGACCTTGCGAGCCGAATTTGAGGAGGACCCCGATCTGGCGCTGGTGCGCAACGCGAACCGCTGCATCGACGCCGCCGGCCGCCCGCTGCTCGACTGGCCGAACAACTACTGGCCGGCGCTCCCGGTCACCACCACCGAGGAGCGGCGCACCCCCGGGGCGAAGTCCGAGGCTCCGAGCCTCCCCATCCACAACCTGAGTTCTATCAGCGTCCGCCGCGACGCCGTGGCGCCCTGCGTGTCCTGCTGGAGCGCGATCCCTTCCGCCGCCGACTCCCTCGTCTACCTGTCCGCCCTCGGGAGCCCGGGGGTGGCCCGCTTCGACGAGCGGGTGCTGACCCGGCGGCGGGTCCATGCGAGCACGAGCCTCGAGAACTTCTCGGCGGAGGGCATCGGCCCGCCCCCGAGCCTCGAACGCCTGCGCCGGCTCGACCTCTCCCACCGACAGCAGCTCGCGATGGTGCGCGGTAGCCCCGCGGAGACCACGGCGCGCTGGCTCGAGGTCATCCACCGGTTCGAGGCCGCGATGAGCGCGTCCGAGTTTCCCTCCCCCGATCGGCGCGACTACCTCGACATGGTCCGCGGCATGGTGCGCGAACGCCAGCTCTTCCGGGCTTGGATCGTGGGGTTCTCCCTCCTCCGCCGCATCGCGCCCGAACGCGCGATCCGCACGTGGTGGCGGTTCAACCGCGAGTCCTACCGGCGCGTCGCGCCCGGGATCAACTACGGCGGAATCTTCCTTCCGGGTTCGCAGTCACGGACCTCTCCGCACTCGCCGCACTGACCCGGGGCCCGGGGGGACCGCCGTCGGTGGAGGATACGAGCGCGGCCCCCGAGGTCGCGGTGGTCGTCGCCGCGTACCGGCGCCGGCGGTTCCTGGACGGGGCGCTCGGCTCGGTCCTCGCCCAGACGGTCCCTCGGGAGTCCATGGAGATCCTCGCGCTCGCCGACTTCGACGACTCCGAGATTCACGCCCGGTGCGCGCGCGAAGACATCGTCTACCGCCGGGACCCCGAGCCGGTGATCGGCCGGTGGCTCCTCGGCGCGATCGACGCGACCCGGGCGCCGATCGTCGCGATCCTCGAGGACGACGACCTCTTTGCCCCCGAGCACGTGGCGCGGGCGCTCGTGCGTTTCCGTGCCCGCCCGGACACGGCGCTCTACCGGAACCGAGTGAGCGTCGTGGACGAGCAGGGGACCCCGGTCCCGATATCGCGCTGGGCGCCGATCGAGCGGGAGCGCGCCCTCGATGCGGGCCCGATCGAAGTGCCCGCGGACTCGAAGGACGACGGGATCGAACGGCTTCGCCGCTCGGGCACGGAGTGGCTCAACGTGGGGACGATGGTGTTTCGACGGTCGATCCTGACTCCCGAAATCCGGCCGTGGATCGCGCCGTCCATCTGCCCGGATCTCTCGGTCTTCGTGGCCGCGGCCGTCGCTCCGGGATCGATGTACTTCGACGACGCTCGGACCACGCTCTACCGACACTACGGGGCGAGCGCCAGCCGCCGGGCCGGCTGGCAGCAACGGCACTGGGAGGACCACGAACGGTTCGCCCGGTTCGTAGGGTCCCGGGGGCCTTCCGCCCTGGGTCGCTGGCTCGACGCGCGGACCCGGAGGCTGGGACGCGTCGCCGAGGCGGCCGATCTGCTCGATCCCATCCGTGCGGGTGCCGCGCCGGCCAGCGTACGCCGCTCCCTACGAGCGTACCTCGGCCGCCGCCTCCGCGAGCGGCCGCTCGAATCGCCGGCGGCGGTTCGGTGGGGGGCCGGAGCGGTGGCCGGAGCGTACTGCGTCGCTCCGAGGGTTTCCCGCCGCGTCCTCCTCGGCCTGGACCGGCACCTCGATCTTCCCTAGCGGTTCGAGCCGGCGGGGGTGCGGGGGAAAGGGAAGCCTCATAGCGAGGGACGGACGTGGTCCGCCGACTACGCGATATGTCCGAAGCCCTCCTCGAATCCGCCGACGCGCCGGCGCGACCGGAGCTCTCCGTCGTGATCCTCGCCTGGAAACGGCGAAGGTTCGTGCGGGACGCGGTCCGCTCGGTCGTCGCGGGACCGCCCCCTCCCGGCGGCCGGGAGATCCTGGTGGTGCACCACTTCGACGATCCCGCCCTCGAGCGGGAGCTCGCCGGCGAAGGGATCCGCATGGTGACCGACCGCCGAAGTCCCGTGGGGGCCAGTGTCGCCCGCGGGGTCGAGGCGGCCCGCGGAGAGGTCGTCGCCTTCTTGGACGACGACGACGAGTTCGAGCCGGAGAAGTCGGCGACGGTCGCGGCATGGTTCCGCGAGGATCCGGAGCTCGCCCTCGCGAGGAACGGATACCGCCCGATCGACCCGTACGGGCGACCGGTGCCGGGGTGGCCGGCCTGCGAGTGGCCCGGCACGGCCCCTCGCGCGCCGGTCGTCCTTCGCACGGTCGCCGAAAAGCGCGGTAGCCGCGTGCTCCCGATGTACAATCTCAGCACGATCTCGGTCCGCCGCTCGGTCCTCCAGCCGTTCCTCCCCGCGTTCGAGGACGTCGCGGCCGGATCGGACTCGCTCGTCTTTCTGAGCGCGCTCGCGAGCCGCGGCGCGATCCGGGTCGACCCTCAGATCCTCAGCTGCCACCGCATCCACCCGAGTACGAGCATGGAGACCTTCGGCGAGAGCGGCATCCGGCCCCCGGCGGACCCGTCGTACTTCGAGCGATCGCTCGATGCGCTGCGGCGCCAGGAAGCGATCGTGCGCGGGACCCCCGCGGTGGCGTGGGCGCGCTGGCTGTACGCGATCACGCGGGTGGATGCCTACCTGAGCCTGCCGGACGCTCCGGCTCCGAGCGCCTCCGAATACTTCGAGTTCCTCAAGGGAACGATCCGCGAGCGCCAGCGCTTCCGCGTGCCCGCTCTCGCGTTCACCGCCGCGCGCCGCTTACTTCCGGGCGTGGCGTTCGACCGCTGGTGGGCCTACCGCCGCCTCCAATACCGCTGGGACGCCCGCGGTGTGGACGCCGCCGAACTGTTCGCGGGCGGGAGAGCGGACGGCGGCGCCGCCCCACGCGCCCTTTCGGAGCCCGCTCCGCGCGCGTTCGAGTCTCGACGAGCGCACGGGCATATCGCTCCGGCGAACCGACCGAGCGCCACACCCCCTCCCGAGGGGTCAGGATAAGCGCCTGGACGCGGCCGCCGTCCCGGATCAGCCGCGCGATCCCGTCCGTGAGTTCGAGCTCCTCTGGGTGGCGGCGCGCCTCCTGCCGGAGGGCGTCCCAGATCTTCGGCCCGAAGGCGTAGACGGCGGTCGCGGCCCACCGGGAGCGAGGCGCGGTCGGCTTTTCCACCATGCGCGTCACGGCCAGCCGGCCCATTCCCCGGAACGCCGAGAGGCGTCGCCCTTCGACGACCCCGTAGCGTCGCGGGTCCGTCACCGGGCGCACGAGCAGCGCCGCGTCCAACCGCTCGCGCGCGCGCAGGTCGGCCAACGCGCGGACGATCCGACCGCGTTCCCTCTCGAGAAGCACCGCGTCCCCGGCGTGAACGACGAACGGCTCGTTCCCCACGACCGGGGCGGCCCGCAGGACCGCGTCGCCGAATCCCCGGGAGCGCCGGTCCTTCGGCTGGCGCTGGAGGCGGAACTCGATGCGAAGGTGCGCGAGCGATCGGTAGAACCGCGCGGTCTCCCGCACCCGCTCCGGGTGGTGGGCGTGCCGGCGCAGGAACGCCGGATCGATGCTGAAGTACGATCGCACGTAGCTCAGGTTCTCCGGTCGGACGACGAGGACGAGGTCCGCGATCCCCGCGCCCACGAGGGTCTCGAGGACGAAGTGGGCGACCGGCTTGAGGACCGGGTCTCCGCGACCGTCGCTCGGGGCGGCGAAGAGCGGGAGGAACTCCTTGCGGACGAGACGCGCCCACGGCAGCATCCGGCTCCCGTCGCCGGCGAGGGTGACGATCCCGCGCATCGGGCTACGCCGCTCCGCTCGATGGGGGCGGTCCGGGAGGGGTCGGCGCCCGAGTCCCGAGCGAGCCGCGGTTGTCCCCTTGGCGCCAGTCGATCGCGGGCTGGACGACGTGCTGTTTGGCCACGAGGCGCCCGCGGTAGCGTCGGAGGGTGGTGAAGATCTCGCGGATCACCTCTTCCAGGGTCCGCGTGCGGCGGTAGCCGAGTTCGTACAGGTGCTCGTGGACCGGCTCGTAGCCGTGCTCCTCCGCTTCGACCCGGGGATTCGGCGGGTGGGCGATCGTCGCGGAGTAGCCGAGCTCGGTCGCGATGCGGGAGGTGGTCTGCGCGAGGTGGTTCACCGAGTAGGCCGCGTCGAACTGGTTGAAGACCCGGTACTCGCCGGGTCGCGCGGGGTGCTCGATCGCGATCCGCAACGACTGGACGGAGTCCTCGAGCGCGATGAACCCCCGGGTCTGGCCCCCGCGCCCGTAGACGGTGAGGGGAACCCCGAGGATCGCCTGGGCGATGAAGCGGTTGACGACCGTTCCCCACGTCTCGTCGAAATCGAAGCGGGTGAGGAGGCGTCGGTCGGTCATCTCCGGGGTCCGGATCCCGTAGATCACGCCCTGCATGACGTCGGTGGCGCGGAGGTTCCAGATCCGGCTCGCGAACATCACGTCGCCCGAGTCGAAGACCTTGCTCCAGTGGTACCAGCTCCCCGCCTGCCGGGGGAAGGGGAGCGTGTCCTTGCCGCCGCGGTACTCGACCTCGAAGAACCCCTCGGGGATCGGGACCTTCGGGGTCCCGTACTCGCCCATCGTGCCCATCTTGACGAGGTGCGCGTCCGGCGCGTGGGCGCGCATGGCGTAGAGGAGGTGGAGCGTGCTGGTGACGTTCTCGACCTGCGTCGCGACCGCGTGGCGTACGTCGATCATCGAGTACGGCGCGCTCCGTTGCTCGGCGAGATGGACGATCGCGTCCGGTCGCTCGGTCGCGAGGACCTTTTCGACGACCTCGTACCGCCCGAGGTCGCCGCGGTAGAAGGTGATCTCCTTGCCAAGGACCTCCCGCACGGCGGCCTGCCGGCGCGCGAACGACGGGATCGGGGTCGCGGACCAGCTCCCGACCTCCCGGACCCTACGACGCGTCACGAAATTGTCGATCCCGACGACCTCGTGGCCGCGCGCGAGCAGATGCAGGGCGAGCGGCCAGCCCGAGTAGCCGTCAATGCCCGTGATGAGTACCTTCATCCGGCGACCGCCGCGACGAGCGACACTCCCGCTTTAACGCTGAGGCTCCCGGCGGCGATCCCCACGGGAACGGACGAAAGCCCATAAACGGGCCGCCCTTCGGTCGGGATGAGGATCGTTCCCCGGGAGAGCCAACATTGAGCGGGCGCCTTCAGGTCGTGGACACGCAGGGCGACCCGCTGAGCGGGGCGATGATGGTCGTCGGATTCCCGACCCACGGCCTCGTCGGCTCGGTCGCGGCCTCCTACCTCGTGCACACGCTCGATATGCGGCCGGTCGCCTACATGGTCGGCGAGGACTTCCCCCCGACCGTCGTCATGGAGGAGGGGGTCGTCAGCGCGCCGGTCCGCTTCTACGCGAGCAAGATCGTCTGCGGGCCGGACCGCACCTGCGACCAGCTGGTCGTCGCGATCTCGGACATCCAGCCCCCGGCGAACCTTTTGAACGAGCTCGGCCGGACGCTGCTCGACTGGGCCGAGGGCAAGGGGCTTCAGCTCGTCGTCGCGATCGAGGGACAGCCGATCGAGAACGAGGCGAAGATCGACGCGCGCGTCGTCGCGATGGCGAACCGCGCTGCCGCTCCGTTGCTCGATCGCTATTCCTTCACCGCCGCGAGCGGGGTCGTGACCGGGTTTGCCGGCGGGCTCCTCCTCCCCGCGATCTCCCGGTCGATCCCGGTGCTGTGCCTGATCGCCCAGGCCCACAAGGACTACCCGGACGCGCGGGCGGCCGCCAAAGTCATCGAGACGATCAACCCCTTGGTCCCGCTGCTCGTGCTGAACACGCGTCCCCTGAGGGAGAAGGCCCGGCAGATCGAGGCGGAGGTCCGAGCGAGCCTGGCCCAACAGCAGAAGTCGATCGCGAGCCTGCGCCCCATCGAGACGGACGGAGGGGGTGAGATGTATCGCTGAGCCGGGGCCGGCCCAATCCTCGGGCGCAGAGGACGACGGCGAGCCTTCCGCTACGCTGCGGGGCTTTCATCCGTCCGACCTCGACCCGATCATGGAGATCGTGGCGGAAGGTCTGCACGAGCACTACGACCCCACCCTGTACGGAACGCTGAGCGCGGCCTGGCCCGAAGGTTTCCTCGTCGCGGCGGACGAGCTCGACCGGCCGATCGGCTTCCTGCTCGGGGTCAACCAGACGCCGGGGGAGGGGCGGGTCCTGATGTTCGCCGTCGGCCGGACCGCCCGGCGGCGGGGCGTCGGGACGATGTTGATGGAGACATTCCTCGAGCGGTGCCGCCGCCGCGGCCTGCGTCGGGCCACGCTCGAGGTCCGGGTATCGAACGCCACCGCGATACGGCTCTATGCCCGGTTCCGGTTTAGCGTCGTCGACCTTCTCCGGGGCTACTACTCGGACGGCGAGAACGGCTACCAGATGGCGCGCGACCTTGCCGAAGATACCGAGCGCCCGCTCCGCCAGCGCTAAGACGGGAACCGTACGTTCCCGCTCGATGCCCGACCGTTGGCCCACCGCGATCGATCTGATGACCGCCGACCTCGTCACCGTCACGCACGACGCCCCGTTGAGCGAAGCTCTGGGGTTGATGCGTTCCCGCGAGATCCATGAGATCCCCGTGCTCCGCGGGAACCGCATCGCCGGGATGCTCACCTTCGAGTCGATCGCGCGGCGCGCGACCCTCCCCCTCTCCACCAAGGCCGAGCACCTGCTGATCCTCCCCCCGGTCGTCCTGGGCACGACGCCGTATCCCGAGATCGCCGAGCAACTGCTCTCCACCGGGTTACGGGCGGCCCCGGTCGTGGGACGGCGGGGCGAGCTGCTCGGGCTCGTGAGCCGCACGGATCTCGTGAAAGCGCTCCCCTCGCTCGTTCGCTCGGCGAGCCAGCCCGTGGACGGCATCGCACGCTCCATCGGGACCACGGTGAAGGAGAGCGACCCCGTTCGCTCGCTGATCGCCCGCATCCGTCTGTTGGAAGAGCACCCACTGCCGGTCGTCGATCGCAAGGGCAAGCTGGTCGGCGCCGTGGGCATACGGGACCTGGGTCGGATCCTGTGGCGACCGACCATCGGCGGGAAGCGGGACGCCGAGAACAAGGGGAACGCCATGGATGTCGCGGTCAGCACGATCATGCATTCTCCTCCGGTGACGGCGAACGCCGGGACGTCGATCACGGAGGCCGCGCGCCGGATGACTCGCGAGCACGTCTCGAGCGTGTTCGTCCTGAGCCCGTCGGGGAAGCCCGAGTCGATCGTCTCCCAAGCCGACCTGCTCGGTCTCGCGATCGCGGAAGCGAGCCGGGAGGGGAAAGCGCTCGGGGACGTCTACGTGGAGGTCACGGGCCTGCGCGGCGCGAGCGATCCTTCGATCCTCACCGAGATCGATCGCGCCGTGGCGGGAGGGCTCCGCCGGACCTCCCGGTACGCCCGTCCGCTCCTGCTCAACCTGCACTTCGCCCCCCACGCGACGCACCGCACCGGCGACGTCACGGTGGAGGCGCGCCTGCACACGAACAAGGGGATCTTCTACGCCTCGACCACGGGTTGGAACCTCCTCGCGGGGACCGGCGGGCTGATGGACGAACTCGTGGCCCAGGTCCGCCGGCATCAGGAGGAGACCCGTCGACCGCGCCATATCGGCGGCGGCCGCCGTCCGTCCGGTGAGGACGAGTCGATCCTCGTCGACCCCGAACTGGAGTCGCGGATCCGCACCGCGACCGAGGACGAGTAACGGGAAGGGGGCCCCGCCCGTCGATGATCGGCAACCCCCGCGATCCGCGGCAGATGGAGCGCATGATGCGCCAGCTCGGGATGACGACCGAAGAGGTCCCGGGCGTGGAGGAGGTCATCGTCCGCACGTCCGACCAGGAGCACGTCTTCCAGCGTCCCGAGGTGACGATCCTCTCCGTCCAGGGCGTGAAGACCTACCAGATCGTCGGCACCCCCCAGGTCCGCGCGCGGTCGGCCGGAGCCTCCGGTGCCGCGACACCGGCCGGCGCCGCCCCCCTCGGGCGCGCCGGGCCCCCCGAAGAGGACATCGCGCTCGTGATGGAGCAGGCCGGCGTCACGCGGGAGGATGCGTTGGAAGCGCTCTTCGTCGCCCACGGCGCGCCGGCGGAGGCGATCCTCTCCCTCCTCGCGCGCCGAGGAAAGGGGTGAGCGCGCCGGTTTCGGGCACGATCGCGCGGGAGTGTGTCGAGGGCTACCTCTACACGGCCCGGCCGTTCGAGCTCTGGATATTCCGTCGCCCCCCCGCCCGCGGTGGCATCTGGGTGCCGATCAGCGGCAAGGTCGAGACGACCGATGCGGATCTCGAAGCCGCCCTCCTCCGAGAGTTGCGCGAGGAAACCGGACTGGAACGCCCCCGCACGATCACCCCTCTCGACTGGCAGGTGCCCTTCGACGCGCCGAACGGAGAAGGGACCTGGCGGCTCACCGCCTTTGCCGTCGAGGTCGATCCGACGTGGACGCCCGCCCTGAGCGCCGAGCACGACCTCGCGGAACGCGTCTCGCCGTCGGTCGCGTCGGTCCGCCTCCACTACACGGACAACCGCGAAGCGGTACAGCGGCTCGTCGAGCGTCTCCCGCCACGCCTGGGAGTGGACGCCGGCGAAGCGCCCCCCGTCTATGCCCGGGTCGGCCCCGAACTCTTCGAAGCGCTCCGGCAACGACGCCCGAAACGGATCGCGCTCCAGGTGCCCGCCGGCCTCGTGCGGAACGCCCACGAGCTCGCGGAGCAGATCCGCGCGGCCACCGGCGCGCCGGTCTTCCTCGCCGGTCGACCTTGCTTCGGCGCGTGCGATGGGCCGATGCCGGACGAAGTTCCGGGCGCGGAGGTAGCGGTCGTTCTCGGCCACGCCCCGATCCCGAACATGGTCCTGCCGCTGCCCACCTACTTCGTCGAGATGCGCTATTCCGGCGGCGACCCTTCCCGCCTCGCGGAAATGGTCCGGGCCGCTCGCCTTCCGGCGCGGCTGGGCATCGTGGCCTCGATCCAGCACCTCGATCTCGTCGCGCCCCTCGAGCGCGAGCTCGTTCGGGTCGGGTTCTCGCCCAAGGTCGGCACGGGCGACCGTCGGCTCGCCTACCCCGCCCAGGCCCTCGGATGCAACTACACGGGCGCGGAGCAGGTCGCGGCGGAGGTCGACGCCTTCCTCTTCGTCGGCACCGGCCGGTTCCATCCGATCGGCCTCGCGCTGGCCACCGACCGGCCGGTCTACTCCCTCGATCCCCTCCAGGAGAGCCTCGAGCCGCCCATCGACCGAGCGGCGATCGTCCGGCGGCGCCAACTCTTGGTCGCCGGGGTCCGCGACGCGAAGCGCTGGGGGATCCTCGTCTCCACCTTCGCCGGCCAGAACCGAACCGCGACCGCTCTCGCCCTGCAGCTTCGGGCGCGCCGGCGCGGCCGCGAGGCGGAGATCCTCACATTCTCCCGGATCGACCCGCGCGATCTCGAGGGCCGAGCGTTCGACGCCTACGTCAACACGGCGTGCCCGCGGATCGCGATCGACGACTCCGATCTCTATCCGAGGCCCGTGCTCACGCCGCCGGAGTTCCTGATGGCGCTGGGCGAGCTTCCCCTCGAGCCGTATCCCTTCGACACCTATCACTGACCCGCTGGCTCGCCCGAGCCCATCGCTAGGCACAAAGGGAACGAAGCCCTACCCCCTACGGAGGGTTCTATGGCGGGGGAGGGTCGCATCTGGCTCCCGGTCGCCCTGTTCCTCGTCGGCCTCGCGGTCGTCACCGAGGCGGCCATCCTGGGCGCGCTCCAATCCCCCCATGTCGCGCCGGCCGCCGAGCTCGCGATCGGCGCCGCCGTGATCGCGGCGGGGTTTGTCGCGCTCGAGCGCGCATCGCAGGGGCTGATCCAGGGGGTGCCCGCTTCGATCGCGCTCGCACAGACCGAAGGGCCCGAGATCGGAGCCGAGCCCCGTATCCTGGTCATCGGCCCGGCGCCGATCTTCCTCGATGCATGGCGCGCCGGCCAGTCGCGTCGTCGTCGCGCCGGCTGGATCGCGGTGGGTGCGGCCCTCTTCGTCGCGTCCGTCGCGATCCTGTTGCTCTAAGCGGACCGCCGGGCGACCCGCGCGCGCTGCAGGAATGCGCGGTGCACTCGGGGGTCGTCCGTGAGCTCGGGGTGGAACGTCAAGCCCCAGGTGTTTCCCGCGCGCACCCCCGCCACCTCGCTTCCCCGCCAGGCGAACGGCTCGGCCCCGGGCCCCACGAGGAGGATGCGGGGGGACCGGATGAATACACCGGGAAACGGGCCGCCACGGAGCCCCTCCACGCGCACCGGTGCCTCGAACGATTCGCGCTGCCGCCCGAAGTCGTTGCGACGGACCCGGACATCGAGGATCCCGAGCGGGCGCGGGTCCCGACCCTCGGCGCTCACCTCGAGGTCTCGGGAGAGAAGAATCAGGCCGGCGCAGGTCGCCAGGGTGGGGATCCCCGAGCGGATCGCGGTCGTGAGGGGCTCCCGCAGGCCCGAGCGATCGATCAGGTCCGATATCGTGGTGGACTCGCCGCCCGGCAGGAGCAGAGCGGAGAGTCCCTCGAGGTCCGACGGACCGCGGACCGGTCGAACCTGCGCGCCCAGGCGAGCGATGGCCCGGGTCTGCTCCGGTACGTCCCCTTGCAAGGCGAGCACGCCGACGATCATCCAGCGCCTACGGGTGGCGTAGCTCGTCCAGTATCGCCTTGGCGCGGTCGAAGCGCACGGCCCGCTCCCGCACGAGCCGTTCCGCGACGCGGTCGATCTCATCGGGCCGGGCGCCGGCACTCACCGCGAGATTGCGCGCGTGCAACTCCATGTGACCTCGCTGGATTCCTTCGGTAGCGAGGGCGCGCAGAGCGCCGAAGTTCTGGGCCAGTCCGACCGAGGCGATGATCTCGCCCAGCTCCCGAGCCGACTTCACCCCGAGCAGCTTCACGTTCGCCTTCGCGGTCGGATGGACCGCCGTAGCCCCTCCCACGAGCCCGACCGGCATCGGTACCTCGATCGATCCCACGAGGTCGCCGTTCGCGTCCTTTTCGTAGGCGGTCAGCGGACGGATCACATGCCCGGGAGCCGCGGTCCACGCGGCGAAGCTGTGCGCCCCCGCCTCGATGGCCCGGAAATCGTTACCGGTCGCGATGACAACGGCCGAGATCCCGTTCATGATCCCCTTGTTGTGCGTCGCGCAACGGAACGGATCGGCAACGGCGAAGGCGTATGCCTCCAGGATCGCGTCGACCACTTGGGGACCCGTGGCGTTCTCCGTGGCGAGCGCGGCGGCGGGGAACGTCGCCCGGGCGCGTACGACCCGGTGGATCGCGAGGTTCGAGATGATCCTCAGCCGGAACCGGCCGCCGGCGATGCGCGCCAGCTCGGGACCGAGGGCCTCGCACATCGTGTTGACGGCGTTCATCCCGCCGGCATCCCGCGCATCGACCAGCAGGTGGACGACGACCATCGGCCCGCGCGGGCTCTCGAGGAGGCGGACCTCGAGGTCCTTCGCGCCGCCTCCGAACTTCACGAGCACGGGGTCGAGCGCGTTGGCGGCGTCGAGCAGGCGCTCGCGTTCCGCGAGGATCCGGTGACGGGCCGCCGCCGGGTCGGGCACCTCGAGGAGCTGGACCTGCCCGATCATGACCGGGGGCGAAGAGCTGGCGAAAAACCCTCCGGACGACCTCGCTCCCTTGGCAGAGTTCGATGCGGCGGCGACCACGCTCGGTTCCTCGAGCGCCATCGGGACCAAGCGATCGACCCCATTGACGCGGAAGTGCGTCGCGACGCCCAGCGGAAGGGGGAAGACGCCGATCACGTTCTCGATCATCCGGTCGATCGTGGCCGGATCGATCCCCGGGGGGAACTCGTAGGCCGCCATCTCCGCGTCCGAAAGGCCCCCCCATTCCCGGATCGCTTCCCTCCGTTCGGCGATCGATCGACGGTAGAACCCCGAGATCTCGCTCGACCGCTCGCTCATGGGGATGCCTCCCGGGACGCCTTCGGCGTCGACGACTCCGGGCCGCTCGCCGTCGATCGGGCCACGACGATCTTCGCGGGCCGTATGAGCCCGCCCGGGAAACGGTAGCCCTGCTGGACGATCTCGACCACCGTTCCGTCGGGGTGCTCGGGATCCGCGGAGGTCTCCGCGACCGCCTCCTCCTCTTCCGGGGCGAACGGGGCGCCGATCACAGCGACCGGGGTGACGCCTTCCCGCTGAAAGAACCTGCGCCACTCCTGTTCGATCAGGTCGAACCCCTTGCCGATCGCCGCGTCCGCGCGCTCTCCCGCCTTACGGGCGTGCCCGAACGCCTCGTAGATCGGGATCAGCTCTCGCAGGACCGCGGCGAGAGCCTGACGGGAGATCATTTCCCGTTCCCGCTCGATGCGACGCCGGAAGTTCTCGAAATCGGCGAGGAGGTACTTGTAGCGGGTCGCCCAATCTTCGCCCGCCGAAGCATTCTCCGGCTCCGGGGCAGCGGTACCGCCGGTCGACGCATCCGCCGGAAGGGGTGCGGGAGCCTCTCCTTCTCCGGGCATCGTTTCCCGCCCACCGTCGTACGCTAATAGCGATTTGTCGGGCGCTCGCTTGGTATCGTCAATTGTCGAAATGGCTCGGCGCGCTCCCGCGGCGGCGAGATGGGGGGTCTGAGTCCGAACCCCCTGGTCGAAATCCTCAGAAAGGCGTTGATCGTTGGCCCGCCAGGGGACGCATGAAGTTCCACCTCTCCGCCCGGGTGAGCAGCGACCGACCGGAAGCCATCGAGCCGGTACTGCGCCAGCGGATCCCCAGCGGGACCGTGCGCCGTGAGGGCACGGAGTTCGTGGTCGACTCCTCGTGGGAAGGGGCGAGCACGAAGGAGCTGAACCGAACCTTGCTTTCGGAGCTACGACGGGCCGAGAAGCGCACCCGGCTGCGCGCGGAATGGACCTCTCCCGATGGAACGGTCGAACGGTACTTCGACTACGTTCGGACGCAGGTACGCCCCCCCGGGTAGCCGCATGCTCCGGCCCCAAAAGGGCTCGAATGGTCCAGGATTTAACGGGTCCGGAGGGCCTCGTTTTCCGGGTCGAAAATGGCCCTCGTTTCCGCCGCGCACATACTGTTATAACGCATGTCCGGCTCGTTGATTCGCCGAGGGTTTCTCGGCGGTAGACTCGATGGTTCCGCAGGGTGCAACGGTCGCCGAGTACGACGCGAGTTCGATCCAGATCCTCGAGGGACTGACCGCCGTCCGGAAGCGGCCGGGGATGTACATCGGGTCGACCGATTCGCGCGGCCTCCACCACCTGATCTACGAAGTCGTCGACAATTCGATCGACGAGGTGCTCGCCGGCGCCTGCACGGAGATCACGGTCACGCTCGGCGCCGACGGCGCGTGCACGGTCCGCGACAACGGCCGAGGCATCCCGGTCGAGGAACACCCGCGGTACCACCGCCCGGCGCTCGAGATCGTGATGACGGTCCTGCACGCGGGTTCCAAGTTCGACAAGGGCGCCTACAAGGTATCGGGAGGACTGCACGGGGTCGGCGTCCACGTCGTCAATGCCCTATCGGAATCCCTCGAGGTCCGCGTGTGGCGGAACGGGCACCAGTACTTCCAGCGCTACGAGCGCGGCCAGCCGGTCGCTCCGGTGAAGGACCTCGGTCCCGCCGAGGGTACCGGGACCGAGACGCGGTTCGTCCCCGACAAGGAGATTTTCGAGACGGTCGTCTTCGACCGGGGAACGGTCGAGCGTCGCCTCAAGGAGCTCAGTTTCCTCAATCCCCAGGTCACGATCCTCTTCAAGGACGAGCGCGACCAGAGCGAGACGACGTTCCACCACGCGGGAGGCCTGAGCGAGTTCGTCGCGGACCTCAACGGGGCGACGAACGTCCTGTTCAGCCCTCCGATCTCGCTCCACGCGAAGCGGGACACGACGGACATCGAGGTCGCGCTGCAGTACAACGACGGTTACAACGACACGACCCTCGCCTTCGTCAACAACATCCACACGGTCGACGGAGGCACGCACGTCGTCGGGCTGCGCGCCGCGCTGACGCGCACGCTGAACGACTACGCACACCGGCACGGCCTCATCAAGAACGACAAGGACAGCCTCACCGGCGACGACGTGCGCGAGGGATTGAGCTGCGTGCTCAGCGTGAAGGTTCTCGAGCCTCAGTTCGAAGGACAGACCAAGGCGAAGCTCGGGAACTCCGAGGTGAAGGGCCAGGTCGAGAGCGCGGTCAACGAGAAGCTCTCCGACTACCTCGAGGAGCATCCCTCGGTCGCCCAGTCGCTGCTGCAGAAGGCGATCCAGGCGTCACAGGCCCGGGAGGCCGCGCGCAAGGCGCGCGAGCTGACGCGGCGCAAGGGCCTCTTGGAGGGCGGTGGACTCCCGGGAAAGCTCGCGGATTGCCATTCGAGGGACCCGGCGGAGTGCGAGTTGTTCATCGTGGAGGGGGACAGCGCCGGGGGCACGGCCAAGCAGGGCCGGGACCGGGAGTTCCAGGCGATCCTGCCGTTGCGGGGCAAGATCCTGAACGTCGAGAAGGCACACCTCGACAAAATGCTCCAGAACGAAGGGATCCGCAACCTGCTGACCGCGATCGGTTACGGAGTGGAGGCCGACGACGACCTCTCCCGGCTGCGCTACCACAAGATCATCCTGATGACCGACGCGGACGTCGACGGCGCGCACATCCGCACCCTCCTCCTCACGCTCTTCTTCCGGAAGATGCCCGCGCTCCTCGTGGGCGGCCACGTCTACATCGCCCAGGCTCCGCTCTACCGCTTGCAAAAGGGCCCGAAGGTCGTCTGGGCATACTCCGACGAGGAGCGGGACCGCACCCTGGCCGAGATGGGGGGGATGAAAGGTGTTGTCGTCCAACGCTACAAGGGTCTCGGCGAGATGAACGCGGACCAGCTGCGCGACACCACGATGAAGGTCGGCTCGCGCACGCTCCTGCGCGTCACGATCGACGACGCGGCCCAGGCGAGCAACCTCTGCAGCATCCTCATGGGCGAGGAGGTCGAGCCCCGACGTGCGTACATCCAGCAGCACGCCGTCGAGGTCACGAACCTCGACATCTGACGAGGGGGAAGTTCGGTGTCGAGCCCCGCATTCGGCGGAGCCGCGGTCGTCCGCGCCCATCGGGGTCCCGTAGGCCCGCCGACCCACGCTTTCGGAGGAGGCGCCGCGTGAGCGATCGCTCGGAGTCGTACTGGTTCGAGAACGCTCTGATCGTCACGCAGGACGACGAGCGCCGCGTGTTCCGCGGCAACGTTCGCATCGAGGCCGGACGGTTCACCCACGTGGGCCCCGAGGCGCCGCGCGAGGGCGCGGTCAAGATCGACGCCACGCGATACGCGGTCGTCCCGGGGTTTATCAACACGCACGGTCACGTGGCGATGGCGCCGCTGCGCGGCATCGCGGACGACCGTGACCTCGCCGGTTTCCTGGAGACGCTCTTCGCCGTCGACGCGCACCGGACCGAGTCGGACGTCGAGGCCGGAGCCGCGCTGGGAGTGATCGAGATGCTCCTGAGCGGCACCACCTCGTTCCTCGACCTCTACTACGCCGAGGACGCGGTCGCCCGGGCCGTCAAGCGCTGGGGGATCCGCGGATTCCTCGGTTGGGCCGTGCTCGATCCCGAGCTCACGACGCAGACCGGCGTCCCGCTCGATAACGCGCGCCGGTTCATCTCCCGGTGGAAGAACGATCCGCTCGTCACCCCGCTCGTCGCCCCCCAAGGGGTCTACGTCTGCGGAAAGGAGACGTGGCTCGCGTCGCGCGCTCTCGCCGAGGAAGCGGGAACGCTCTGTCACTACCACTTGGCCGAGACCCGAAAGGAGGTCCGCGATCACGAGGCGAAGACGGGCCGTCGGCCCGCCGCATGGCTCGAGGAGATCGGGTTCCTCGGCCCCCGCCAGATCGCGGCGCATGCGGTGTGGCTCACCGGCCACGAGATCGGGCTCCTCGGGCGTCACCGCCTCGGCATCTCCCATTGCGCGTGCTCGAACCTCAAGCTCGCGTCCGGCGGCGTGGCCCCGGTCGTGGAGCTCGCCGAGGCCGGCGCCGTCATCGGCCTCGGGACCGATTCGGCCGCCTCCAACAATTCGCTGAGCATGCTCCGCGAGATGCACGTCGCCGGCCTCGTCCAGAAGAACCAGCGCTGGGACGCCGCCCAACTCCCCGCCCAGCGTCTCCTCGACATGGTGACGCGCGAGGGGGCGCGAGCGCTCGGCCGCGGAGGGGACCTCGGTTCGATCGAGCCGGGCAAGCGCGCCGACTTCTCGCTCGTGGCCCTCGACCACCCGTCCGTGCAGCCGGCGGGCCCGGAGACGATCGTCTCCCATCTCGCCTACTCCGCGTGGGAAGAGGCGATCGACTCCGTGTACGTGGACGGCGACCTCGTGATCACCCATCGTCAGCTCCCGAAGGGCGGATGGAGAGAGGTGCGCGAGGCGGCGACCCAGGCTGCGATCCACCTGTGGTCTCACCGGCCGAGCCCGCCCTCCTGACGCTCGAGCGCGAGCGAATCGAGGATCCGCTCGCGTAGCTCGGCCGCCAGCTCCTCGGCCGGAGCGTCGATGCCCAGATCGTCGGTCCCGGCGAGACCCTCCAACTCCTCGTCCCCGAGACCAAAGAGGGCGGCATGGGCGGTCCGGTCCACGGTGCGCGGCAGTACCCCATGGTGGAGAAGGGCCCGACCGGTGAGGTGTTGGGCCGCTCCTCCCACCACGCGCCCGTGGACGGTCAAGGATCGGCCCCGGTAGCCCAGGAAGCAGCAGGACTCGGAGCGGCCGGGCGAAGGGACCCACGCGGCAGGGATCCCCCGGGAGCGGTAGAGCTCCGCCGCTCCGCGGCCGAGTCGTGCGTACTCGGCCGAGAGATCCGGGCCCCGGAGGCGATCGTCTCGAGGGAGGACTACCGCCCACGCGACATCCCCGGGAGCGTGGAGAACCCCCGTTCCCCCGCTCGAGCGTCGGACTACGGGCACCCCGAGCGCCTGAGCCTTCTCGAGAACGGGGTCGTTGGGTCGAACCCCGACCCCAACGCTCAGCGCACGATCGGCGAGCACCGAGGTCCGGATCGCCATCACGCCCGCGTGCAGCCGCTCGAGATCGGCCGTCTCGTTCTCGAGCGCGCTCACGTAAAGGGGGGACGCGGCCCGCGCCATCGGCCGCCGGCATCCGGTCAAGCCATATGACGCCCCGCCGGATCGGAGTGCCATGGCCGAGATCGCAGCATTCCGCCGGAACCCGGGATTTGTCGCGCCGTCCTTCTCCCTCCCGGGCACCGATGGGAAGGTCCATCGTCTCGAGGAGTTCGCGGATCGTCCGTTCCTGCTGGTCACCTTCTGGTGCAACCACTGCCCCTACGTGCGGGCCTGGGAGGGACGCATGATCGACATCGGCCGCCGGTACGGACCCCGGGGCGTCGGGATCGTGCTGATCAATTCGAACGACATCTCCGAGTACCCGCAGGACCGCCCCGAGGAGATGGCGCGACGGGCGAAGGAGAAAGATTACCCGTTCCCGTATCTCTTTGACGAGCGCCAAGAGGTCGCGCGCGCCTACGGCGCGGAGGTCACCCCGCACCCGATGCTCTTTGGCCCGGATCGTCGCCTCCTCTTCCAGGGCCGGATCGACGACGATCACGAGCATCCCGAGCGCGTGAGGCGTCGCTATCTCGCGGAGGCGCTCGATCGAGCCCTCGCCCACCAGCCGATCCCCGAACCGACCGTCCCGGTCCGGGGCTGCTCGATCAAATGGAAGGCGTAGGCCGGCGCCGTCGGTTCCCGCTTCGGGGAGGATGGGCCAGGACCGCCTTCGCGCGCGCCTCGAACTGGGCGGCGAGCGTAGGGTTGACGGGTCGACCGGCCCGGTCGAGCCGCGCAGCGATCGAGACCTTGCCCGCCAGGGCGCGCGCGAGCCGCCCTCGCGCGGCGCGGGAGTTCGACTGGATCCTCGGGTGGAGGAACAGCAGACCGTGTCGCGGCGGCGGTGCACGTCCCCGAAGGTGCTCGAAGAACGCCTTCTCCGCCCCCAGGACCTGGACCGTGCTCGCGGGCAGGCGGCTCAATCGATCGAGCCCCCCGGCGGCGGCCACCATCTGGGCCGCGAGCTCGGGACCGAGCAGGGCGCTCAGGTTCGGGGTACGCTGGGGAGAGCTCTCCTGGATGGCCCGGTCGATCGACGCGCGGCTCTCCTGGAGCGCTCGGTAGCTGCGAGCGAGACCGCGACGGGCCTCCGCGAGCGCCGGGGGCGGGGTGGTCTTCGCCTCTCCCTCTCCCGGCTCGAGCAGAACGCGTGCGGCACCGGCCGCATCCCCCGGATCGAGTTCGGGACGATCGCGGGCGGCCCAGCTCCCGACCCGCTCTCCCAGCAGGTTGATCGCGCGGTCGAGGTCGCGCATCGCGCGCACCGCTTCCTCGACATGGATCGACGGGTCCCAGCTCGCGTCCAGCGCCGCGTCCGCCCGCTCGAGCATCGCCCCGCGCAGCGCGGCTCCCGCCGCCGGGTCGGGGGGAGGGAGCGCGAACGCGCCCATCGATCCGGGCGCGAACCGGACGCCGTGCGCGGCGATCCTGCGGTCCGCGGTCACGAACTGCTCCCGCGGATGCATCGAGAGCACTCGTTCGTCCTCGGCCGTTAGCCGGCCCTCGCGTCGTAGCTCGGACCGGGCCCGAAGCTCCGTCGCAGCGACGGGAGCGTCGGCGCGGTCCACCAGACGGCCGCTCTCGTCGATCGCGAACGTCCCATGCCAACGGCTTACGATCTCGAGCGTCATCCGGTGTTCCGACCTCCCTCAACGGAGCCCCTCTCGCCCGCCGGGTACGAAGCGCTCCCCAGACCAAGGAACGCGATGGTCTCCGCGGCCTCCTCCGACCCCGCCGGGCCCGTCGAGACCCGCTTCTCTCGTTGCGGGCGCCCCTCGGGCCAGTCGTTCGCAACGACCGTGATAGGGATGAATCCGGGGACGACGACGTACAGCGCTCTGCGACCCGCGCGATCGCAGCGGAAACGGCGGGACTCGAAGACTGCCCAGACGGGTCGAACGACGCGGTGCGACGGGAACGGCAGTTGGGTTAGCCCGGCCGGAGCCAGAACGTCCATAGGACCCGGGCGTTCGAAATCGCCATCCAGGGCCTCCGGACGGAGATTCCGCGGGGAGCCGGGCGTCCTGGGCCAGTGGGCAGTCGCTGCCGCGATCCCGGGCGAAGTTCGGGTGAGGAGGTCCGGCACGACCCAGGTAGGGGATGCGGCAGGTTAGCCTTGCCGTTCCTGCCGGGCGCGATTAATATCGGACGACATGTCCCGGGTCATGTCCGGCACTCCCGAGCTCGACCTCGTTCGCTACGACCGCTCTGGCCCGATCGTTACCCTCACGCTGAACGCTCCACCGGTCAACGTTCTGAGCCGGGTCGTGCTCGACGCGCTGTCGGCCCGGCTCTGCGAGGCGGCCGCGGACCTGGAGGCGCGGGTCGTCCTCCTCACGAGCGGACTGGATCGAGCCTTCGCCGCGGGGGCGAACATCCGCGAGATGGCGTCGATGGGCCCGTCCGAGGCCCGCGAACACGGCGGGAGGGGTCAGTCGCTCACTCGCCAGATCGAACTCCTCCCCCTTCCGGTCATCGCGGCGGTGAACGGGGTCTGTCTCGGCGGCGGATGCGAGATCGCCCTGGCATGCGACTTCATCGTGGCCAGTGAGGAGGCGACGTTCGGCCAGCCCGAGATTCTCCTCGGCGTCATGCCCGGATGGGGAGGTACCCGCCGCCTTCCGCGGCGTATCGGCCCGGCGCGGGCCCGGCACTGGATCTACACCGGCCGGTCCGTTCCGGCGCGCGAGGCCGAAGCCCAGGGGTTGGTGTTTCGGGTCGTTCCTCGATCGGAGCTCCTGCCGGCCGCGCGCGCTCTCGCCGAAGAGCTCGCCACCAAGCCTCCGGTCGCGCTCGCGGCGGCGAAGTATTCGGTCCTCACCTCGCTCGATCCGGGGATCGACCCCGGGCTCGCCTACGAGCTCGATCTCTGGGCGCGCCTGTTCGGGACGACGGACCAGAAGCAGGGAATGGAGGCTTTCCTCGGGAAGCGCTCCTACCTCGTGGGTCCTCGGGCCGAGTGGGACCGGGCATCGAAGGGCTTTCCGTGGACCGCGGGATCGAAGGACCCCTATAGCGAGCCGCGGTCCCACCGGAGGAGCGGAAAGCGGAAGAACTGACGCCCCTCGCCCCCGTCCGAATGCCGCGGTGGCTCAGCTGGTAGAGCGGCTCCTTGGTAAGGAGCAGGTCGAGGGTTCAAACCCCTCCCGCGGCTCTCCCCCTAGGGTTCATGCCCGTCTGATTGCCTTCCGTCGATCGGGAGCCCCGCCCGAATCGGCCGCGTCGCCCCGCCCCCCCGGCTCGACATCCACGGCACCGCTTCGAAGATCGCCCGGGCGAAGGAGCGGCTCCGCTCCACCGAGGATGAGATCCCGCGGGAGGTGGCAGTGGCCATCCTCGAGTTCGAGATGTCGGGACGGGAGCGTCCGTCCGCCGGTGCGAACTCCCGCTGCATCATTCGCGGGGCGTCGGACCCCATGACCGATACGGCCTCGATCATCCAGGCAAGAAATAATTAAATATATGTTCCGCCATTGTGGGACTATGGCGCTCACGTACATCGACGTCCTTAGCTCGCTTTTCGGAGGCAGGCGGTTCACCACTTTGGAGTTCGCACGGCGGTCTGGCAATCCTCGCGCGGCAAAGGTTCTGAGCGAGCTAAAGAACCGTGGGCTTGTGGAGCGCGTAGGGCGGGGAAAGTATCGCTGCCTCAGTCCGAGTGAACGACCCGATCTTCGTAACGCCGAGTGGGGTCGAGTCCACGATGTAGTCCTGTCGGGCCCCGATCCGAAGGCATGGGCCGGGGAGACCGCATTGGAGCTCTGGACGGGAGGGCGGTACAGGCTCGCGCCTTCCCTGTACTCTCGAGTCTTCAATCTCGCTGTTCCTCGGCTTCGAAGGGAAGACTGGGTTCGCTACCTTTCAGACCACAGGGTTTCCACAAGCACCAAGAAGCGGGTCGGTGCGCGCGTAGAACTTACGACCGCTGATGATCTCAAGCCCGTGTTGATCGATGGAGAACCCGTGGTCGCAAGGAGCGAGGTCGAGCGACTGATCCGGGAACACCCGGCTCTCTATGGCAACGCGGAGGAGCTCCTCATTGGTTGACGTTGCGGCGCGAGAGACGGCGAGAGAGAGAGCGGTCCTCGCCCTACTCGATGAGTGGCCATGGGATGCGGGAGGGGTCCTGATCGGTGGGTACGCGATCTCTGCCTACGGACCTCCTCGCTACTCCGTCGATGTCGACGTGGTCATTCCAGCAGAGTCGGCGCTTGGTATTCGGTCTTGGCTCCGAAAGGCCGGTTTCGAGCTGACCGCCCATACGGTGCCGAACCCCCAGAATTACGAGGGTCAGGTCGAGCGCTTCCGTTCGAAGGACGTCACGTTGGATCTGCTCGCAGGAGCGGTTCGAGATCGAGACGCGAAGGTAGATATTCCCGAGAAGTGGATTTCCAAGAACCGCAGGTGGACTGTCCTGGAAACTCTGTCGGGGAAGACGTCCCACCAGATCCCGATTGCGCGCCTGGAGGCCCTTTGGGCGCTCAAGCTTCAGTCGGGCCGCGATCTCGATCTCACCGACCTGTTCGTCATCTCCGATCAACCGGCCGACCTCGGTGAGGTTCGCCAACTGTTCGATCGGTTGGCGACCGACTCCCTCTCACGAAAGCTTCAACGTGTCCGCTCGAAACTCAGAGAGCGCCGTCTATTCGAAGACTCGCTGAGCCGCCGACAACTCGGCAGCCCGGACAGTCCCCAGAATGTCAAGCGGTGGGAACGCTTCATCTCACGCGTTGAGTCAATCGTCGGTCCCCTTGCTCGCACGGGGCCAACCGGGACCATGTAGTACCGCACGCTGGCTCGCCGGACGGTACCAATTCAGCCATTCGGTCTCTCCCTAACGGGGTCCACCGGTTTGTCCGAAGCGAGAACGGGAGGCCCGGTTGAGTCACGTCGGCTTCTCGTGCAAATCTCGCGTCCGCACCCGGTCGTTGGTGGCGCCGGCCCACCTTATCTACCGCAGGCCGTCCGGTGGACCCTGTCTGCCACCGCTGCGGCTGTCGCCGAGACGCCGGGACCTCGTCACGGGGCACTCATCCGCTGGTCGTGGATCCTCCTCGGGACTCTTCTGCTGCAAAACGTCCTGGGCATGGGGCTCAACCTCTACGTGGCGCTGCCTTCGCCGGTCACGTTCACGTATCTCTTCGTGACGACCCCTCTCCTGACCGCCCACATCGTCCTGGGCTTCTTGCTTGTCATCATGGCTGCCCTCTTGCTCGTGCGCGTCCGGACCGTCCCGATCGTCGGCCGGACGCGGTCCGCGGCTCTCGTGCTGGTCTTCGTAGTGGTCGCCCTTCAGGAAGGGTTCGCGTTCGTGTTCACCGGAGACAATGCGTTCTCATATGGGATGGAGGTCGGCTTTGTTCTCGCTGTCGCTTTCCAAGCCTCCGTGTTGTTTCGTGTCGCCCGGGCCAGGCCAAGGTTGTCCTCGGGTGTGAGATCCCCAGATGGCCCTGCGGTGGCGCGGTAGCGACTGGCTCCTGAACAGAGAGCCGACTGGGTCCGAATGTGATCGAAACCGACCCGCAAGGCGGGCACGTTAACCACTTCCCGATACACGACGCGCGCGAGCCATGCGCGCGCGTAGCGCGTGCGCGCGCGTTTGAGCAGCGGGACCGGCCCCGTCCCGTCGCGTCTCCGAACGGTCTCGCCCGGTCCCGTGGTGGCCTCGCATCGGTCCCGCTCCAGACTCTTTACCCGACGGCCCGGTCCCATTCCGGACCTGCTTCCGACCCGCCGGGAACCCATAGTTTGCGCCCGGAGATATTGGGCGATCCACTTCGCAGGGACAGAATTAACAGCGCTGTAACACTTGCCAAAGCACAACGTCGATCCGGGCCGACCTGGAGCGCAAGCTGGTAGCCTACCCGGGCTTGGTCCGCCGACGCTCGCGGTACGGTAACGGATACGCCAACTTCGTGGGGGACCGGGAAATCGCGCACTTTCACGGGGACGATAGGCTGGACATCCGCCGGACGTATCAACGAATTCGTGAGATGAAGGCCTAGGGCACTCTCGACCGTAGAGTGAGGACAAGGGGTCCGTCGGCCAATTGGGCTACCTTCCCCCTCGCCGAGCCTCGAGACCTGTGGCTCGCCCTTGAATTGTTCGAGGAGACGATACGCGCAAATGCGTGAATAGGGCACTTTACGTAGGGGCCGGGCCCGCCGAGGGCCTATCCGACCCTTTCGTATCGAGGGGGATTCCTAAGGACCCCTGGTGAACGGGGGGTGAAATTGAGGCGCGCTCCCCCGGGAAGGCCGGTGGACTGAGAAGTCGGGTTCTTTCGGGTCTTGTGTGCGGGGACTGGCACCCTTGGCTCAAGTCCCTCCCGCGGCTGATCCTGTAGTGCTTCGCCCCTGTCCACGGTGCCGAAACGGGCCGATCTACCGGCGCCGCTGACCGCCGGAGGCTCCCTCCCCGAACCCCCGGCGGATGTCCGAAGAGAGGGCCGGAGGAATGGATGGGACCGTGAGGTCACAACCACTCACTCAACATGCCATCGCAGAACGGACGAGCGCGGTCCGAGCGAGTTTCGACACGGCGGCTAGGAGACGGAGTATCCACGGAGGGCCCGTGAAAGGGCCCATCCGGCGGAGGGGCCCGAGTCCCCCTCCCGTCCCTGCGGTGCCCGGGGGCTAATAGATGGGGCAAGGATGCCCCCGACGTGCAGCCTCCCGCTCCGCTGCGGGGATGAGGGCCCCCTAAATTGGATGGACCCGACTCCGCCTTCGGCCGTACCCGATCCGGACTGGAGAACCCCCGCCGAAATCAGTGGCTATCGGTCCACCCCGACCTACGCGGAGACTATCTCGTTCCTGGAGCGAACGGCGACATCGTTTCCTCGTCGCGTTCGGATCGAGGACTTCGGACGAACCGGAGAGGGACGAGACCTGAAGATCGTCATCGCGTCGCGCGACGGGGACTTCGATCCGAAGTCGATTCACGCCTCCGGGCGTGTCATCGTCCTCGTCCAGAACGCGATCCACGCCGGAGAGATGGACGGCAAGGATGCCTGTCTCGCGCTTCTGCGCGACCTCCTCCGAACTCCGGAGGCGGCCGCGCTCCTCGACCGTGTCGTCCTCGTCTTCATTCCGGTATACAACATCGACGGTCACGAACGTCGCTCTCCCTATAACCGGATCAACCAGCGGGGACCGGACCTCGCGGGTTGGCGGGCCAACGCGACGAACCTCAACCTGAACCGGGACTACCTTAAGGCCGACGCTCCCGAGACGCGGGCATTCCTTCGCATGTTCCACCGATGGATGCCGGATTTCTTCGTGGACGACCACGTGACCGACGGGGCCGATTTCCAGTACGACGTGACCTTCGCGATCGACGAGACGCCGGACGTATTCCCGCCGACCGCGGAGTGGATCCGGACGTCCGTCACGCCCGAGCTCACGCGGCGGGTGAACGCCGCCGGCCACACCGCGTTCCCCGCCACGGTCTTCTTGAGGGATGACACCGACCCGTCGCAGGGACTCGCCTTCAACGAGAACCCGCCCCGGTTCTCCACCGGCCAGATGATCCTCGAGAACCGGCCGGGTCTCCTGGTGGAGCTACACATGCTCAAAGACTACCGGACCCGGGTCACGGGGAACTACGCGGTCCTTCGAGGCCTCCTCGAGATCCTGAACGAGCACGCGGACCGTCTGATCGCTCTGAACCGGGACGCGGACCGAACGGCCTCGGCGCTCGGCGCCGAGGCCGCGGAGAAGCCCGAGTTCCCGCTGGTCGTGGCCGGCTCCGGTGAAACGAGGACGATGGAGTTCCTCGGATACTCCTACGAGCGCTACCGGAGCGAGGTCTCGGGGGGGATGGCGATCCGGTACGGTTCGGAACCCCGCACCTGGACGATACCCGTAGAGACGGGTGGGGCGGTGGTGGTGTCGACGACCCCTCCCGCGGGATACATCGTTCCCCCTCAATGGACCGGGGTGATCGCGGTCCTGCAGGCGCATGGGGTGGCCCTCCATCGGACCCGGGCGGAATGGACGGGAACGGTCGAACGCTACCGTTGTTCGGGGATGATTCGACCGAACCAACCGTTCGAGGGCCGCTACCCGATCCTGCGTACGGGGAACGTCGAGAGGGGAATGGGCCACTTTGGCGAATGCGTCCGAAGCGCGGAGACGATGTCCTTCCCCCTAGGGTCGGTCGTCGTCCCGCTCGCCCAGCGTTGCGCGAGGGTCGCGATCCACTGGCTCGAACCGGAAGCGCCGGATTCCGCGCTCCGATGGGGCTTCTTTGACCCGATCTTCGAACAGAAGGAGTCCGGGGAAGCCTACGTGCTCGAGAAATTGGCGCACGAGGAGATGGCCCGGGACCCCGGGCTTCGGGACGAGTTCGAACACCGGGTCGCGCACGATGCTTCGTTGGCCGCGAGTCCCACGGCTCGGCTCGCGTTCTTCTACGAGCGGTCTCCCTGGGGGAAGGCGAACCGAGTCGGTGACTACCCGGTGGGCCGGCTCGCGTCGCTTCGAGGACTGCCCTTGGAGTGACCCGGGTGTGGGCTGAGAGGGCGCGAACGGGGAGGGTCGCGGAGAGCGGCCCGACCACCGCTCACGCCTCGGACTTCGCGCTCGAAGAGGAGCTCGACTTCACGGGATCCCGCTGCACCGCCTCCCCCCTCACCGAAAGCACCTGCCGGAACTCCTGTTCACCCGCTTCTTGGACGCGCACGTTCGCGTGCTCAACCCCGCGGGGCCGATGATCCCACGGTGGGCGGACCCATCCACCGCCGCGTATCGGGAGCGGGATACCCTCTCGGCGGAACTCCGGTCACGAACCGGCAGGTGCCCGCCCAACCGCCGATAGCCGCGGCGACCCAGATGAAGTTCGCAACCCTCACGATGGTCGCCCCCGGCCGGGTCGGATGGGGAACGACGAACGGAACCGCGAGGAGGATTCCCAGAGGATGTCCGTGTCGGGAGGGCAGCTGGTACTAAGGAGTGCGTCCCCCAGGGGCGGCCGACGGTGCGTCGACCCAGCCACCGGCCCCCACCTCTCGGGCGAATGCTAGTTCCGTGCCGCCGCGGAGCGAACGCGAACTCCCGTCCATGTGTGGGCCGGGGCGGGGCTTGCCGGCGCGCCCTTACGCATGGGTGATCCTTCCCGTAGCCGGGCATCGAGGTGCGTCCGTCGAACTTGTCCTAATCGCACGGTGACGGGAATCAACCGACGGGCTTCGCACGGCCCGTCGCCCCTGGGAAATCCGGCTGCAGCTCGATCCCCCCGGGGCTGGAGACTGCTCGAAACCCGTCCTTCGGCGCTTTCGGATCGGAGGTCAAGGCGGGGTTTTTCGGAGTGAACGCGCCACGGCGCGGGAGTCGGTCGGCCTCACACGCTCGTCGCGGTCGGTCAGCGACCCTTCGTCTTACCGTGGGACTTCCGCTTGACGGATGGGGGAGCGTAGTCGTCCTCACGGGCATTCAGCACGTACGATGCCTCGCTGGCCCGCTTGAGCAACGCGCCATCGCGGTCGCACTTCGGGTGTGCGGGCGCGGGGTCAAAGATGTACCCGCCACCGCACACCGGGCACTCGTAGTACGTCATGAACAGCCCAAAACCGTAGAGCCTCCTCAGCTTAAGTCCGACCCGGCTCGCCTCGCTTGCGGAGAATCGGAAACCCCCGATGATTTCGTGGATCGTTCTCGCGGGCACGGACCGTGGTCCTCTGTCGGCGGTCCTCGGATCCCCCGCCTCCGCCCCCTCATAACCCCCTTCGGGACCCGGGAGAAGGACACGACCTGGTCGGCCCGAAACGGTCAGGTGCCCCGATTGCGGGCTTCTCGGACCGTAGTGTGGTCAAGGCGCCGGATTTGGACCAGCGCTAACGGATCGGAGAATCGAGCTTTCGACCGGTCGAATCGTCGTGCCGGTAGGGCGTCCGTTACCGTCCGGCCGGGGGGGACGGGGGCGGAACGAACACGAGATCCGCGGCTCTTCGGCGCCGGCGCTGCCAGGTCCCGAGCACGAGGGTCACGACGGCGATCAGCGCGATCGCGATCAGGGCGTAGCCCCACCACGGAATCCCGGCCGGACTGAACGCGACGGTCTTCGTCACGGGCTCGCCGCCGACGAGGAACGTACCGCTCGAGCCGACGTAGCCCGGGGCCGACGTCGAGAAGGTGTAGCTACCGTTGGCCAAGAAGATGGTGATCTCAGAGGTCGTGCCGTTCGTGGCCGGCTCGCCCGATACATGGACCCACCATCTCTGTCCGGTAGGCAGCCCATTCTCTACGAACGTCACCGGAACGGTGTAGAGCACGAAGACGGCAGTGGGGGCCCGCGTCGGCGCCCCCCCGTACGGTTACCGTCGCGTCCACACCGATGTAGATCGGGTTCCGGGTGGTCGCGCGGAACGTGTAGGTGCCGTTGGGCAGCGTGACGGTCACATTGGTGCCGGCGACGGAGGACGAGGAGAAGCCGGCGACCGAGACGGTCCAATTCGTGTTCGGGGCGAGCCCCCGCTCCGAGAACGTCACCCCGTAGAACGGTGCGACCTCCCAGTCGGTCGCGATGACCGAGAGCGCGCCGTAGATCGCCGTCAAGTTGTCGCTGTGCTCGTTGGCGACGTAGACGTAGGCGTTGACGGGGACGTAGGCGAGCGCGCTCGGGCCGAGACCAACGCCGATGGTGGCTCCGACCTTGGCGCCGGTCGATCCGTTGAGGACGAGGGCGCTGTCGTTACCGGCGTTCGCGATGTAGAGGAATCCATTCGTCGGGTCGAAGGCGACGGCCGAGGGGGCGGCCGAGGCTCCCTGCACGAGGATCGTGGTCACTTTCCCCGTCGGACCGATCTCCGAGACAGCGCCGGTACCGTGATCGGCGACGTAGATCGATCCATCGAGGGGATCGTAGGCCAAGGCCGAGGGTTCCGCCCCCACCGCGAGCGTTTCCGACACTCGGTCGGTGGCGCCGTCGATCACGGTGACGTTGCCGCCGACCGAGTCGGCCACGAAGAGGTCGTTGTTGGCGGGGTCGTAGGCGATCGCGACGGGGCCGGTTCCGACCGGAATCGGCGCCCCGGTCCTTTCGTTGGTGGAGGCGTTGATCACGACGACATCGCTGTTGTTACGAACGGCGACGAACATCTCGGTGCTTGACGGGTCGAACGCGATCGCGCTCGGCGTGAGGCCGACCCCGATGCTAGGCACGAGCACCCGGAGGGGATCTCCGCCGAGCACGGTGACGTTGTCGCTTCCAGAGTTCGCCACGTACACCTCGCCGTTCGTCGGGTCGTAGGCGACGGCGGCCGGCCCGATCCCTACCCCCACGGTCTCGATCGGGGCGCTCGTCGTTGCGTTGATGACCGTGACGGTCCCGGCGCTCGAATCGGTGACGATCACGGCATTCAACGCGGGGTCGTACGCCAGGGCGGATGGACCGACCACCGGCCCGATGTTCGGGACCACGACGGAGTCCGGAAGTCCTCGGACCGTGACCGCTCCGGATGCGGCCGGGTAGAGCGACTGGAAACCGAATCCCCCGTTGACCGAGTAGGGAAACGTTCCGTTCGGCTCTCGAACATGGAGGTTCGTCCCGGCCGGGCCCGATACCGTGGTTCCGTTGACCGTCACGCTCCAGGTGTTTCCCGCCGGCAGGCCGGACTCGGAGAAGGAGATCGGGTACGTGGGGGAGAGGGCCCAGACCGTGGCTACGTAGCCATTGGCGTTGATGGCGGCGACGCTGTCGTTCGTCGAGTCCACGACGTAGACGAACCCATTGGCCGGGTCGTAGGCGAGACTCGTCGGGCTCGCGCCGACCCGGAAGTCGGGACCGACCCTCGCGTTCGTCGCGCCGTTGATCACGCTGACGTTGTCGTTCTGCTCGTCCGCGACGTAGAGGTAGTCGCTCACCGGGTCGACCACCAAGGAGAATGGGTAGGAACCCACCGCGACGCCGGGCGTGGTGACCTCGGCCGATGTCGCGTTGATCACCGTCAGATTGTCGCTGTAGTAATTGGCGACGTAGAGATCCCCGTTGGCGGGGTCGTAGGCGAGGGCGGAGGGGCCGTTTCCCACCGGGACGCTTCTCGGTCCGGAGTATCCCGGGGGTCCGAGCACTGTGAGGTTGCTTCCTCCCTGGTTCGCGACGTACGCGATCCCACCCTGAGGATCGAACGCGATCGCGAACGGATGCAGGCCCGTCGGGATGCTGGGATCGAGGACGGCGTTCGTGAGCCCGTCGATGACCGTCAGATTATCGCTCTGCGAGTTGGCGACGTAGATGTCGCCGGTGCTCGGATCGTAGGCGATCCCTTCGGGCTGGGCGCCGACCCCGATGTACGCGACCACTTCGTTGGTGGTCGCGTCGATCACGTCGACCTCGTTGCTGCCCGCGCTGGCCACGAAGATCTCGTTGTTCTGGGGGTCGTAGGCGAGGGCGTACGGCTCGTTGGTCACCGAGATGCTCGCGATGACGACCTGATTGGTCGCCCCGTCGATGACCGTGAGATTGCTGGATCCCTTGTTCGCGACGTACAGGTAGCCGTTCGCCGGGTCATACGCCACGCTATACGGGTCTGGCCCGACGGGAATCTTAGGGTCGACGACGTGGTCGATCGGCCCCGCGACCACGAACGTTCCGGAAGCGCTCGGGGATCTCACCTGGCGCCCCCACTGATTCGTGAGCGCGTAACTGTAGGTGCCGTTCGGAAGCGGCACGCGGATATCGCTTCGGGTTCCGACGCTCCATTCGCTGCCGTTCACGTTCACCGACCAGACAACGTTCCACGGAAGGCCGGTCTCGTTGAACGTCTCGTAGTACACCGGAGTGGTCGGGGGTGCGTCTCGTCCCCCTGCCACAGGGCTCGAAGCCACGACGGCGCCAGCGTGGCTCGCGGGAACGGCCCATCCGGCCGCCAGAAGGACCGGGACCGCTAGGAGGGCGAACACCACGCGCACGCGGCCCCCATCGGGCATGGCCCTCCCTTCCTGCCACCCGCCTCCTCCCCGAACAGGGGACCGCCGCTCTTCTATTTATTCGGGGGCATTCGGACGGGCCGGGGGTGGTACCCGGCCCTGGAGGTCGTCCGGCCGCCGTAATCGAGGCCCGACGTTTCATATACCGACCTCCACTACCGCCGCGCGCAGCGGGGTAGGGTAGTCAGGAAAACGGACCGGGGATTCTCCGTCCGCCCTGAGATCCCGACGGGCTCATAACCCGTAGATCCATGGTTCAAATCCATGCCCCGCTATCACTCCGCGGCGGTATGAAACGAGCCAGAGCACGCCCCGGAGCCGCCCGGCTCAGGTCGGGGAACCTCCGACGGTCATCGCCGAAATACAGATACGCGCGCGCGCATCGAGAGTTCGATGGCCGAAACACGGTTTCCCACGATCGCGGTCGCGACGGACGGTTCGGTCCCCGCGAACGAAGCCTTGGACGTGGCGATCGATCTCGCGAGGCGCTACGGTTCGTCGCTCACCGTACTCGCGGTCGCCCCGCTTCAGCCGACCTTTCTCGCGGGGAGCGAGGCTTACGTCCCCCCCACGCCCCCGGTCATCGACCTACCGTACTACCGGCGGCAGGTAGATGAGGCCCTTGCGAAAGCCCGGGCCGCCGGGATCGCGGAGGTAAAGGGACTCGTCATGGAGGGGGTCCCGATCGACGAGATTCTTGTGCATCTCGAGAAGCACCCCCCCTCGCTCGTCGTGGTCGGTTCGCGCGGTCTGAGCCGCGGCAAACGACTACTGCTCGGCAGCGTCTCCACGGCGGTCGTTCAGGGGTTCAAGGATGCGGTGCTCGTCGTGCATCCCCGGGCTACGAAGCCCTCGCCGTAACGATCGAGAGGCGTGTCGGGACCGGGAGCTTGTGGGAGGCCTTGCGCAACGCCTCCTTCGCGTCCTCGATGTGAGCCAGGGTCGTGTAGATCGTCAGAAGGTCGCTCCCGATCTGGGCGCGTACGGCGTGACCGACCGGCTTGCCGAAGGCACGCCGCATCCCATCCGAGATACGGTCCGCTCCCGCGCCCATGGCCATCTTGTGCTCGCGCAGGATCGCGTGAGGGTACCGGCGCACCTTGAGGTGATACTGGTTGGGCGCGGCCTTCTCGAGCACGCGGACTGCGCTGACCCGGGCGGCTTCGAGCGCGATGTCCCGGACCTGACCCGCCTCCTCCGTCCCTAGGGTGAGGGATACGGGGAAGGTTTCCTTCAGATTCCCCGTGTCGAACTGGGTGACCCGGCAGACCGGTATCCCTCCCATGTACTCGTGGCGCGTGTAGATCTGGCCCTCGATCTTACGATACATGCGGGCCGGCTTGCGCGTCATGGGGCGCGGCGAGCCTCGCCCCCTCTAAAATCCTTGCGGAGTGCCGGGGGGCCTGCCAAGGCCGTCGGTAGGACTCGCGCCCCGGTTCGCGCCAGCGACACCTCGACGGCGCGGGACTCGTGGGTCTGTAGGACACGCGCTATCCGATCGCGCACGCTGGACCGGCGGGCCAACACGAAGAAGCTCGAACCGAACATCGTCTGGGCCGCCCAGGCATCCGGGCCCCGCAGGGCGTGGATCCGGCGGAGGAGCGGAGGAGGTGCGAGACGTACGCGATCGGTGAATCGCTCGCTCGCCTCGGCAAACCTCTCGAGCGAGGGGTGCGCGAGGAGCCCGTCCAAGTCGCGCGCCGCTCGATGGATCCGCGCGCGCATCCGGGGATTGGAGAGCACGCGGGACGTGGCGATGCGCGGGCCGGCGACGCCGACCCATACCGTGGATCGGGAGGATAGGTGGCGGATCTTTCCCCAGGGCGGGATCCCCGGCTTCGAGCGGAGCTCGATCCCTCCACCGAGGATCGCGGCGACCCCACCCAGTCCGGTGCCGCCGTCAAGTTCAGAGAGGTGCGCGGCCTGGATCGCCGACGGACGGCTCTGCCCGACGAGCGAACCTACCGCGAGCGTGGCGGCGAGGGTTCCCGCCGCGCTCATTCCAAACCCTTGGCCCACCGGTAGCTCGTGGCGTACTCGCACGACGAGATGTCCTCTCGCCCGAACCCCGAGTCGACGGATGGCATCCTCCGTGACGGGGAGCGGGGTGCCGGCATCGTCCATCGCCGCGATGGAGTTCCGGGGCCCCGGCCGCAGCGTCGCGGTCGCGTAGGCTCCGAGTTCGAGGACCAAGCCCGCGCCTTGCGAGCCGGCCGCGCGTGGGTCGGAACCCTGCGACGCGGGTCGGAAGATGCCTGTGATGTGGCCGGGGGCAAAGGCCCGCGCGCTTCGACTCCGTTCCATTCCCCTCACCCCCCTCGCGCCGCTCGACCGGTCACTCCTTATAAACGAGGACGTATTCGTTAAGTCGACGGGGCGACCTTCCGTCCTCCAACCACACCGATGAGCGATTCTGAAGCTCCCGTTGCCGGGCAGGACTCGTTCGACCGCATGAACTTCCTCGAACTGAGGAACACGCAGTTGGCGGAAGCGATCAAGCGGGTCGAGAGCGAACGGCACTACATGGAGTCGGAGATCCTCCGACTGCAGCGCGAGGTCAAGCGGCTCAAGACCGAACTCGACCGGCTCCGGTACCCGCCGCTCATCGTGGGTAGCGTGCGGGACGTACTCACGGACGGTCGCGTGATCGTGAAGTCCTCGACCGGCCCCGACTTCGTCGTCAACTCGGCAGAGAACGTCGAGCACGCGAAGATGACGATCGGCAGCCGGGTTGCACTCAACAAGCAGACGCTCGCGGTCATGGGCGTGCTGCCCGCATCGGTCGACCCCCTCGTCACGGCGAGCGAGATCGTCGACAAACCCGCGATCACCTACGAGGACATCGGCGGGCTCATGGATCAGATCCGCGACATTCGCGAGGCGGTCGAATATCCTCTTCTGCGCGCCGAGCTCTATCGGAAGGTCGGCGTCGATCCGCCGAAGGGCGTACTCCTCGTTGGCTCGCCCGGAACCGGCAAGACGCTGATCGCAAAGGCCGTGGCGCATCACACCAATGCGACGTTCATCCGTCTCGTCGGGAGCGAGCTCGTCCAGAAGTACATTGGCGAGGGAGCGCGGCTCGTCCGCGAGCTCTTCCAGCTCGCGAAGGAGAAGGCGCCCACGATCATCTTCATCGACGAGGTCGACTCCATTGGAGCGAAGCGCCTGGAGGTGGCCACTAGCGGGGACCGCGAGGTCCAGCGGACGTTGATGCAGCTGCTCGCCGAGATGGACGGCTTCGAGCCCCTGTCCAACGTCAAGATCATCGCGGCGACGAACCGTCCGGACATCCTCGACGATGCACTGCTGCGCCCGGGTCGCTTCGACCGGATCATCGAGATCCCGGTGCCGACTCCCGCGGGACGCGCCGAGATCTTCCGGATCCACTCCCGGGGCATGGCGATTCGCGACGTGATCGACTTCGAGGCGCTCGCCGCCCGATGCGAAGGCGTGACGGGTGCCGACATCAAGTCGATCTGTACCGAGGCCGGGATGTGGGCGATCCGAGAGGAGCGCGACCACGTGCTCGCGACGGATTTTGACCGCGCCGTCGAGAAGGTCGTTGGGGACGAGGAACTCCGCAAGGAATCCGTCACAATGTTCGCTTGATCCCGCGGTCGAGGGACGAGTTCGGCCTCATCGCTGTCGTTCCGAAGTGAGACTCGACGGTTGCCGGCGAGGGAACCGGGGTGTCCAACGCGGATCTCGTATCCGCTGTCGGCGGCCCACCCCGGACCCGGTCGGAGACGCGGGGAGCGGTATCGAGGCGTGGTCCTGACGAAGTCGACTACCGGGCCGAAGTCAGCTCTGCGCGCGCGACGATCCGAGGCCCGCTACCCACGTTGAGGTCGAATAGGTAGGCGGGCTGCCCCGCCGCATAGACTATCGGGCGATCGGTCTTGATGCGCGCGCGGGGCCCCGAGCGCTCTTCGACCGACATCGGTACGGTCTGCATCCCGACCGCGACCGACATCCGAGATCCGACCCCCCAATCTCCCTTGTAATAGCGGCACGGGACGAGGCGTTCGCCCACCAGGTCCGCACCGGCGTTGAGCGACCCGGCCGGGGCCAAGACCTGTCCGCGTTCGACCTGGTCGACCTCGACGCCCTTCAGCGCTACTCCCACGCGCTCGCCGGCCCCGGCCTCCTTGACGTCGACATCGTGAACCTGGATCGACCGGATCTCCACGACCGTGTCGGTCGGCCACAGTCGAAGTGGCTCGTGCGCCCGGAGCGTTCCCCGACGCACTACCCCCAGAGCGACCGTTCCGACCCCTTTGACCGGGAAGACGTGGTCGAGCGGCACCGCGACCGGACCCGAGTCGGTGGGAGCCCTCCATGCTTGGACGGTTTCTCGCAGTTGGGGAACATCCAGCGGAATCCGCGGTGCGGACTCGAGACGGCTGCCTCTCAGCGCCCGCCCCAGCTCGTCCGTCCCGACGGCCGCGCCGGTGACGATCGTGGTCGGCAGATCGAAGAGCTCCACGGTCGCAATCGTCTCGGCGACCGGGCGCGACAGCTCCGGGACGACGAGCAGGCATCGGTCGGCCATCGCAAGCGCCGAGAGGAGCGGCGCGAACTTTTCCGGGAACTGCGTCGGCTCGACGAGGGTCGTATGGTGATCGTCGTGGTTCGAGTCGAACAGCGTGAGGTCGGATTGCGTACTCTTCTTTCCGAGCTGCGACGCCACGCCGTGCGCTCCGACCACCGCGACCGTGACGCCACTCATGGCACGCGGAGCGCTCCCGCCTCCTTCGCCTTGCCCGAGGAGAGCGAGATCGTCCCATTCCGCGCATCGACCCGGACCTCGCTCCCGTCCCGGATCTCCCCCGCGAGGATCTTGGCCGTGAGCGGGTCGACGACCAGCCGCTGGACCGCTCGTCGAAGAGGGCGAGCCCCGAACTGGGGATCGATCCCCACTTCGGCGAGGACCCGGCGGGCCGCATCGGTCAACGTGAGGTGGATGCGTCGCTCGGCGAGCCGGCGGTCGACCTGGGCGAGCTGGAGGTCCACGATGCGCTCGATATCCTTCGGAGTCAGCGAGTGGAAGACGACGGTCTCGTCGATCCGGTTCAGGAACTCGGGCCGGAAGTGCTCGCGCAGCGCCCGCTCGATGCGGGAGGCCCGCTCGCTTTCCCCCTCGACCGCCGCCTCCGTGCCGAGGTTGCTGGTCATGATCACGACCGTGTTGCGGAAGTCGACGGTGCGACCCTGCCCGTCGGTCAACCTCCCGTCGTCCAGGAGCTGCAGCAGGACGTGGACCACGTCGGGATGGGCCTTCTCGATCTCATCGAAGAGCACGACCGTGTACGGTCGCGTGCGCACTGCTTCGGTGAGCTGGCCCCCTTCCTCGTAACCGACGTACCCCGGGGGAGCGCCGATCAAGCGCGCGACCGTGTGCTTCTCCATGTACTCGCTCATGTCGATCCGCACGAGCGCGCGCTCCGAGTGGAATAGGAACTCCGCGAGCGCCTTGGCGAGCTCGGTCTTGCCCACGCCTGTCGGGCCGATGAAAAGAAACGTCCCGATCGGGCGGTTCGGATCCGCGAGTCCGCTGCGGGAGCGCCGCACCGCGCGACTGACGGCCTCGACGGCCTCGTCCTGACCGATGACCCGCTTGCGCAGTTCCTCCTCCATATGCTGGAGGCGCTCCACCTCGCCGGCGAGCATCCGGCTAACGGGCACGCCGCTCCACTTCGCGACGACCTGCGCGACGTCCTCTTCGGTGACCTCCTCGTGCAAGAGGGAGTTCCCGCTCGGGGGAGTCGCGTGTTCGGACGCCGACGCGAGGCGCTTCTGGAGCTCCGGTATCTTCCCGTAGCGCAGACGGGCCGCGGCTTCGAGATCGCCGGTACGCACGGCCTCGTCCTCTTCGGCCTTCGCTTCGTCGAGCTCGGCGCGCAACCGGCGGACCTCCTGCAACCCCACCTTCTCCTGGTTCCATCGGGCGGCGAGGGCCGTCTCTTGTTCCTTGAGGTTCGAAAGCTCCCGATCCAGCTTCGATAGGCGTTCCTTCGAGGCCGGATCGCTCTCCTTTTTGAGGGCCATCCGCTCGATTTCGAGCTGGCGGATCCGCCGCGAGAGCTGGTCGAGCTCGCTCGGTCGGGAGTCCAGCGAGAGGCGGACCATCGACGCGGCTTCGTCGATCGCGTCGATCGCTTTGTCCGGTAGATGCCGGTCCGGAAGGTAACGCGCGGTGAGCGTCGCGGCCGCGACGAGCGCCGCGTCGTGGATCTGGACGCCGTGGTGCAGCTCGTATCGCTCCTTGAGGCCGCGCAAGATCGAGATCGTGTCTTCGACCGTCGGCTCGAAGATCGGCACCGGCTGAAACCGGCGCTCGAGTGCTGCGTCCTTCTCGATGTACTTCCGGTATTCGGCCGTCGTCGTGGCCCCGATGCAGTGCAGGGCCCCTCGGGCGAGGGACGGCTTCAAGAGGTTGGAGGCATCGAGCGCCCCGCCCTCGGTGGCCCCCGCGTGAACCAGCGTGTGGAGTTCATCGATGAACAGCAGGACACCCCCCTGGGAGCGTTCGCCCTCCTTGAGGACCGCCTTCATGCGTTCCTCGAACTCGCCCCGGAACTTCGCCCCGGCCAGGAGAGAGCCGAGGTCGAGGGCGACAATCCGCTTGTCGCGCAGCGACTCGGGGACGTCCCCCTGGGCGATGCGGACCGCGAGACCCTCGACGACGGCCGTCTTGCCCACCCCCGGATCTCCGATGAGGACCGGATTGTTTTTCGTCCGTCGAGAGAGGATCTGGATCACGCGACGGATCTCCTCATCCCGTCCGATCACCGGGTCGAGCTTGCGCAGCTTCGCGAGCGCCGTCAGGTCCCGGCCGTACTTTTCCAGGGCCTGATACTGGGCTTCCTCTCCACGGTTCGTGACGGGCTCGTGGCTACCGCGCACCGCGTCGAGTGCGGACTCCACTCCCGGTGCCGTCACCTGCGCGGCCTGGAGGAGGTCTCGGGCCGGAGAAGCGATCGTGGCGAGCGCGACCAGGAGCGCGTCGACGCTGGTGTACCGATCCTTGCGACGTGCGGAGAATTTCTCCGCTTCGTCCAGGACCTGGGTGAGCGATCGCGAGATGTACTGGTCCGCGGGCGACACATGGTCCGCGGTCGGTAGGCTCGCGAGCCTCTGGTCCGTCGCCGCGCTCAGGCTCTCGACCGAGGCGTTGAGGGTCCGGAGCACGGCGGCCGTCGTCCCCTGCTCCTCCGAGAGGAGCGCCGCAAGGAGATGCTCGGGTTCGACCGAAGGGTTCCGCAGCTCCTGGGCCCGTCGGAACGCGCCCTCCAGCGCCGCGCGGGCGGCGTCCGTCAACCGTTCGATGCGCATGGGACCCATTTGCACCGTCGCGAGCCGATTTAAGTGCGTCTCCCGTCCCGACGCCGTGCCCGATCTCTCGGTAGAGCTTGCCGGAATTCCGCTCAGAAACCCCTTACTCCTCGCGTCGGGAATTTGGGGTGAGAGCGGGCGGTCCTTGATCGGAGCCTGGGACGCCGGGGCCGGGGGGGTGGTCACCAAATCGATTGGGTCGCGGCCGAGGCCCGGGTACCCGAACCCGACGGTCGAGGAGTTCGATTCGTGGGGGATGCTGAACGCGATGGGGTTGCCCAACCCGGGGATCGCCGAGTATCCACGCGAGATCCGGGCGGCGCGCGACCACGGCGTGCTCGTCATCGGGTCGATCTTCGGCGGGACCGCCGAGGAGTTCGCTCGCTTGGCCCGGGAGATGGCGACGACCGGGGTCATCGCCCTCGAGCTCAATCTGAGCTGCCCTCACGCCGAAGGGTTCGGCACCGAGATCGGGAGCGACCCGAAGGACGTAGAGGAGGTGGTCCGCGCGGTGGTGCGCGAGGTGAAGGTCCCGGTGATCGCCAAAATCACTCCGAATGCGGCGGACCCGGCGGAGCTGGCCGTCGCGGCCGAGAAAGCGGGAGCGAAGGGGATCAGTGCGATCAACACCGTTCGGGGCCTGGCGATCGACACCACGCTCGCGCGTCCGGTGCTGGCCCATGGCATTGGGGGCCTCAGCGGTCCGGCGATCAAGTCGGTCGGGCTCGCCGCCGTCTGGCAGATCTACCGCAGGGTCCAGATCCCGATCGTCGGAGTCGGTGGGATATCGAGCGGCGAGGACGTGCTCGAGTACGTTATGGCGGGCGCCCGCGCGGTCGAGATCGGCACCGCCGTGGCGCGCGAAGGGGTACGGGTCTTCGGTCGGATCGCTCAGGAGCTCGACCGCGTGCTCTCCGAACGCGGAACGGATCGGCTCGGGAGCCTGGTGGGAGCGGCTCACCGGGGTTTCGAGATACCGACCGCCGACTTCCCGCCGTGACAGGCTTTAACGGCGGCTCTATAGCGTTGCCGTGCATCGGATCGTGGAGATCGAGGATCGCGTCCTCGAGACCCCTTCCACTGTGACGTGGCGCTTCCCCTACGCGGAGCCCTGCGCCCCCGGCCAGTTCGTGATGGTCTGGATCCCGGGGGACGACGAGCTGCCGATGTCGCTCTCCTACACCGACGGACCGTCCAAGGGGGTGACGATCAAGGCCATGGGCTCTACCACCCGTCACGTTCAGTCCCTTCCCACCGGCACCCGAATCGGGATTCGGGGCCCCTACGGTAACCGGTTCGACCTCACTCCACGGCGCATCCTCGTCGTCGGCGGAGGATCCGGCACCGCTGTCCTCGCCCCGGGCGCAGAACAGGCCCTGCGATCCGGTGCGCAGGTCACCTGCGCGCTCGGAGCGACGACCGAGCTCGAGCTCCTATTTGCGAAGCGCTTGACCGCGGCGGGTGCGCGCGTCGAGGTGTCGACCGACGACGGGACGGCCGGCACGCCCGGGTTCGTCACGGCCGTCGCCGATCGGCTGCTCGCCGAAGGATCGTTCGACGCGGTGTGGACGTGCGGACCCGAAGTGATGATGCGCAAGGTCGCGGAGTCGGCGCGCTCTCGGGGCATCATCGGATACGGCTCGGTCGAGCGTCATATGAAGTGCGCCCTCGGGATGTGCGATGCCTGCTCGCTGGGGCCGTACCACGTCTGTGTGGATGGGCCCGTCTTCCGTACCGAGACGCTCCTCTCCCTGGAGGAGTTCGGCCGTACGAAGCGGGACCCGTCGGGAAGACGGGTACCGCTGTAGTGGGCCCAGAGCTGCGGAACGCGGAAAGGGCCCCGGCCCCGCCGAATGGTTTATAGTGGCCGCTCACTACCAAATCGCAAGGTACATTTTGTGAAGGTAATCGTGGTCAGCGGGGGGGTCATTTCCGGCCTCGGTAAGGGCATCACCACGTCCTCCCTCGGGCGCCTCCTCAAGGCCCGCGGGATCCCCGTCACGATCCTCAAGATCGACCCGTACCTGAACGTCGACGCCGGAACGATGAACCCGTACCAGCACGGAGAGGTCTTCGTGCTGGACGACGGCACCGAGGCCGATCTCGACCTTGGGAATTACGAGCGCTTCCTCGGCCAGAGCCTCTCGGGGACCCACAACCTGACGACCGGCAAGATCTATCGCGCGGTGATCGAGAAGGAACGGCGGGGCGACTACCTCGGAACGACCGTTCAGATCATCCCGCACGTCACCGGAGAGATCAAGCGAACCATCCGCGAGGTCGCCCAGGCGGCCGGCGCGGAAGTGATTCTTGTCGAGGTCGGCGGGACCGTGGGCGACATCGAGTCGATGCCCTTCCTAGAGGCGCTGCGCGAGCTGTCCTACGAGCTGGGCGAGGGCCACACCGCGTTCGTGCACACGACGCTCGTCCCGATCGTTGGGCCCGTCGGGGAGGCGAAGACGAAACCGACCCAGCATTCCGTTCGCGAGCTGCGCGCCATTGGCATCCGGCCGAACCTGATCATCGCGAGGGGTCCGGCGCCCCTGGCGGCGGACATCAAGGCGAAGATCTCCCTTTTCTGTGACGTGCCTCCGGAAGCCGTCATCAGCGTGCCCGACCAGCCAACCATCTACGAGGTGCCGCTCGTCCTCGAAGCGCAGGGTGTCGGGACTCGGCTGACCGAGCTGTTGCACTTGCCCGACCGTCCCCCAGACTATGCCGCCTGGAAGGAGTTCCTGACGACCTACCGACGGAGCGGGGGATCGATCGAGGTAGCGATCGTCGGAAAGTACACCGAGCTTCGGGACGCGTACCTTTCGCACATCGAAGCGTTCCATCACGTGCAGGGTCACCTCGGGGTGGATGTCCGCCTGTCCTGGTACGACGCCGAGGACATTCCGAAGAACCCCACGCTTCTCGCCCGGATCGAGCACGCCGACGCTCTCCTCGTTCCCGGTGGATTCGGAGCGCGCGGCGTCGAAGGAAAGGTCCAGGCGATCGAAGTCTCCCGTACCCGGGGCATCCCGTTCCTCGGGGTCTGCTACGGGTTCCAGATCGCCGCGGTCGAATTCGCACGCAATGTGCTCGGCCTCGCCTCGGCGAGCAGCACCGAGATCGAGCCCGAGACCCCCGATCCCGTCGTCTGCCTCCTCGAGCAGCAGAAGGGCCTCCAGGCCATGGGGGGCACGATGCGCCTCGGCGCGCAGCGTGTCGTCCTCACGCCGGGGTCGCTGATCGCCCGCACGTACGGGAAGACCGAGGTCTGGGAGCGGCACCGCCACCGCTACGAGATCAATCCCGCGTACTTCGACCGGTTCCGCGCTGCGGGGCTCGCGATTACGGGAACCTCGGTCGACGGTCGCGTTGAGTCCTTCGAGATCGCGGATCACCCGTTCTTCGTCGGAGTACAGTTCCACCCCGAGTTCCTTTCTCGCCCCGAGGCCCCGCACCCCCTCTATCTCGGCCTCGTTCGCGCCGCGCTGGCCCGGAAGGAGGTGCCGGCTCCTGCCGCTCGCCCGCCGGCTCTCTCGTGAGCTAAAGGAGCGGGACGGGGAGACCGTCCGCATCGCCGGTTTCCTCGAGGAATACCGCGCCCTCGGCGGCGTCGCGTTCGCGGTCGTCCGCGACCGCAGTGGCGGCACGCAGGTCACCCTGAAGAAGGGGGTCACCGACCCCGCGTTGTTCGCGTTGCTCGCCGAGCTTCCGCGAGAGTCCGTGATCGACGTCACGGGCACGGTACGTCGATCGGAGAAATCGAACCGAGGCGTCGAGCTGTTGCCCGAGCGGATCGAGGTGCGGGCCCGCGCCGGAGTCCCGCTACCGCTCGGAGTGGTCGACCGGGTCTCGGCCGATCTCGATACGCGGCTCAACCACCGCGTGCTCGACCTGCGCAAACCCGAGGTGCGCGCGATCTTCGAGGTCCGGTCCGCCCTGCTCGCCGGGTTCCGGGAAGCGTTCCTGGAGCGGGGGTTCCTCGAGATTGAAACGCCGAAGCTCTTGCGCGCGGGCGCGGAGGGCGGCGCGACCCTCTTCGCGGTCGACTACTTCGGGAGCCCGGCGTACCTTGCTCAGAGCCCCCAGCTCTACAAGCAGATGCTGATCGGGGCCGGTTTCGAACGCGTCTTCGAGATCGCTCCGGCCTTCCGCGCCGAGCCCTCCGACACGGTCCGCCACTTGACCGAGTTCGGCAGCCTCGACGCCGAAATGGGGTACATCGATGACGTGGAGGATGTCCGCCGGATGCTCGAGGAGGTCCTGGCGGCAGCGATCCGAGCCGCCCATCGCCGCCTCGCCGACGCGGGGAACCCGCATGTCGATCAGCTTCCCGAGGTCCGTACTCCGTTCCCCCGCATCCCCTTCTCGACCGCGGAGGAGTGGCTGGGGCGCGCCGGGGCCGGGCTCGACTTCGGCACCGAGGACGAGAAGGCGATCGGGGAGCGTGCGCTTCAGGAGCACGGGAATCCGTTCTACTATCTCACGGACTTCCCGACGTCGGTCAAGGAGCGGACGTTCTATGCCCAGCGCCAGGACGCCGACCCGTCCAGGACCTGGTATTTCGACCTCGACTATCGAGGGGTGGAGATCGTCAGCGGAGGCGCCCGCGAGCACCGACTGGACCGGGTCATCGCGAACATGAGGTCCGCCGGGCTCGATCCGGGGTCGTTCGAGGGGTACCTGGAAGCCTTCCGCTACGGGATGCCCCCGCACGGTGGCTGGGGCCTCGGCGTCGATCGCTTGGTCATGGTCCTCCTCGGTCTCGGGAACGCCCGGGAGGCGCGCTTATTCCCCCGCGACCGCTACCGACTGGACCCGTAGGAGGTTCGACGATGGTCGCGGCCAAAAGGACCCTGCCCGCTCCGCCGGAAATCTCGGGCCGATGGGCCGCGGTCTTCGAGGAGGCGGGGGTACGTCCCGCGATCCTGCTCCTTGCGGACCGGATGCCCGAGGAACGGAGCCTCGAGATGCCGTTCGCGACCCTCGAGGCGATCGACACTACGCTGGCGGACCTTCTGCTCGAGCGGGCCGAGGAAGTGCTCAGCGCGGGGATGCGGGCGATGCGCGACACCCTCCCGGTCGCGGGGCTCGAGGCCGAAGGGTTGCGCCTCCGCATCACGGGCCTGCCCACGGTCGCCCGTCGGCCGATCCGTGAGATCCGGGAATCCGACCTCGGGAGGTTCCTCGCGGTCGAGGGTCTCGTCCGCAAGGTCAGCGAGGTGCGACCCCAGATCCGCGATGCGGTCTTCCAGTGCGTTCTGTGCCGGACCGAGTTCCACGAGCTCCAGGACGACGCATCACTCGTCTTTCGCGAGCCGCTCGAGTGCCCGGAGAGCCAGGGAGGATGCGGAAAGCCCGCCGGCCGCACCCGGTTCCGCCTTCTCCCCGAGAAGTCCAGCTACGTCGATTCCCAAAGGATCGAAGTGCAGGAAAGCCCCGAATCGCTCCATCGCGGCGCGCATCCGCAAGGGGTAACCGTCCTGCTCACGGAGGACCTCGCGGGCAAGGTGATTCCGGGGAACCGGGTCGTCGCGAACGGCGTCCTGCGCAGCTTCCAGCGGGCCTCTGCTGGCCGCGCCGGGCCGGTCCGCAGCACGACCTTCGATCTGATGCTCCTCGGGAACTCCCTGGAATCGAAGGCGGTCTCGCTCGAGGAGGTCGAGCTCACCGATGAGGAGGAGCGTCTCGTCCGCCAGTTCGAAGGGGATCCGACCGCCGTCGACAAGATCGTTCTTTCTCTCGCGCCCACGATCAAGCAGATGGACCAGGAGAAGGAGGCCATCGCGCTCCAGCTCTTCGGCGGTGTCGAAAAGCGGCATCCGGACGGGGTACGGACGCGCGGGGACATCCATGTCCTGTTGATCGGGGACCCCGGTACGGCGAAGAGCCAGCTCCTGCGCTACGTCGCCGAGGTCGCGCTGCACGGCATCTACACGAGCGGCAAGGGAGCGACGGCCGCCGGTCTCACGGCCGCGGCGGTGAAGGACGATTTCGCCGGCGGGCGCTGGGTGCTCGAGGCCGGAATGCTGGTCCTGGCCGACGGGGGCATGGCGGTCGTCGACGAGCTCGACAAGATGACCGCCGAGGACCGCTCGGCGATGCACGAGGCGCTCGAGCAGCAGACGGTATCGATCGCCAAGGCGGGGATCACCGCGACGCTCAACGCCCGATGCGCGGTCCTGGCCGCGGCGAACCCAAAGCTCGGACGCTTCAACCCCGACAAGCCGTTCGCCGAGCAGCTCGACCTGCCTCCGACCCTGTTGTCGCGCTTTGACGTCATCTTCTCGATCCAGGACCGGCCGGAGCCCGAGCGCGATCGACTGCTCGCGAACCAGATCCTAACCTCGCACCAGGAAGGCGCGCCCGGGGGTTCGGATCCGGGAGTCACCGGTCGGGCCGCCCGATCGGCGCCGTTCGCTCCCGAGTTCCTGAAGAAGTACATCGCCTACGCGCGCCAGCGCGTCTCTCCCCAGCTCTCGGACGAAGCGCGGAAGGTGCTCGAGGACTTCTACGTTCGGGTCCGCCGGCAGGGGGAAGGTCCCGGGGCTCCCGTCCCGATCACCGCGCGCCAGCTGGAAGCGCTCATCCGCCTTTCGGAGGCCGCCGCCCGCGCCCGCCTCTCCCAGAGCGTGGGCATCGAAGACGCTCAGCGCGCGATCCGCGTCGTGGAGAACTTCATGTCCCGGGTCTCGAAGGACGAGGACGGTAAGCTCGACGTCGACCTCGTGATGACCGGGCACAGCGCGAGCCAGCGCGAGCGGCTCGAGACGCTCCTGACGATCATGCGCACGCTCATGGAACGACCCCAAGGATCGTTCACGCTCGCCGAAGTCCAGGCGGAGGCGTTGAAGTCGGGGATCGAGACGCAGCGCACGGAAGCGCTCTTCTTCGTATTGCGGAACCAGGGCGAGATCATGGAGCCGCAGCCCGACGTCTGGCAGCTCGTTCGGTTCTGAGCGCGCGGCCCCCGGTCCGGGGGCTCGGCGATATATGCGGGTCCTGAGGTCTCCTTCGGGTCATGGCCGAGGCGCAGGGCGCGATCGTGATGCGGATCCACCGGATCCGCGCGGAGTTCGTCGTCGCCGCGTGCGACGCCGAGCTGATCGGCCAGGAAGTTCCGGTCGGCTCGAAAGGTCGAAAGGTGCGCATCAGCGAGCAGTTCTACGGAGAGCGGAAGGTCTCTCCCGAGGAGCTCCTGTGGGCCCTCGCTCGCGCGACGACCGCGAACCTTCTCGGGAGCCGCGTGACGCGCCTCGCGCGCGAGGCCGGCTACGTCGACGAAGGTTGTACCGGCACGCTCGGGGGCATCCCCCATGCCGAGATCTTCTCGATGAGCGCGTAACGGGGGCCGATGCCAACGAACGGGGAGTTCTGCGTTCTCTGCGGTCGCACCGGCCGCGTCCTGACCGACGGGGTCTGCGCCGAGTGCGCCGCCCAGCGTACGACGCTGCTCACGCCCCCCGGCCGGGGGATCGTTACCATCTGCCCCACCTGCGGCGCCCGTCGGATGGGGTCCCACTGGGATCGCGCCGGCGCGAGCCGGCTCCTAACCGCGGAGGACCTGACTCCGTTGCTCGTCCCCCACCCCGAGGTCGCGCTACGGTCGGTCCGCTGGGAGGAGACCCAGCGCAGCGGCCTCCTCCACCAGTTCCGCGGCACCGCGCGGCTGCGGTTCCGCGGTCTCGAGCGGGACCAAGAGGTTGCCTTGACGGTGAAGGTCGAGCATCGGACCTGTCCGGCGTGCTCGCGCAAGAGCGGTCACTACTACACCGCGGTCCTCCAACTGCGCGGTCCCGAAGGCGGCCGCCGCAGCAAGGCGACGGCCCTGCGCGCGCGTCTCGAGCGGCAGTGGGAGGAACTGATGACCGAATCCCGTGCGGACTGGCGGGAGGCGATCAGCTGGCGGGAGGCGCTCCCGGAGGGCTGGGACTACTACGCCGTCGACACGCTCGCCGCCCGCTCGATCGCCCGGCTCGCGAAGCAGCGGCTCGGGGCGAGCGTGAAGGAATCCGCTACGCTCGTCGGTCGCAAGGACGGCGCCGACGTCTACCGCGTCACGTTCTGCGTGCGCCTCCCCGCGAGTGGCTGAGGGAGCCCGCGCCGCGAGCGCGGGGGATATGTACCCGCGAAGCTCGCGAAAATCGGCCCTACGATGCCGGTCGACATCGACGAAGCGGACGCACAGACGGCGAAGCTGGGCGGCTTGGGTATCTATTTCGTGCTCTCGGCCGTGACCGGCGAGGGGCTCGAGGTTAGCGTCTACGATGGAAGCCCGGCCGACCTCGCCGAGCTGCGCTCCTCCTTGGAGGAATCTCTCGGTAAAAAGCAGCAGATCGTGCTGCTCCGGGGAGAGGCGCCCGAGGCCATGAACGTTCGGTGGTCCGTGCTCGACCCCCGCAAGACCCTGGCCAACCTTCCGGCGCACGGTCCGTAGTACCTCGAGTGCCGGTCTCGCTCCGGGCGCTACGGGATGCGCCGGGCCCGCCCGACGGACCATCCCCCGGAGGATTCAGCGCGATCGCCACAGCCCGCGTCGCTGCCCGAGGTTCCGAAGTTCATACAACCGACCGAGCCGGCGAGCCCTCGCATTGGGATCGGTCGCATCGTTGGCAACCAGCTTCGAGGGACTTCTCCGAACTCCTTCCCCGCGAGGCAGGACGTAAGGGGAGCGGCCGTGATTTCCGCGGGCCGTGCGGGACCTCGCAAGAGCCTCGCCGGCGGAACGCGAAGCTACGATGCCGTGCGGGAGCCGTGGACGGGCGCGCGCGGAGGCAACTCCCGCGTCGCGATCGCACGGCATCGGCGTGTTTCCTTTCCCATGGTCCGCGTCTCCGCGGAGAACTTCCTCGCGTCCATCGGGTCTCCCGGCCCGCGCGCTAAGCGCGGAACCGCGGGGCCCGAGCGGGGTCCCACGAGTCCGCACGCACGGAGGCTGCGAAACGGAGGGTGCGGAACGGTCGAGGCCGGTTCATCTCCGACAGTGGAACAATATCCTTAAGAGTCGAGTATCGCTCGAACCCTCCGGTACGGGGCGATGGCGAAGGGCGGGATCTTGCGGCGTCACCATGGCGCGGACACACTCGAAGAAGGAACGTTTCTCGACCTCGGAGCGTTGTCCTTCGATGACGCGGATTCCGCGCTCGGAGCGAAGGGCAGTGTCCGCATGGCGGAGGTCCTTCGTTTGGACGACGTCCATACCTACTCCAAGCTGACGTACCAGGGCGACATCGTCATACTGGACTACACCTCGATCTCCAACGACGCGACCGCGGTGAAGCGGATGAGCACGGACCTGAGGAACATCACGCGGGACACCGGCGGCGACGTCGCCGGGATCGCGAAGGACCTCCTGTGCATCACTCCCGCCGGGATCCGCATCGATCGCCAGAAACTGCGCCCTACGCTGTAGGCGACCGGGGTCCGCCGTGCGGCTCTCCCTCTCCTCCGAGAGCCCGGCCGCCGTCGCGGCCGATGCATGGATCTCCGGGGTCGGGGAGGCCGTGGCCACGGACTCTCCGTTTCCTCGCGCGCTGGCGGAGCTCGATCGAGCGAGCGGCGGCGCGATCTCCGGAGCTTGGAAGAGCGGCGAGCTGAAGGGTAAGCGGAAGGAGATCACCGTCTTCCATCGCGCCTCCGGCGGCCCTCGGATCGTTCTGGTAGGGCTCGGCCCCCGGAACGCTCACGATGCCGAAGGGGTTCGGCGGGCCGCGGCCGAAGCGATCCGTTCCCTCGCGGGGCGGGGTGTGACGACCGCCGCATACGATGCGCGATCGTTCGTAGCCGGCCGGGTCGACCTCGCTGCCGCCGTGCGATCGATCGTCGACGGAGCGGTCCTCGGCAGCTACCGGTTCACGAAGTTCAAGTCGAAGTTTCCGGACACCCCGGTCGCCGCGAGTGTGATCGTCGTCGGACCCAAACCGCCGAAGGCGGTGACCGCCGCGTTCGCCGAGGAGGAGACGCTCACGGGGGTCGTCACGTGGACCCGGGACGTGGCCAACCTGCCGCCGAACGAGGCGACCCCCGCGCGCCTCGCCGAGATCGCCCTGGAGCTCGGGAAGAGCCATGAGCTCAAGGTCACCGTGCTCGACGAGAAGCAGCTCGAGAAGCTCGGATGCGGGGGCCTTCTCGCGGTCGGTAGCGGTTCGTCGCACCCCCCTCGCCTGATCACGCTCGAGTACCCCGGCGAAGGCGCGAACGCGCCGACGATCGCGGTCGTGGGAAAGGGGATCACCTTCGACTCCGGCGGCATCTCGATCAAGTCGGCGCCGAGCATGTCCTACATGAAGTTCGACAAGAGCGGCGCGGTCGCCGTCCTGGGCATCCTCCGCGCAGCCCGGGCCCTCCGGGTTCGCCCCCGGGTCGTCGGTGTCATGGCGTGCGCTGAGAACCTGCCGAGCGGCTCGTCGTACCGCCCGGGGGACGTCGTGCGGACCTACAGCGGTAAGACCATCGAAGTGCTGAACACCGACGCCGAGGGGAGGGTCGTGCTCTCGGACGCCCTCGCCTACGCCGCGAAGAACTACGACCCGGCGGCGATGATCGATCTCGCCACGCTCACGGGGGCCCAGACCGTCGCCCTCGGCGACACCATCGCCGGCCTCGTGACGAAGGACGACGGCCTCGCCGAGCGGCTGCGGCGCGCCAGCGCGGCGACCGGCGAAGCGATCTGGAGGATGCCGCTCACCGATTACCACCGCGAACTAGTGCGCGCGGCGGATTTCGGCGACGTGCGCAACTCGGTCGAGATCCCGCTCGCGGGCATGTTGACGGCCGCCGCCTTCCTCGAGACGTTCGTGGACGATCGCCCCTGGGCGCACCTCGACATCGCGGGCCCGGCCTACACCACGCTGACGACGCGCAAGTACCAGCCCGCGTATCTGAACGTCGGCGCGGTCGGGTTCGGCGTGCGCCTTCTCTCGCGCTTCCTCCTCGACTACGGCCCGGGAAAGGGACGCCGGCGATAGACGCGACCCCTCGCGCGCCGGCCGCTCAAGCGCCCACGATCTGAACGCTCTCGCCTCCGTGCCGGGTGGCGCGGGGCCGGACCTCGCAGAACAACGGCGTGTGGTATCCCCCCCCGGTCACGAGCGCCGTTCCGACCGGGAGGGACTGGATCATCTCGGTCATACCCGGCGTCAGTCCTTCGATCGACTGGGCGATCGCGCGCAGGTCGAGCGGGTTCGTCACTTGGAGGATCAGCTGCGTGTTGCACTGCGAAAGGACGCTCTTGTCGATCCGGGCCGCGCGTTGGGTGACGACACACAGGCCGAGGCCGAACTTGCGTCCTTCGCTCGCGATGTTCTTGAGGATCCGCGAGCACGTCGCCTGTCCCTGCTGGGGAGCGAAATTGTGCGCCTCCTCGATGACGAGGAATAGCGGGGGGATCTTCCCCTTCTTGCGGTTGTCGAAGAGCGTGGAAGAAATGCGGGCGACGACGAGCTCCTGGACGTCCGGCGCGACGCCGCGCAGGTTGACGAGTGTCGCCCTCCCCTTCTGGACGAGGTCGTTGAGCGAGGTCCCCTGGGGACCGAGGAGCTTCGTCTGGTCGACGTAGAGGAGCCGCTCGTGGAGGGTTTCGGCGATCGCGCCTTCGGTCATCTCCGCGGCCCGCGCAAGGTCCGCCACGGTGTAGTCCGGATCGGCGGCGCCGACGCGCTCGATGATCTGTTTGAGCGGCGCGAGGAACGTCTTGACGTTCGTGAGTCCCATGAACACGAGGAGCTCGCGCGGATCGAGGTGCCGCAAGGAGAACGTCAGCGGCTTCGCGCTCGGGTTGAGCGAAACGTCGGGGGAGTACTCGACGATCTGGTGGGAGAATCCTTGGGACTCGACCCCGAACTTGGCCTGGGCAGCGCTCCGCTCCGCCGGCGTGCGCAGCGAGCCGTACTCTCCATGGGGGTCGATGATGACGCACGTGACCTTGTGCCGGAGGAGTTCTTCGATCAGGACCCCTAAGAGGTAGCTCTTGCCGCCCCCGGTCTTGGCGAGCACGCTAACGTGACGCTGGACGAGCTGGTTGATATCGAGCTCGACCCGCAGGTTGTGGTTCCGCAGGAGCCCGACGTACGCCCCGCTGTTCGATCGATGGGTAAGCCCGAGGACGCGGGCGATGAGGGTCTCCTCGGCTCGGAAGACGTGAGCGCCGGGGCGGAACGGGATGGTGGGGATCTTGACGACGCCTTGCGTGTCCCGGTAGCCGATGATGATCGCGTGGCCCAGGAGGCTCTCATGGACGTGGGTCTCGTCCGCCGGGGTGAGCGCGCCGGCCTGTTCGAGATCGAGATCGCTCTTGCGCTGGAGATCGTCCAGCTGGCAGAGGACGTACCCGTGGTCCTCATCGGGGACCGACAGGTAGTCTCCCCGCTCGACCGGGCGGCTCAGGCTCAGCTGGAAGCGGCCGAGTCCGACGTCACCGAAGATGCGTCCGACCTCTTCCACACTCGAATCCGAGCGGGACCGCCGATATTAGGGTAGCGCGGAACTCGCAGTGCTTTTCCCGCCGGTAGCGAGAGTCGTGCCGGGGTCGAGTTAGCCTTTTATGGCGTCCCACTCTCGAACTCCGATTTCCGTCGCTTGAGGCGCGGAGACAGTGGCCCGTGGCCGATGCGACCCTCGAACTCGAGCGCAAGCGCTTCGAGACCAACCAGAAAGCCGACCAGCATCGCGGCGAGCGGGACCGCCTGAATGCCGAGGCGCGCGCGCTGGCGGACGAACGCGGCCGGATCTTGGACGATCTCCATCGGCAGAGCTCCGAGGCCCAGGAACACCGCCGGGCCCGCGACCAGCTCAACGAACAGGTCCGGGCGGAGAAGAAGCTCCGCGAGGAGTGGAATCATCGTCTCCAGATCGCCGGGGACCGCTTCCAGGAGTTGAAGCGGAATCGCACGCCACGACCGGGCGCGGTGCCGGTATGGCGCCTCCGCAAGGAGCTCAAGGAACTCGAGTTCCGGCACATGACCACGGCGCTGACCGGCGACCAGGAGAAGCGCCTCATCGAGGAGATGAAGCGCCTCGAGGCCGCCATCCGCGACCAGGACGAGCAGCTCCGGCGGGATCCCGAGATCGACCAGGCCCTCTCCGAGATGAACGAAGCCCGAACCCAGGCCGAGGCGCACCACGCCGCCGTCGGCCGGCTCGCGGAGGAGGCGCAGAACGCCCACGACCAGATGGTCGCGCTCTACGAAGCCGTGGACGAGCTCCGCCGTCAGGCCGACGGGGTCCAGGCGAAGCTGATCGAGACCAAGAGCCGAGCCGATGAGGAACACCGCGCGCACATCGCGGCGATTGAAGAGGTCCGCGACATTGAGAAGCTGCTGTACGCCGCCCGCGGGGGCCGCGCGCCGAGCTCGTGGGCCGAGGCGGGCGAACCCCCGAAGGAAGACGATTTCCTCGCGCGCCTCAAGAAGGGCGAGAAGGTCAGTACGGAAGATCTTCTCGAGCTACAGAAGTCCGGGCGCGCCTAGACGCGATCGGAGCCGACCCCCGTGGCGCTGCGCGACGAAGGAGTTCCCAATCGCTCGTGTCCTCCCGTAAGAACCCGGGCGAGGTAGCCCGTCATCGCGGCGCCGAGTCGGGCCAGGGCCACGTACCCGTGTTGGTCGGTGGCCAGCCGCTCGATCCGGTAGCGCTCCCACAGGCTCCCGTGCTTCTCCGTCAGTTGCTTACGGCCGTAGCCATTCCAGAACGCTTGCCGGACGAAGGTCGGCCAGGTGGCCCGGGGGCGATGGAAGACGACCGCCTCGGGAACGTATCGGATCGTCACTCCGGCCCGCACGGCCCGCAGGTTGAGATCGATGTCCTCGGCCGTGACGAAACGCGGATCGAATCCCCCCAGCTTCTGAAAGAGCGATCGACGGTACCCGAGGTTGCTGGACGGGTATGTCACGTCGCTCCCGGCGACGTACAACTCGACCCGCTCGAGCTCACCGAACTTCGACGCGACGATCGGGGCCGTCTTCCCCGCGACCACCATAGATTCCGAGAATCCGTTCCTTAGCGCCCGCAGCCATCCGGGATCCGCAACGCAGTCGCCATCGATGAACGCGATCAGCTCCCCCTTCGCCGCTGCGACCCCTACGTTCCGCCCTTCGCCTCGGGAGGTCGCTTGGCGGACGGCGCGCATCTGGCCCGGGTATCGGCGCTCGTACTCTTCCGCGATGGCGAAGGTCGAGTCGTGGCTCCCGCCATCGACCAGGACGATCTCGAACGGAGGCTCTTGGAGAATCAGGCTGTCTAGCAGCGGGCGCAGGTGCGCTTCCTCGTTGCGGACGGTGGTGACGATGCTGACGAACGGCCGTGCCGAAGATTCACTTTCCAATGTCCACCACGACGACGTCCTTCACCGCGCGCATGCTCTTGAAGGGAAGCACGAGACGGCCGGCCGTGTCGGACTGGAACAGGCGTGACTCGACATCTTCGCCCGGGGTGACGAGCACATGCGCAATCGATCCCGTGACGGTGTCGACGACGAAGTTGTCGATGACGCCCAGAATCTGCCCATCGGCGGTCATCACGGTCTTGCCTTGGAGTTCGGTGAGGAACTTTCTCATCGGGAGCCTCTTCCGCGTCCATGGCAGGGGACGCTATTTAATCGTACGTTCGAGTCGGTCGCGCGGCATCCGCCTGTCCTCGCCGGCCGCACGCGCCATCCCTCGGCGAAATTCGGCCGGTAATCCTTATATCACGCACCCGGGTCGAGGCGCTCCCTGCATGGCCCGAAGTCTTGGAAAACAGAACCCGGAGCTGACGCACGCCCTGCTCGAGCTCCGCCGCGCCGCTCGGGCGAACGATGCCCCGATCTGGAGCGCGGTCGCGGACCGCCTCGAGCGCAGCCGACACCAGTTCTCTCCGGTCAACGTGGGCCATCTTGCGCGCGCGGCCGGCGGGAACGAGGCCATCGTGGTGCCGGGCAAGCTGCTGTCCAGCGGCTCGCTCTCCCGCCCGCTCACCGTCGGGGTCTTCGACTGCTCCGAGACCGCTCGGGCGAAGGTGCACGCGGCCGGCGGCAAGGTCCTTACGATTCACGAGATGCTGAAGTGGCGCCCGGATGGGGCAGGAGTACGCATTGTCTCCTGAGGCCGCGCCGAAGGCCCTGCCGGCGCCCACGGCGAAGGTGGTGGATGCGTCCGGCCTCGTGCTCGGCCGCGCGGCCAGCGTGATCGCGCGGCGCTTGCTCGAGGGTGAACGCATCGTCGTCGTGAACGCCGAGAAGAGCGTCGTGACGGGCAACCGATCGATGGTCGTCGCGACCTACACCGCCCATCGGGCACGCGGCTCCGTGCGCAGCGGGCCTCACTTCCCCCGATATCCGGACCGGATCTTCCGTCGCACGGTCCGCGGGATGCTGCCGCACTTGAAGACGCGTGGAAAAGAGGCGCTGGACCGACTGGAAGTCCATATGGGGGTACCCCCCGAGTACCAAGGCGCCACCCCGGAGACGCTCCCCGCGGCCAAGGCACGGCCCGCGCTTCGTGCCCCGATCACTCTCGCCGAGGTCTCGGTCCTCCTAGGAGCGCGCGTGTGAAGGCCCCGCAGGTCGTCCTCGCCACGGGCAAGCGCAAAGAGGCCATCGCCCGCGCGACCATCCGCAAGGGACGCGGCCTCGTGCGTATCAACGACCGCCCGCTCGAACTGGTCGAGCCCGAACTCGTCCGGTTCAAGATTCAGGAGCCGCTGCTCATGGTGGGCGACCGCTGGAAGACGATCGACATCGCGGTCGATATCCAGGGCGGAGGGGTCATGGGCCAGGCGTCGGCCGCCCGCACCGCCATCGCGCGGGGCCTTCTACGGTGGCTCAAGGACCCGGCGCTCGACGAGATGTTCAAGCACTACGATCGATCGCTCATCGTCAACGACCCCCGCCGCAAGCTCCCGAAGCGGCCCGGTGGCCGTGGCGCTCGCGCTCGGCGGCAGAAGTCCTACCGTTAGGAAGAAGGGAGAACGCAGCATGACGATGATGGTGCCGGTCCGATGCTTCACCTGCGGGGCCGTGATCGGCCAGCACTGGGACGAGTACCGAGAGCGCACGGCACGCGGAGAGGACCCGGGCGTGGTGCTCGATCAGTTGGGCCTCACGCGCTACTGCTGCCGGCGCATGCTCCTGACCCACGTGGACCTCTTGGATGAGGTCGGACCCTACGGCTAAGGCTCGCCACGGACCGGCGTTCTCTACCGGGCCGCGCCGCCGTCACCGCGCGTGATCGGTAGCGGGTCCGCTCGCTCGCGAAACGGCGGAGGCGGGGAGCCCCGGGGGAGCGAAGCTCTCTCGGAGCTCAACTCGAGTCGTCACTGTCGTCCTTGCGGCGCGAGCCTCGCTCCAAGCCCGAGCGGCTCGCGGGGCGCGTGCGCTGGCGTCCGCGCCGGCGGTACCAATACACCGCGAAGACGATCAGCACGATCACGACCGCGGCGATGACGATGTAGATCAGCGCCTGGCTCAAGGGACTCGGGCTGATCGCGATCGCTAGGACCACCGTTTGCGGCCCGCTATTGTAGTTCGCCGCGTACTCGTTCGAAGCCGATACGTTCGCGTAGAGGTTGTAGTTGCCGGTGAGGCCCGGGGTCCACGTAATCTCCGCGCGGACGGTCTTGTTGAGCGCGAGGGCGGGATAGAGTCCCTTGTAGGCAACGGTGGTGTTGACCACGCCCGGACTCGAGTAGTTGTAGAACAGCACATCGCTCGAGGGAACGACGACCTTCCTCGCGCCCGTGCCGCTCGGGCTCAACAGATACCAGGAGACCGTGATGTTGTAGCCGACGGCCTTCGAGCCGCCGCCCGTCGTCACGTTGATCCAGTAGGTGTAACCCGTGCCTTCGACGAGGCTGGTCGGGCCGGTGAAATTCGCGGCGGACATGATCGGCCGCACGGTCGAGTTCACGGCCACGGTGATCGATTGCTTGGAGTAGTTTGTGTTCCCGGCCCGGTCCATCACGGTCAGGTTGATCGTGTAGGCGACCGTCTGCGGCGGCAGCCAAACGGCTACGCGACCCGGGTACTTGTAGCTCGGCCCGGTCGCAATCTGCGTGATGTTCGCGTGGTGGTAGCTCGAGTTGCCCGAGTTGGTGATGTTCCAGACGTACTTCACGATCGATCCATTGTTCGGGTCGCTCGAGTTCGCACCGTTGAGGACGATCTTGGCCGTGAAGTTGCTCGCCTCGGTCACCGACCCCCCGGGCGGGATGTAGGCGCCGGCGCTGTTCAGCAAGCTGAACGCGCTGATCGGCTTCTGCGTGTCGTTGACCAAGACAATCAGGGACGTGGTCCCGTAGCCGCCGGTCCCGCTCCACACCGTCAGGTTGACGTAGTAGCGCCAGCCCAGGAAGGAGACGTGCTGACCACCGATCGTGGTCCCGTTGAAGTAGAAGCCGTTCCCGAGGAAGCTGACCGAGAAGGGGGTGTCGAACGTCGCCCCCGTGCTGACGGAGTTGTTCTGCGTCCGAGCGTACTTGTTCGCCGCCAAGCTGAACAAGGCCACGCTCAGAACGCCGGGGATCGAACGATCCGTACTGTTCGCGCGGCTCGCGGTCGCGTTGAACGTGATCGGGTAGCCGTAGTTGACCTGGAGGTACGTCACGCCGCCGGCCTGCTTGACAAACCTCGATCCCGTTACGTTGTAGCTCAGGACCGCCGCCACGCCGGTCTTCGGGCCGACCCAAACGTGGAACGCCGTCGTGTTGAGGGCGCCGGACGAGCTGCGGATCGTGAGCGAGGCGTCGTACGGAGCGTTGGTGACGCTCGAGTTCGTGAGGTAGGCGTAGGTCGTCGTGCTCGAGGTCGAATTGTAGTAGTTGCCGTCCCCGAAGTCCCAGGAGTAGTAGGTTCCGTTCACGCCGGAGGCGTAGATCGTGTTCAGCGCGCTGAACGTGTTGTTCACTCCCTGCGCGACCACGACAGTGTAGTTCCCGTGGGTCGAGTTGAGGACGTTGGCACTCGAGAACCCGAAGTTCGAGCCGGTCACGTTGACGATCGGGGTGGATCCGCCCTCCTTCACGATGGGCAACGTGATCGTGGTGTAGGTCGACGAGCTCGGGTACGTCGTGATGCCGACGGTCGTCCACGTCCCGTCCGGTCCGGCTCCCTGGAAGGCAACTCCCTTCGGGGCGACGGTCCCGGCCTTCAGCACGTAGCCGGTCGGTAGGACCGCGTTGTAGACGTAGCTCCCGTGCGAGTTCGGATTCAGGACGTTGAATTGGAGCGTGTACGCCGGGCTGTTCGCGGTCACGGTCGAACTCAGCGAGAACGTCTGAGCGTAGCTCAGAGAGATCGAGTTCGTCGAGGTCGGTCCGCAGTCCGTGGACGAGCACGCCGAGCTGGCCGCGAAGGAGTAGGCCGGGGCTCCGTTGCTGAGGTAGTTCGTGGTGAAGCCGGTGCCGTTGATCGTCGTGCCGGCTTGGATGGCCGGGAAGAAGGCGCCGCTCGAGTTCAAGTACTGGACGACCGCCGGCCAATCCGCGGAGGAGAACGTCGAGCTGTGGGAGAAGTCCAAACCCAGCTGGGCCCACAGCTGTCCGACCGTCTCGTTCGGCAGATAGGATAGGATGGTGTTGTTGCCGAGGGTCGCGTTGGTGTAGACCGAGAGGGTACCGTTCCCGATCCCTCGATTGAACGAAGTGAAGTTGAGCGTCGTGACATAGCTGGCCCGGTTGGACGGGGCCGCCGGGCTCGTCCGGACGTTCTTGACCGTCGCAGAACTCGTCACGGTCGTGGTGTAGTAGGCGGTCGTTGTGTTCGTCGCCTCGAGGAAGACCTCGATCGTCTGGCCGGTGAGGTTGGAGGTAGTTCCGAACGAGTAGTACCCGCTCGGAGCGAACGATCCCGTGTAGATGTGGCCGTCCGTCGGGTCGTAGACCGTGACGTTGCCCGGCGTGTTTGGCGCCGCGCCGCTCGAGCCCACGCTGAGCGTTCCGGAAACGATGTAGTTCCCGACGACGACGTTCACGGTCATCTTCTGGAACTCGGAGATGCTTACCTCCGTGAGGTTGTAGCGGGTGTTCGGGGCGGGAAGGATCGTCTCAAGGACCCAGGCTCCCTGGGGGGCTTGGAGCGAGTAGAATCCCGCCGAGTTCGTCACATTCGTGACGAGAGGCATGTCGTTCCGGGCCGGATCCAAGAGCTCGACCGTGGCGCCCCGTTGTACGGCGGGGGTGCCCCCGGTCGGGGCGTAGGTGACCGTGCCGTTGATGGTTGCGTCGTACTGGAGTACGTTCACGTTGCGGACGATAACGAAGCCCGTCAGCCCTCCGCTCGTCAGGTTGGAGCTCGACTGGTACAGGTACGCCGGCGACGAACTCGCGGGAAGTACGGCGACGGGATACGGGATCGTTCCCGTAGAGGTCTGAAGGCCGGTGAGGTTCGTCTGGACCGGGATGCGGACCCCCCAGGTACCGGGCGCGAGGTTCGGGGCGTTGGTTCCGCTCGCGAAGAGGAAACCGCCGCCCGGCGAGGTCGTGGTGGTGTACACCTGCCCGGTGGCCGACGACACGAGGTCGACGGTGACGCCGCCCGGCACCGGGGCTCCGGTGCCCTGGTAGGCGTACCCGTAGAGGGTGTACGTCGAGCTCGAGGCACTGACCATCGGCAGCACGCTGGCTGCGACGACGAGCAGCACGACCGACCACAGGGCGACCTTCAGCACGCCAGTACGCAACAACTTCACGTCTCCTTCGCGAAATCCCTCGATAGGGGAACTCGGCGCGCGAACCTTGGCCTCCTACTTATAGCTTGCTCGAGAAAAGACGCGATCCGGCGGACCTGGGCGCCCATCGACGCGCCCCGCTAACGATAGATCGCCGTCATCGGCTCCTCGCGTCGCCGTCCGGGGCGTTCGCGGAGCCCGTGTTTCTGGAACTCCTCGTAGAACTTCAGGGAGTCGGCATCGGTACTCGAGTGGACCGTGCGCATCGCCAGCTCGAAGTGCGCCATCGTAACCTTCGTCGCCTTCGGGTTCTCCCGGATGGCGTTGAGGCCCGCTTCCCGGCATAGGGCGGCCAAGTCACTGCCGACCAGCCCATCGGTCCGGGCGGCGATCTGGTCGAGATTCACGTCCTCCGTCAGCGGCATCAGGCGCGTGTGCACCTTCAGGACCTCGAGTCGGCCCGCGGCGTTGGGAGGCTCGACGTAGAGCCAGTGGTCGAAGCGGCCCGTGCGCAGCAGCGCTTCGTCCAGAATGTCCGGCCGGTTCGTCGCCGCGATCACGAGCACGCGGTCGAGGGATTCGAGCCCGTCGATGCTCGTGAGCAGCTGATTGACGATCCGTTCGGTGACGCCGCTCGAGTTCTGAAGCCCTCGCCGCGGCGCGATCGCGTCGATCTCATCGATGAAGACGATGGACGGGGAGGCCTGGCGAGCCTTCTTGAAGATCATCCGGATGGCCTTCTCGCTCTCCCCGACCCACTTGCTCATGACCTCGGGGCCCTTGACGCTGATGAAGTTCGCTTGGCTCTCCGTCGCTACGGCCTTCGCCAGCAAGGTCTTCCCCACCCCCGGCGGGCCGTAGAGCAGAATCCCGCGCGGAGGATCGATCCCCATCTGGCGATAGACCTCGGGGTTGCGGAACGGAAGCTCGACCGACTCCACTAAGGTCGCGCGCACGCTCTCCAAGCCCCCCACCTCCTCCCAGCGGGTCGTGGGGACTTCGACGGCGACGTCGCGCAAGCTCGAGGGCTCGATCTGCTTGAGCGCCTCCTTGAAGTCGCGCTCGGTGACCTTCATCCGCTCGAGCAGGGTCAACGGGATCGGTTTGTCGAAGTCGATCTCGGGCAGGTAGCGTCGCAGCGCCCGCATCGCAGCCTCTCGCGCGAGCGCCGCAAGGTCCGCGCCGACGAACCCATGCGAGAGGGCGGCGAGCTCGCGGAGGACCCTCTCCCGTTCGCGCTCGCTCCCTTCGATCGGCATCCCACGCGTGTGGATCTGAAGGATCTCGAGGCGACCGGCGACCGTCGGGACCCCGATCTCGATCTCCCGGTCGAAACGGCCGGGTCGGCGCAGCGCGGGGTCGATCGCCTCCTCACGGTTCGTCGCCGCGATGACGATGACATTCCCCCGGCCCGACAGGCCGTCCATCAGGGTCAAAAGCTGGGCGACCACCCGGCGCTCGACCTCGCCGACCACCTCGTCGCGACGGGGAGCAATCGAGTCCAACTCGTCGATGAAGATGACGCTCGGCGCGTCCTTCTCCGCCTCCTCGAACTTCTCACGAAGCTCCTTTTCGCTCTCCCCGTAGTACTTCGAGATGATCTCCGGTCCCTGGATCCCTATGAAGTGCGCACCGGCTTCGTTGGCCACGGCCTTCGCGATGAGGGTTTTCCCCGTTCCGGGCGGGCCGTAGAGCAATACGCCCTTCGGCGGCGAGATCGCAAGCCGGTCGAAAAGCTCCGGGTGCTTGAGCGGCAGCTCGATCATCTCCCGAACCCGCCCCAGTTTCTCCCGGAGGCCTCCGATATCCTCGTAGGACACGCGCGGCGCGGCGATCTCGGCCTCGCTGACGGTCTCCTCCTTGATCGTGATGAGGGTCGTCGGGGAGACCTGGACGATCCCCTTCGGCTGGGTGGTGACGACCATGAAGGGTAGCGATCCCCCCATCAGGAACACGCCCGGTATCACGAAGACGTCCCCGCGCACGAACGGCCGGCGAGCGAGGGCCTTCTGCACGAAGCTTTCCAGCCCCGGGCCCAAGTCCATACGAGCCGAGCCCGCGTAGATGGGGGCGATCGTGATCGATTCGGCGCTCGGACAGTCGATTCGCTGCACCTGGATCCGGTCGCCGATGCTAACCCCGGCGTTCCGCCGGAGGATCGCCTCGAGCCGAATGAGTCCCTTGCCCTCGTCCTCGGGAATCGCCTTCGCGACGATCGCCGGGGTGACCTTGCGGCCCCGGACCTCGACGATGTCTCCCGCCCCGACCTTGAGGCGCTGTCGCGTCCGTTCGTCGATCCGCGCGGTGCCGAGACCTACGTCCTGTTGAGCGACCTCGGCAACCTTGAGATGCAGGGCTTCGGCCATCGCCCTTGATGAACGGGAGGGTTGCAATATATAGAGTATCTCCGCGCAAGGAAGATAGGGGCGTGGAGGTTAGGGAGATATCGCGCCGGCCACTACGCCCACCGTGGAGCCCCTCGATGCTCTCCGACGGCTCTGCCGCCTGCTCGAGGCCGCGGACTACCAGGTCTCCGAGCTCCCGGAGGGGTGGGTGGCGATCCGCCCTTCGAAGCACCGAGCGATCGTGCTGCTCCGAGAACTCAGATCCCCGAGGGACGTCGAGCCAGCGTTCCCCTCCGATGCCCTCCACCGCGCGATCGTATATCCGGACGAGCCGGGGGACGTGGCCCGGTCGCTCGCCGCCGATCGTGGTATCGAAGTGTTCACGCCCTCCACGATCGCGTTTGCGCTGGGTGAGATCCTTCTCGGAGGACCCGAGGAGCGGCCCGGCGGACCTTCCGGCGACGATTCCCTCGAGCTGCCGCCGGCGGCGGTTCCCCCCGAGGACCAGGCGGTCCGGCCCCGCCTGGCCCGCGAGGAAGCGGAACGGATCGTGGGGGAACCGGGGCTGCGGCCGGTCCTGCGCTGGGTCCCCTACTTCGTCGCTTCGTACCGGGTCCGCGCGCCGTCTCCGCACGGGGGCGAGCGACGGACGAGCGAGCATCTCGTCGCGGTGAACGCGCTGCGCCACCGCGCCGAGAGCTGGGCCGCGAGCGACTACGAGCTCGTCCGCCGGTCCGAGGGGTCGGTTCCGGAGCCCGAGATCGGGCCGGACGAAGCCCGGGCCATCGCGACCGAGTGGATCTGCCGGCATCACACCGTGCGCGTCGATCACACCGAGCAGCATGGAGGCACCGTCGTGGTCGAGACCCGGCGGGTGCCTCCGCAACCCGAGGATGTACGGGTCGGCCCGCTCGGACGCGTCTACGTGCCGTTCTGGTACTTCGAGGGTCCCGCCGGGCGCGTCGTTCTCAACGCGGTCACCGGCCAACGTTATCCCGACGACGAGGAGCGCGAACCCTCGCGGTAGCGACGGGCTACGGTGTGCGGAGGGCCCGACGGGCCAGGACGAGGGCGATGACGATGAACAGGGCCGCCCAACCGAGGAGTCCCGCGAGGTAGATCTCGGGAGGGTAGCTGTAGAATCGCGCGGAGCTGAACAGGTTCTCCCTCAGGACGTTCACGCACATCGATACCGGGTTGTACGCCGCGATGTTCCGCAACCATCCGGGCTCGGTCGTGGGAGGGTACAGGGCGTTCGAGAGGAAGAGGATCGGCAGGTTGAGAAGGTTCACGATTCCGAAGTAGGACTGCGGGCTCTCGAACGCAAAGCCAAACGCGAGGAACAGCGCGTTGAACATCAACGAGAGCACGAGTACCGCGGTGAAGACCTCCAGGGCGCCTACGACGCCGGGAGACCCCGAAATCGTGAGACCCACAAACCCCGACACGTGGGCGAGCAGGACCGCCAGGCCCAGGACGAGGAACGTCGGGATGAGCCCCATCAACGAGCGGAAGAGGAGCGGCGAAAGGAAGATCGACGAGCGCGGCGCCGGCGTCGCGACCTGGCGCTTGATGATCCCGAGACCCTTGTCGAAGATGACGTTCGCGCCGGAGAACAGCGACATCGTCAGCGCGACGAACCCGACCATCCCGACCGAGAAGAACGAGAAGTAGTTCGGGGCCCCCAAGCAGGCGCCCGGTTGCAGACAGAGCTCGTTGATCGAGCCGAACCCCTGCCCGAAGAGTACGAGATACAGGATCGGCACCAGCAGGCTCGACATGATCCATACGGGCGTCCGCACGTATCGAAGGAACTCGCGTCGCAGCAGTGCCCCCAGCTCGCGCAGCATCAGGGCCTCCCCGAGCGATGCATCGTGTTCATCCGTTCCGAGAGGAATCCGGCCGTGTCGGAATCCTCCTCACCACGGTACGCACGACCGGTGAGCTCGAGGAAGACCTCGTCCAGGCTCGGCTTGCGGATCTCCACACTCGCGAGCTCGATGCCGGCGCGGTCGCACGTCGTGACGATCGACGGGACCAGCGGCTCCCCGCGGGGACACTTGACTCGGAAGAATCCTTCCGCGCGCGTGACGCCCTGCACTCCGGGGATCTTCTGAAGGAGCGCGGTGAGATCCTCCCCCTTCGTCGGCTTGACGACGACGGAGTCCCCGCCGGTCTTCTCCTTCAATTCCGCGGGCGTGCCCGCTCCCACTATCTTGCCGTGGTCGACGATCGCGATCCGATCGCACAACTGGTCGGCTTCCTCTAAGTAATGGGTGCTCAACAGGAGCGTCAGTCCGGTGTCGCGCCGCAGGTCCCGGAGGTACTTCCAGAACCCGGCCCGACCCTGGGGGTCGAGACCCAGGGTCGGCTCGTCCAAAAAGAGGATGCGCGGCTGGTGCACGATCCCGACCGCGAGCTCGAGGCGACGGCGCATCCCGCCGGAGTATCCCTTGACCGCCCGGTCCGCATAGGGGGCGAGGTCCATCTGATGGAGGAGTTCGCGGATACGATTCTTGGACTCGGAACGGCTCATTCCTTGAAGACCCGCCTCGACCTCGAGATTCTCGCGGCCGGTGAGCTCGCCGTCCGCGGTCGAGATCTGGAATGCGAGCCCGATGCGCCGGCGGACCTCTTCGGGCTGCTGGGTGACATCGAGCCCATCTACAAGAGCGCGGCCGCTCGTCACGCTGACCAGGGTGGTGAGGATCGAGATCGTGGTGGTCTTGCCGGCGCCGTTAGGGCCGAGGAGGCCGAACGCCTCGCCGGGCCGGACGTCGAAGGAGATGCCATCGAGCGCCTTCACGGCGCCACCGTAGACCTTGACGAGGTCCCGCGTTTCGATCGCGAGATCACTCATCACGGATCCTCGGGGTACCGCGGGCACAAACGGACGACGGTCGGCTCGGCATGCTGCCCCGGCCGAGTCGGTCGGCCATAAAAGGGAGAGGCGCACGCGGAAGGCTCCTTCCGAGCGCTCCCTTCACGTTCGGACCGAGGGTGGGCTCCGGCACGAGTGAAATAGCCTGCCTCCCTCGCGCAGGCCGTGTTGTTGGAACAGCGGCACATCGGTCCCTACCAGAACTTCAGCTATCTGGCGGCGGACCGGGAAGGCGGCGAGGGGATCGTGATCGATCCCTCGTTCGAACCCGTCGACCTCCTCGACGCGATCGACCGGCACCGGGTACAGGTCCGGTTCATCTTGAACACCCACCGACACCCGGACCACATCGCGGGAAACCGTGCGGTAAGGGAACACACGGGGGCGAAGATCGTGGCGCATCGCGTCGCGCCGATCGGACAGGACATCTCCGTCGAGGACGGCAGCACCCTCGACGCCGGCCCGATGCACGTGGAAGTGATCGGCGCGCCGGGCCACACCCCGGACTCGGTGTTCTACCGCTTTGGCCCGTACGTCGCCACCGGCGACACGCTGTTCGTCGGGGAGTGCGGGCGCACCGACCTTCCGGGCGGCGACCCCGTCCAGATGTACGATACCCTGATCCGCAGGGTGCGGGCGATGGACGACGATCTCATCGTCCTGCCCGGCCACGATTACGGGCCGACGCCCACCTCCACGATCGGCGAGGAGAAGCGCACCAACTACACTCTCAAGGTGCGAACGCTCGAGGAGTTTCTCGAATTCATGGCCCGGGAGTAAGCTCGTGAGCTCGCCGCGCCCCTCGACCGAACGGTCGTTGCTCATCACCGGGGCGCGTCGACGGACGCCCGAGACGCCCTCCTCGTCCGAGCTGATTGCTACGTTACGCGGCCAGTCCGCAAGTTCCGAGGCACTGGTGGCCCTCTTCGACGCACGGTCGATCGCCGGGGAACGGCACCTCGTGTCGGCCTGGGCGCACCTCGGCCGCAGCCGTCGTTCGGGCGCGCAGCGGCTGCGCGACCGGGGGGCCGAGTTCGCCCTCTACGTTTCCGGGGACGACCAGCTTGGCCGTGCCCTCGCAAAGGTAGGTGTGGGCCCGTCGACCGAGGAGTTCGTCCTCGTGGTCGAGCGACCGCGCTCGCTTGAGGAGACCCTGGGCGCTCTCGGACTTATCGCCGACCCGACGGTCCTGCCCCGGGAGCCGAGCGAGGCGACGATGGCCCGACTCGGGATCACCGCCGTGGAGCGTGCGATCGTTCCCCGATCGTCTTGGGAAGGGCTGGTGCTCGAGCGGGTGGCGCTGGTCGACCTTTCGCCCGCCGGCACGGCCGCACCGTCGGCAGCCACCAAATTAAGATAGGGCCGGTCGGTGCCCGCCCGGACCGGCGGTCCGTGCAGGTGTAATCTAGTGGTAGGATGTCAGCCCTCCAAGCTGACCACCCGGGTTCAAATCGCCAGGGGTCCCCTCCTCTGCGCGGGAAAGTCCCGGCACCTGCATTCCCCCGGTCCTCGCCGGGGGGAGCGCGAGGTTTATCCGGGACCGGGCGCATAGGGCGCTTCCGCGCTGAGGTAGCCTAGCCCGGCAAGGCGCCAGCCTTGAAAGCTGGTGGCGGTGACGCCTCGGGAGTTCAAATCTCCCCCTCAGCGCCCCTCGCTCCTTCCTGTAGGATATATGGGCGGGCTCTCGTCACCGTACGGATGAGCGCGTCCCCCGCGACGACCCCGCTGATCGAGCAGTACGAGCGGGTGCGCCAGCGCTACCCGGGCCACCTCGTGCTGTTCCGGGTGGGGGATTTCTACGAGACGTTCGGCGACGATGCCAAGCTGCTCGCGCACGAGGTCGACGTGCAACTCACCGCGAGGGCGCCGGACACGAACGGCCGGCGCATGCCGATGGCCGGCGTGCCCTACCATGCCGTCGAGACCTATCTCGCCCGGCTCGTGCGCAAGGGCCACCGCGTCGCGCTCTGCGACCAGATCGAGGACCCGCGGGACGCGAAAGGGCTCGTCCGACGCGAGGTGACACGGGTCGTCACACCCGGCACGGTGGTCGAGGACGGAATCCTGGGGGGGCCGGATCACAACTTCCTCGCGATCGCCCACGCCGGCTCGGACGGAAACGCCTGGGCGGCGGTCGACGTGTCCACCGGGGAGTGGTACCACGGAGCCTCGGAGGCGCCCGCGGTCGAGTCGCTGATGGTACAGTTGGCCCCGTTCTTTCCCCGGGAGATCCTCGTGTCCTCCTCCGGGAAGGATCGGGGGGCCCTCGCCCACCTGGCGGAGCGCGAGTTCCCCCGGGCCCGGATCGAGGTCGCCCCGACTCCGCTCGACGCGACAGAGCTCCCCCCCGCACTTCGAGAGGAGGGGCCGACCGCGCCCGCCGTCGACCGCGCCGATCGATCCTTAGCGGCCTACATTCGATCGACCCAGCCGCGCCTCCTGCCGGTCCTCGCCCTCGTCGAGCGGGCCGCCGCGGCCCGGACCCTCACGCTCGACGCGAAGACGCTGCGTCACCTCGAGATCAGCCGATCGATGAACCCGGACGATCCGGACGGTCCCACGCTTCTCTCATCGTGGGACGAGACCGCGAGCGCGGCCGGCCGCCGTACCCTCGCCTTCTGGATTACCCACCCTCTCGCGGACCTTGACGCGATCCGCCGGCGTCAGGAAGCGGTGGCACAGTTCGAGAGCCAAGGCGCAGCGCTCGCCGAGGTTCGGGCCTCCCTCTCCCGGATCCCGGACCTGGCCCGGATCGCCTCGAGGGTCGCCGGCCGTCGCGTACGACCGGGGGAGATTGGGGCGCTGCGCGACGGGCTCTCCGCCCTCGAACCCCTCGTGACCTCGCTGGGGAACGTCTCGGGCTCCGAGTTGCTCTGCGGCCTCGCCGCCGAAGCGCGCCCCCCTCCCGAGCTCGCGCGCCGGCTCAACGAGTCGCTCGCCGAAACGATGCCCACGTCGGCCGAGGGCGGGCCCCTCTTCCGGCCGGGCCACCTGCCAGAGCTCGACCGGGCCCGGGACGATGAGTCGGCGGCCATCGCCGAGTTGGAATCGCTCGAGCGGGCGGAACAGGAGGCGACCGGGGTCCGCACGCTACGGGTACGCTTCAATCAGGTATTCGGGTACTACATCGAAGTCGGCCGCGCCCATGTGCATCGGATCCCGGCCCATTATCGGCGCCGTCAGACCGTCGCCCAGGCCGAGCGGTATACGACCGACCGCCTGGAAGAAATCGCCGCCCGGATCCTCGATGCACGCGCCCGCCTTCATGACGAGGAGACGCGGCAGTGGGAGCACCTCCTCGGGGAGATCGACCGACACGTACCGGCCCTCCACCGGATCGGCCGTGCGGTGGGGGCGCTCGACGCGCTCCAATCGTTCGCCTACGTCGCGCAACGCCGGCGATGCGTCCGTCCCGAGGTCGACGCGTCCGGCGCGCTCACGATCCGCGAGGGGCGACACCCGGTGCTCGACCATCTCCTCGGCGAACGGTTCGTCCCCAACGATACCGAGCTCGACCGCGACGCCTCCCGGCTCCTCGTGCTGACGGGACCGAACATGTCGGGGAAGTCGACGTACATGCGTCAGATCGGCCTGATCGTCGTTCTCGCCCAGGCCGGTTCGTTCGTTCCGGCGAAGTACGCCCGCATCGGCGTCGTGGAGGGTCTGTTCACCCGGATGGGGTTCACGGACGAGATCGGCCGCGGCAAGTCGAGCTTCATGGTCGAGATGACGGAGGTCGCCGAAATCCTGCGTTCGGCGAGCGACCGCAGCCTCGTCCTTCTGGATGAGGTAGGGCGCGGGACGAGCACGTTTGACGGCCTCGCGATCGCGTGGGCGACGCTGCGCCACCTTCACGACGTGACGCGGTGTCGGGCCGTGCTCGCGACGCATTACCACCAGCTGACGCAGCTCGTGGAGGGGCTCGAGGCCGCCCGCCTCGCCCACCTGGCCGTTCGCGAGCACCCCGGCGGCATCGTCTTCCTGCACCGCCTCGTTCCCGGAGCTACGGATCGCAGCTACGGGGTCCACGTCGCGAAGCTTGCCGGCCTGCCGACGGACGTCCTGCGGGAGGCCGACCGTCTGGTCCGCCGCCTCGAGACCGAGGGGCTCTCGCTTGCCCCGGGAGGGAAGGACCCACCGGGCGGCGGCCCTCGGTACGCCCAGGCGGTCCTGATGTCGGTCGAGGAGCCCCGCGCTCCCGCGCTCTCCCGGACCGAGGAGGAGATCCGAGCCATCGACGTCGACCGGATCACACCGTTGGAGGCGCTCCGCTTCCTCGCGGAGCTGCGCGCGAAACTGCCGCGCCCGCCGGGGGAGAGGTGAGCCTCCCGGGGCGCCGGCCGATCCACCGGCTCGATCCGACGACGATCCAACGGATCGCGGCCGGCGAAGTCGTCGAGCGCCCGGCCTCCGTGGTCAAGGAGCTGGTGGAGAACGCGATCGACGCGGGAGCGACCGCGGTCTCCGTGCGCATCCAGGGCGGAGGGATCCGCCGCATCGAGGTCGCCGACGACGGGAGCGGCATCCCGCCCGAGGAGCTCGACGTCGCGCTGGAACGGCACGCGACGAGCAAGCTCGGGTCGGGCGACGGGCTCGAACGGATCGACACCCTCGGGTTCCGCGGGGAAGCGCTCGCCTCGATCGCCCACGTGTCCCGCCTTCGGCTCGTGTCGCGCACGCCGGACCGGCCGGAGGCCGCCGGGATCGCCACCGCGGCCTCGAGGGACGTGCAGCGGTTCGAGGAAGGTCGGAGCGTCGGTACCACGGTGGAGGTCGTCGACCTCTTCTTCAACACGCCCGCGCGTCGGAAGTTCCTTCACGCGCCGGCGGTCGAGCAGCTCGAGGTCGCCCGTGTTGTCGAGCACCTCTACCTTGCTCGCCCCTCGGTCGCGCTCCGTCTAGAATCCGACGGCCGCGAGATCGCGGAGTTCCCGGCGACGCGCGACCTGCGCGAGGCGTCGGTCCATGTCCTGGGTCGCGAGATGCTCGAGCAGTCGTTCGCCGTCGACGAGGCGCTCCCCGGCCTGGGCCGCATCCACGGCGTTCTGGGCCGCCCTCACTTGGCCGCGGGGAACAGCCGCCGGCTCTACCTGAGCGTCAACGGCCGGACGATCGAGTCACGTCCGATTACCCAGGCGGTCCGAACGGCGTTCGTTCAGTACATCCCCCGCACGCGTTCCCCCATCGGGGTCCTACACCTAGAGATCCCTCTCGATCGCGTCGACGTGAACGTCCACCCTACCAAGCGGGAAGTCCGCTTCGCCCGGGAGTCCGAGGTGGCGGAAGCGGTTCGCGGGGCCGTCCGTCGCGCGTTGATCTCCGCCCCGGACCCGGCGCGACCGCCCGAAGGGGTTCCGCGAGGACGTGCCGCCGAGAGCCGCTCGTTCGCGTCGCGGCCGCCCCCGAAGGACTCGGGTCCCGAGGGATCTCCCGTCGCCCAACCCCGTCGATGGGCTCCGACCGCCGCCGTCCAGCGCCGGCTCTCCGATACGCCGCCCGTTCCTGGGTTGGAGGCCCGTCGGGGGCGCCCGGCGATCGCGCTGCTCGGCGTGCTCGACGCGCTGTACTGGGTGGGGACCACGCCCACGGGCTTCGTCCTGATCGATCAGCACGCAGCGAGCGAGCGCCTTCTCTTCGAGGCCCTGCTCGCGGACGGCCGCCTGGCGCGTCAGGTCCTGGTGGATCCCCTGACGATCACGCTCACGGCCTCGGAACGCGCCGCGTGGGAGGCACACCGCGGGGCCGTGCACGACGCCGGCTTCGAGATCGAACCATTCGGCGGGGACCGGTTCCGCGTCACCTCGGTCCCGGCGTACCGAGGGCACCGGGCGCGGCCGGAGGGGGTCCGGGAGCTGCTGGACGAGCTCGCGGCCGGAACCCGACCGACGAATCCGGATGGGATCGTGGAGCGGGTCGCGGCGTCGATCGCGTGCCACGCCGCCCTACGGGCGGGGGACCCCATCGCGCCGGGCGAGCTCGTGCGCGTGCTCGACGCACTGTACGAGAAAGCGCCCGCAGTGTACTCGTGCCCGCACGGTCGGCCCATCCTCCTCGAGCTGCCGCGCTCGCGTCTCGACCAGTGGTTTCTACGGGCCGGGGTCGGACCGTGACCCGTCCGCGGTCCGACCCGCCGTTCCGGCGGGAGACCGACATGATCCCCCCGATGCGGGCGTACCTGGAGGGCAAGGGCTTCCGGGTGTATCCGAACGTGGACGGGAACGACTACTTCGATCTGGTGGCCCGGAGGGGACGCGAGCTCGGCCTCGTCGAGCTCAAGCGCTCGCTCGCCGGGCCGGCGTTCGGGCAAGCCCTGCGCCGTCGAGCTTGGGGCGACTGGGTCGGGGTCGCGTTGGGATCGGGCCCGGGGGCGCGCCGCCTCGCGACCGAGCGCAACGGCCGGCTGAGCTCGGTCGTCGGGATCTGGTGGGTCCACGGAGAGACCGTCGAACTCGTGCGGGCTCCCACCGTGGTTCCCACCGCAAACGTTCCCCGCCGCGAACGCGTCCAGCTGCACGCGTGGCTCGACGCGATCGACCGGGGATGGATACCGCCGGGGACCCGGATGGAAGGCCTTGGAGGGACCCTCCGCCGACTTTCCCAGGGCCGGGCGTACCGGGAGTGGACCGTCGAGGAGGCGGCCGACGGTCCGGTGCGCCAACGATAAGCGCGCAACCCTCCTCCTCGGCCCCGTGCTGAGGTGTCCGTTCTGCGGAGCGCCCGAGACCGATCGCTTCGAGATCGAAGGCGAAGGGTTTCTCGTGTTTGGCTGCATGTTCACCCCGTCGATCGACCTTCATCGCCCGGACGACGAGATTGCCGCCCGGTTGCGCGCGGAATACGGAACCCAAGGCTCGGCGTACTTCCGCCACATGTGCGATCGCCTCCACCTAGTCGTGGCCCAGCCGACCGCGGCCGAGCCCGGTGCGGCGGGGCCGACGCGCTCCGAAAGCTAAGCCGGGCCGTAGTGGCGCATTATCGCCCCCGCGGGGAACGCGATCAGCCATAGGTATGGCGCGACGAAGGCGATGGGGACCGTCGCGAGGAAGACGAACGGAGTGACGATCGACCGCGCGCGGGCGGCGCGTCGCTCGCTCTCGGGGAAGGCGGGGTTGACGAGCTGTGCCGGTCCGAGAGCGTGCCACCAGATCGCGGCGAGCAGGAGCCCGGTGACCCCGGTCACCGAGGCGAAGACGACGACCCCGAGGGTCGTTCCGGAGAACCTGTTGAAGACCTCGAGCGCGAACGGGGTTGCGCCGATGCAGATCAGGAGGAAGATGTTGAACCAGACGAGCATCGTGTCGTACCGCTCGATGAAGCGGAAGATGCGGTGGTGGGTGGTCCACCACAGGGCGACGACGAAGAACACGATCCCGTAGCCGATGAAGACCGGGACGCTGTCGGCGAGGCCGCGCGCGAGGACCGACTCCGAGCACGGCAACGCAGCGCTCCCGCAATTGAGGAAAGAGGGGCCCGTGAGGTTCAGGACGAGCAGCGTCATCGCGAAAGCGAAGACGCCGTCGCCGAGCGCGAGGATGCGGCTCAGGTCGTCCAGGTCCGGGGGAGCCCAAGCGTTCGGGTTGGGCAGTTCGGTGGGGTCCCGCTGCTCATCGAGCGCCACGGTGGCCCCCCCAGCTCAGAGGGGTGCCTTCCCCTACAGGTTCGTATTACGCGGAAGGGGAGGTTCCCGCGCTGGGAGCGATCCGCGCGAGCGCCGGGCCGGTCGGTACGAGGTGCCGGGGGAGGCCGATATCGTCTGGGGTCGCGCCGAACGCGAGCGCGACGAGCTGCGGGAGGTGGAAGACCGGCATGTCGAGACCGCGGCCGACCGCCGCCTCCGCCTTGTTCTGGAACGAGTCGAGCGAGATGTGGCACAGCGGGCACGGCGTCGCCATCGCGTGCGCGCCGTGGTCCTTCGCGTCGGCGATCTGACGGCCCGCGATCCGGTTCGCCGTCTCGGGCTTGACGAAGAGGATCGGGAACCCGCAGCACATCACGCGCCCGCGGTACATCACGGGCTCGGCGCCGATCGCGGAGAGCAGGTCCTCGAAGGCGTGAGGCTCTTCGGGGCTGTCAAAGCCGGCCTCCGCGCCCGGGCGCAGCAGGTGACAGCCGTAGAATGCCCCGACCTTGAGCCCCGCGAGGGGTCGGCGCACCCGGGCCTTGACCGCGTCGAGGCCGATATCGCTCGTCAGGACCTGGAGCAGGTGCTTCACCTTGACCGTGCCGCGGTACGGGACTCCGATCTTCGCGAGCGCCGGGTCGACGCGCGCGCGCATCGCCGGATCCCCCAGACGGTGGTTCGCAAGCGTCAGCATCCCCTGGCAGGTCGAGCAGACCGTCAGCACGTCGAGGCCGGCGCGCTCGGCGATTCCGAGATTGCGGGCATTGATCGCGACGTTGAGCGTGAGGTTCGCTTCGTCGACGAACCCGGAGCCGCAGCACGAGAAGTTCGGGAACTCGACGAGCTCGATCCCCAGCGCCTTCGCGACCCAGCGCGTCGCGAGATCGAGCTCGCGGCCGGACTCCTGCGCAACGCACCCCGGGTAGTAGGCGATCCTCATGTACCGTCCTTCGGCGGTGCGTCCAGCTCGCGGTAGAGTGCCTCGAGCTGATCGAGGTCCTCGATGGCCCTCGGTTTCTTCGCGATCTCGGGCTTCTTGCGCCACAGGCGCAGGCCCTGGGGAGCCTGGGCCAGCATTCCGCCCACGCCGTCGCTCTGGCGGACGAGCTTCATTTCTTGGAGCTGTCCGCGCTCTCGAATGTTCTCCTTGAACCCGATCGCGTGGCGCGAGCCGGGTTCGGTCCCTCCCTGGGCCGCGATCGCGAGCTCCTTCAGGTCCCGGATCCGCTCGGAGGGCCGTACGTCCTTGGGACAGGCCTCGGTGCACAAATGGCAGCGGAGGCATAACCAGAGCCCATCGGTCTGGATGCGGACGAGTCGGTCCTGGTGCGCCTGGTCCCGGGGATCGACGACGAATCGGTAGAGCTTCGCGAGCGCCATCGGGCCCGGGAAGTCGACATCGGCCTCGACCGCCGGGCACGCGGAATAACACGCGGCGCACGCGATGCATCGGGGCGTTTCGTAAAACCGCGCGACCTCCTCGGGGGTCATCGGGTTCGGTTTTCCTTCGGGCATCGGATGCCGAGGGTCGAGCTTCAGGTGGGGTTCGATCCGGTCGTAGTGCCTCCAGAACGAAGCTTGGTCGACGACGAGATCGCGAAGGACCGGTTGATTGCGCATCGGCTCGACGACGAGCCGGCCGTGCTTCTCGATCTCGGGCCCGATCGGGGTCTGGCAGGCGAGCCGGCTCTTCGAGTTGATCTGCATCGCGCACGAGCCGCAGATCGAGCTCCGGCAGGAGTAGCGCAGGGTGAGGCTCGGGTCCAGCTCGGTACGGATCCGGAGGAGCGCGGTCAGGACCGGCGTGTGCGGTTCGACGGTCAGAGTGTAGCGATCGTAGCGCGGCTTCGCGTCCTTGCCGGGCTCGAATCGATAGACCTCGATCGGCGCTTCCAGCGTCTTTGCGACCGCCATCAGTAGACCCGCTCCTTGGGCTCCCAGCGCGTGTACGCGACCGGACTATACGAGAGCTCGGGACCTTCCGGGCCCTTGCGCGCCAGGGTGTGGCGCATCCAGCGGGCATCGTCCCGTTTCGGATAGTCGATGCGAGAATGGGCGCCCCGGCTCTCGGTGCGGGCGTAGGCCCCGACGACGATTACCTCGGCGAGCTCGAGCATGTGCCCTACCTCCAGTGCGTCGGTCAGGTTCAGGTTGTAGACCTGGGAGTGGTCGACGATGCGCACGTTCGCGTAGCGCTGCTTGAGCGCCCGGATCCGCTTGATCCCCTCGAGCATGTCGGCGTCGTTCCGGTAGATGCCGACGTAGCGCTCCATCGTCGCCTGCATCTCTGCGCGGAGCTGAGCCGGGTCCTCCCCGTGGTCCCGCGCCATCATGGCACGGATCGGGGCTTGGGAAGCCTCGACGTCCGAGTCGGTGACCGTGGGGCGTCCGGTGGCCTGGGCCGCAAAGGCGGCGGCCGCAAGGCCCGCTTGCTTGCCGAAAACGAGCGTCTCGAGCAGGGAGTTCCCCCCGAGGCGGTTCGCTCCGTGGATCGAGACGCACGCCGCCTCGCCCGCGGCAAAGAGCCCGGGCACGCTCGCCTCGCCCTTCGCATTGGTGCCGATGCCGCCCATCATGTAGTGCGCCGCGGGGTAGACCGGGATCGGCTGGGTAACGGGGTCGACGCCGGCGAAGTTCCGGCAGAAGTCGCAAATCTCCTGCAGGCGGCTCTCGATGCGCTCCTTCCCAAGATGCATCAGCTCCAGGTGCACGAAGCCTCCCTCGAAGCCATTCCCCTCGGAGACCTCGGTCACGATCGCGCGCGAGACCACGTCGCGGGAGGCCAAGTCGAGGACGTGGGGAGCGTACTTGGACATGAACCGTTCGCCCTTGGAGTTCTTCAGGATCCCGCCTTCGCCCCGTGCGCCCTCGGTGATGAGGATCCCCGAGTCCGGCAACGCCGTCGGGTGGAATTGGACGAACTCCATGTCCTTGAGCAGCGCCCCGGCCTCGTAGGCGGTCGCCACGCCGTCGCCTGTGCAGCTGTGCGCGTTCGTCGTGCGCGCGTAGATCCGGCCACTGGGCCCGGTCGCGATCACGACGGCGGGGGCGGCGATTCCCTCGAACCGTCCGTTCTTGCGGTCGAACGCGACGATCCCCTGAACCTTCCCGTCCCGCACGACGATCCGGGTGAGGTCCCACTCTTGGTAGAGCGTAAACCGGGTCGCTTCGGTCGCGAGACGCTCCCAGATCGCCTGGAGGAGCGCGAGCCCGGTACGGTCCGCGGCGTAAATCGTACGGGGAAAGCCGGCTCCGCCGAACGGGCGTCGCGCCAGGGAGCCGTCCGGCGCCCGGCTGAAGATCGTGCCGAAGTGCTCCATCTCAACGACGGTCGGGCCCGCCTCGCGGCAGAAGAACTCGATCGCGTCCTGGTCGCCGAGGTAGTCGGACCCCTTCACCGTGTCGTAGATGTGGGTATCGACGGAGTCCTCCGCTCCCACCGCGGCGTTGATCCCGCCTTGGGCGGCGCCGGAGTGGGAACGAAGCGGATGAAGCTTGGAGACGACGGCGACGTCCCGTCCGGCCTCGACCGCTGCGAGAGCGGCTCGTTGACCGGCCAGGCCCGCACCGACGACTACGACCTCATGTCGACGCATCCGGACCGGGCGGCCGAACTCCGTCGAGCATTAAGCATCACCGCCCAGATCCTCCGCGCGAACGTGGCCGCGCACCCTCGAGTCGGTTCCCTTCCTTTCGTCGGTGAAGAGCGTGTAACGCCGTCGTGAGCCGTTATATACGCACCCCAGCGTCCCCCACCTGTTTCCCATCGGAAGAACGGAGCCTTGCATGTCGAACCTCATCAGCACGGAGGAAAGGGATCGCCTGCTCAAGGGAACCACGACGATCGGCATGGTGGCGAAGGACGGGGTCGTCCTCGCGACCGAGCGCCGCGCGACCGCGGGCAACCTGATCGCCAACAAGCAGACGTTCAAGGTCTTCAAGATCGACGAGAACATCGGCGTCACGATCGCCGGCGGCGTCGGCGATGCGCAGACGCTCGTCCGCTACCTCAAGGCCGAGGTCTCGCTCTATCGCCTTCGTCGCAACGCGCCGATCTCGGCCGAGGGCGCCTCGACGCTTCTCTCCAACATCCTTTCGGGAAACCGGATGTTCCCGTACTACGCCTGGTTGATCCTCGGCGGGGTCGACGCGAAGGGCGGTCACATCTTCTCCATCGATCCGGCCGGTGGCGCGATCGAGGACCGGTACTGTTCGGTCGGCAGCGGCTCCACGTTCGCCTACGGCGTCCTCGAGGAAGCGTACGCCCGGGAGATCACCGTCAACGACGCGATCGACGTGGCCCTACGGGGCCTGACGGTCGCGATGAAGCGCGACAACTACAGCGGGGACGGCTATCTCGTGCACACGATCACTCCTAAGGAATACCACGAATTGACCGAGGACGAAATTAATAAGCGCCTGAAGTCTCTCAAGATTCCGTTGCCTCCAGCCCTGCCCTAGGCAGGCGGGGCGCAACGCCCCAACCCATTCCGCCCAACCCCTTCCTCGAACGATGAGCTACGATTCTCTGATTGCACAGACCCGGGAGGCCCTGACGGAGGTCCTTCCGGAGACCGTAGAGGTCACGGACGTCGAGCTAGAGGGACCTCACGTGGTCCTCTACACGAAGCAGCTCGACGCGTTCTTGGACGGGGGAGACCTCCTTCGTCAGGTCGCGCAGCGACTCCACCGGCGCGTCCTCGTCCGCAGCGACCCGGAGTCCCTCATCGACCCGAAGGAGGCGGAGAAGCTCATCCGGGAGGTCATCCCTACGGAGGCCGAGATCAACCAGATCTTCTTCGAGCCCGAGACCGGCGAGGTCACGATCGAAGCCGCGAATCCCGGCGTTGCGATCGGTCGCAGCGGCTCGGTGCTGAACGACCTCAAGCGCCGGATCGGCTGGGTCCCGACGGTCGTGCGCACTCCCCCGATCCCCTCGAAGACCGTCGAGGAGGTCCGCACCCACCTGCGCAACGTCTTCGACGAGCGCCGGACGTTCCTGCGGAAAGTAGGGGTCCGGATCGCCCGCGAACGCCTACCCGAGAAGATCTGGGCGCGGTCGACCGCGCTGGGCGGATACCGGGAGGTCGGCCGGAGCGCGAGCCTCCTCTCCACCCAGAATTCGAAGATCCTGATCGATTGCGGCCTCGATCCGGGCTCGGACCGGACCCCGTTCTTCAGCGCGCCCGAGCTCCTGCCGCTCGATTCGCTGGACGCGGTCGTCGTGACCCACGCCCACCTCGACCATTGCGGGCTCGTACCGGTCCTGTTGAAGTACGGCTACAAGGGTCCGATCTATTGCACCGCGCCGACGCGCGACCGGATTACTCTGATTCTGCTCGATGCGATCAAGGTCGTCAACGCCGAAGCCCGCAAGGGCCTCTACGACTCGTCGCACGTTCGCGAGCTGGTCGCCCGAACGATCCCGTTGCGCTGGGGGGAGACGACCGACATCGCGCCGGATGTACGTCTCACACTCCACAACGCGGGCCACATCCTAGGTTCCTCGGTCTGCCACTTCCACCTCGGCGATGGGGACTACAACCTTGCCTACACGGGGGACATGAAGTTCGAGAGGACGTGGCTCTTCAACCCGACCGCGAACCGCTTCCCCCGTCTGGAGACGCTCATCATCGAGTCGACGTACGGAGGGTTCCGCGATTTCCAACCGAGCCGACAGCAGGCGACGGAAGCCCTCTGTGCGCTCGCGACGAAGGTCCTCGAGCGCGGCGGCAAGTTGATCGTGCCCGTCTTCGCCGTGGGACGCTCGCAAGAGGTCATGCTGGTGCTCGAGGACAAGATGCGCGCGGGCAAGATCCCGCGCGTCCCCGTGTACCTCGACGGCATGATCTTCGAGGCGACCGCGATCCACACCGCCTACCCGGAGTACCTCAACAGCCAACTGCGCACGCAGATCTTCCAGCAGGGGGACAACCCGTTCCTCTCCGACATATTCCACCGCGTCGACTCCCAGCAGATGCGCATGAACATCCTCGACTCGAAGGAGCCGTGCATCGTGCTCGCCACGTCGGGCATGATGAGCGGCGGGCCGGTGATGGAGTATTTCCGCAACTGGTCCGCCGACGAGAAGAACGCGCTCGTGTTCGTGGGCTACCAGGCCGACGGCACGTTTGGGCGCCGGCTCCAGCGGGGGGTCAGCGAGACGACGTTCATGGACGGTCCTCGCCAGGTGCCGATCCCGGTCCGCTTCGAGATGACGACGATCGAGGGCTTCAGCGGGCACTCCGACCGCGCCCAGCTGATGAACTACATCGCGTCGGTCGATCCCCGGCCGCAGCGCGTCCTGGTGAACCACGGCGACGAGTCGAAAGCGCTCGATCTGGCTTCGAGCCTGCACAAGCGGTTCAACATGGAGACCCGGGTCCCGTACAACCTCGAGGCCGTGCGGCTCCTGTAGACGGCGGCCGGTTCACTCCCACTCGATCGTCGCGGGGGGCTTGTCGCTCAGGTCGTAGAGGACCCGGACGACCTCGCCGGCCAGCTCGCGGGTGATCCGCTCCGCGATCCGGGCGCCCACGGCGTGCGGGAGCGCGACGGAGCGCGCGGTCATCGCATCGATCGAGTCGACGATCCGCACGCTCACGGCCTCGCCATGGAAGCGATTGTCGCCGAGGACGCCGACGGTCCGCACGGGCAGGAGCACGGCGAAGTACTGCCAGGGCCGCGCCAGTTCGTTCGAGCGGATTGCGCGCTCGACCTCCTCCTCGACGATCCGGTTCGCGACCCGGGCCCGGCGCAGCCGTTCCGCGGTCACTTCGCCCACGACGCGGACCGCGAGGCCCGGTCCCGGGAAAGGCTGGCGAAGCGGATCGGGGATCTTCAGCTCTTGGGCCACCGCTCGCACCTCGTCTTTGTAGAGGTCGCGCAGCGGCTCGACCAAGCGCAGCGTCGAGTCCTTCGGGATCCCACCGACGTTGTGGTGGGTCTTGATCGTGTCCCGCTTCGCCGAGCCGTCGCTGCCCGACCCGCCGCTCTCGATCCAGTCCGGGGCGATCGTTCCCTGGATGAGCCGGTCGGTGCGAATCCGCGCCGCTTCGTGCTCGAACAGACGGATGAACGTGTGGCCGATCCGCACGCGCTTGTCTTCGGGATCCGTTACCCCTTCGAGGGCGCTGAGGAACTGGTCTTCCGCCGGGACGACCTGGACATGGGTTCCGCTCTCGCGGAAGTAGGCGCGCACCCGGTCGACCTCCCCATCACGCAGCAGTCCCGTGTCGACGAAGAGACAGCGAGCGCGGTCCCCGAGCGCGAGCTCGGCGAGGCGCGCGGCCACGGTCGAATCGATCCCCCCCGACGCCGCCACGATGGCGCGTTCCGGGACGTCCGCGCGCAACCGTTCGATCGCGTGCCGAACGAACTCGGCGGGATCGTTCACGCGCCGCTCCGGGCCGGCGGGGGGGCTTCCTCGCGCCACTTCGCGCGGTATCGGTCGAGGGAGGCGCGGAGCTCGGGGTACTTCAGCGCGAGGATCTCGGTCGCGAGGAGCGCGGCGTTCTCCGCCGCATCCAGTCCGACCGCGGCCACGGGAACGCCCGGTGGCATCTGGACGACGCTCAGGAGGCTGTCGAGGCCTAGCCCGCGGTGCAGCGGAACGCCGATCACGGGCCGGACGGTGCGCGCGGCGATCGCGCCCGGCAAGGCCGCGGAGAGGCCGGCCATCGCGATGAACACGTCCGTGCTCGGATCCTGGGCCATCCGATCGACCTTCTCGGGCGTGCGGTGGGCGCTCGCCACCGCGACCTCGCACGGGACGCCCAGGTCGGTAAGCCGGGTGCGGACTTTTTCGGCGATCTCGAGGTCGGACTTGCTCCCCACCACGACGGCGACCTTCATGGCGAGGTTCAGAAGCCGTCACGCACATAGCCGTCGCGGCCGGAGGGCGGAGTAATGGCCCCCGGGCCTTCGGGGGAAGGTCCGATGCAGTTGCACCGCCAAGGTCGCTTCCGTAGCTGGCTCGGGAGCCGGTTCGGCGGAGATGCCGCTCTGGGGGGGCGACTCGGCCGGAGGTTCCTGCACGCGGGAGGCGCCCTGACCCTGATCTATTACGCGTTCCCGCCCCATCTACTGATCGTCATCCCGAACTGGGCGATTCCGATCGCCGCCCTGGTCGCCCTCCTCGTCGTGGATGGGCTTCGCCTCGCCGGGCGGCTCGAGGTGCCCGAGATCCGGCCCCACGAGCGGGTGCGCCTCGCGAGCTACTCCTACTTCGGGATGGCGATCGTGGTCGCTCTGGTCCTCTTCCCGGAACCGATCGCCGTTGCGGTGATCCTCGGGACCGCGATCGTCGATCCGATCATCGGGGAGTCCCGCGGAACGGCCGCGGGCGCCGCCTTCTACCCCGCGCTTCCGTTCGTCGTCTACTTCGCACTCGCTGCCGTTTCCTTGGCCTGGGTGGGCCATGCATCCCTGCTCACCGCATCCCTGTTCGCGGCGGCGGCGGGGGTCGTGGCGATCGCGTCCGAGCGCCCCCAATGGACCTACCTGGACGACGACCTCATGATGACGGTGATACCGGGCCTCGTGCTGCTCGGGCTTGGGCTGGCGTTCCCCGGATCGATCTAGTGGGACCCTCGGCTCCCGGGTCCGGTCGGTTCCGCCTCCGAGGTCGGGGATCCGGCGAGGCGGCGCGCCTCGGCCCGGGCGTCCTCGAGCGCGGTGGCCAGCGGAGCGCCCGGCTCGCCCACCGCGGTGGCGGCCGACGCGCTACCCCCTCCCTTTCCCTGGAAGCGAGCCTTCGCGCGGTCGACCAACGCGTTCGCGGGGACGCGGGCAGCGGTGGAGCCGACGAACAGGGTTCCGCGCCCCTCCCGCTCGGCCGCGAGCAGGACCACCCGGTTCGGCTCGCGGGACAGCAGGCGGGAGAGCTCGGCCAGCTCGGTGCGATCGAGATCCACGCGCGCGCGCACGATCGTGACCCCTCCGACGGAGTCGAGGTTCTGGGCATCGGAGGCGAGGCGGCTCGCAACGGCCCCGAGGTCCTCCTTGCGCCGATCGCGTTGCGCGCGCCGAGCGCTCTCCATCTCTTCGTAGAGCCGATCCACTCCCTCCGGGGCCTTCTCGGGCGGGACGCCCAACCGCCGCGCTACCTCGCGCAAGGCCCGGTCGCGCTGCTCCCGGATCTCGAGGGCGCGTTCGCCGCTCGCGTAGGTGAGACGGATGACCCCATCCTGGATGCGCTCGACATCGAGGATGTCGATCGCGCCGACCTCGCTCGTATGCGTGCAGTGCGTGCCTCCACACGCCTCTACGTCGACGTCGTCGATCTCGACGATCCGCAGGTCCTTCCCCGGGACCGCGCCGCCCTGGTACAGGGAGAACCCGAACCTTCGCTCGGCTTCGCTTCGGGGCTCGAAGTAGCTTCGGACCGGGTGGTTCTCCCGCACGACCTGGTTGATGCGCCGAGCTACCGACCGGAGTTCTCCGTCGGACAGGGGCCGGTAGTGGGTGACGTCGATCCGTGCGAACTCGGGTCCCTTGTAGGCCCCGGCTTGCCAGACATGCGGGCCGAGGAGCCGACGGAGGGTGCCGTTGATGATGTGGGTTGCGGTGTGGTGCTGCATCAGTTGCGTCCGTCGGGCCGCGTCGATCCGGCCGTGGACGCGATCGCCGGCGCGGAACGGGCTCGGGCGGTCGAGCCGGTGGTAGATCCAGGGACCCTGGCGCTGGACGTCGACCACCGGTACGTCTCCGAGGTGACCGGTGTCGTGGACTTGCCCGCCGCTGGTCGGATAGAAGTAGGTCCGGTCGAGGACGACCCACGGTCCCTCGGACCCGACGACATGCCCCTCGAACGAGACCGTGTAGGGGTCCATGTAGTAACCCACGTCCGTGGCCGGGGCCTGGACCGGAAGCTCCGGCAGCGCGTCGCGCCTCTCCGCATAGTCGTTCGTCGGGGTCTCGTTGACGTGTCGGTCCGCGACCCGAGAGTAGAAATCCTCCGGTACGGGAGGGGGATGCGCCAATATTCCCGCGGCCACATCGGGAGGGACGCCGAGGGAGTCGTACCACTCGATCAGCTCCTCCGTGCCCGGCGTTCGACCCTCGGAGCGGAGCCGCTCCTCCTGCCGGCGCAGGACGGGGCGGGCCCGGTCGATCGCTTCGTCGAACCGCTCGATCTCGGCCTGGAGCACGCGGTCGCGGTCCTCGCGGTTCTGTCCGACCTCGGGAAAGTGGCCGACCAGGTCCCGACTGACCCGCTCGATCACCCCGATCAGGTCGAGGGGCTCGCTCGAGCGGGCGAGGAGACGGATTGCGCGTCGGATCAACAGGCGCGCGAAATAGCCTTCCTTCGCGTTCGACGGAACGACGCCGTCGGTGAGCATGAGGCTGAGTGCTCGGGCGTGGTCGATCACCACCGCCGACTCGTAGGGAGGCAGGCTTCGGCGCAGTTCGTCGTAGGTCGACCCGAAGACCGCCTCGTAGGCGTTCTTCGTTCCTTGGCTGATCCATGTGTACCGCTCGAGGCCGTACCCGGTATCGACGACGGTCAACGGCATCGGTTTGAGGCGCTCGCCGTCGCGGGTGTACTCCATGAACACGAGGGTCGCCACTTCGAGGCCCTGGAGCCCGACGCTCAGCGAGGGGCCCAGGTTTCCCCCGCCCTCCCACTCCTCCTCCTTGTAGGTGATGAGGGCGGGATCGACCCCGAACTCCCCGGTCAGGAGCTCATGGCAGAGCTCGGTGCAGCGATCCTTGAAGTAGACCTCGTGGTCGGGCCGGTTGAACGCGTGGTGCGCCATCATCTCGAACATCGTGAAGTGGCGGCCGCTGCGCCCCACCTCTTCGAGATCGATGAATCGCAGGCACGGCTGGGAGATCGTGAGCGGGTTCGCCGGCGGGGGGATCGCTCCGCTCGTGACCCATGGCTGGAAGTCGTAGATGCTCGCTTGCGTGAAGAACACGTCGTTGCGCCAGCGGGCGACCGTCGGATAGCGCGAGAGTCGCGTGTGGCCCCGTCGCTCGAAGAAGGAGAGGAACGCCTCTCGCATCTCGTCCAGTTGGTACGTTCGGCGAAACGGCGAATGGCCGACGAAGCCGTACGGGGCGCACGGGGCCTCCTGGCAGACGGTGTGCTCGCCGAGGGTCCAGAAGGCGCGCCCGCACTTCGCGCAGGCGCGACGGTGCATTCCCTCACGATGGAAGAAGGCGAGGTCGTACTCGCTCGCGTCCATCATGACGTTCGGCGGACGGCGCCGGGCCCTTAAGGCGTTCGGAGGGAGCCGGCCCGTGTCGCTGGGCTGATGAGGGGCAAGGTCCCTTGCGCGGGCGCATGAGTGGCGAGGTCGTCTCCCTCGCGGAGGGTCCCGCCACGCTCCCCGCGACCGGTCTTTCGGCCGCCTCCACCCGCCGCGCGACCACGATCATGATCGCGGTCCGGGCGGGATATGCGTACAACTGGTACACCGTAGGGCCGGCCCTCCCCGCCATCGGCGCCCAGTTCTCGGTGGGGCCGGCCGAGTGGGGCCTGCTCCTCGCCATCTTTCTCGTGGCCGCCGGGCTGCTGCAGGTGCCCGCCGGAGTGCTTTCGCAGCGATTCGGCTCGCGGCCGGTCGCTCTGGCCGGGGCCGCGTTGCTGGGAGTGGCAAGCATCGCCTCGGGCTTCGCGCCGACGTTCGCATCCCTCGTCGCGCTACGAGGGTTGGCCGGCGTGGGCGCGGCCCTGTTCTTTTCCCCGGCCATCGGGCTCGTGGGGAGCCTGTACCCGGAAGGAAAGCGCGGGCTGCCCGTCGGAATGTTCAGCTCGGCGTTCAGCGGAGGCGCGGCGGCGGGCGTGCTCTTGAGCGCGATCGCGGTCGGCCCGCTCGGCTGGCATTGGACCCTCGCGCTCGGCGGGGTCGGTCTCCTCATCCTCACGTTCGGGGCGGTACTCCTGATCCCCCGCGGCGTCGGGGCGGCGCCCCCGGCACCGGTCGCCCGGCCGAGGCTGCCGGCGGCCCTGCGACTCCCCGCCCTCTGGGCGATCGGCTTCGCGTTCATCGGCCTCGAGGGCGCAACCTTCGCCACGGGGCAGTTCCTGGTCCCGTATGGGACCGTCGAACTCGGATGGAGCGCCGCGGTCGCGGGAGGAGTCGGCATGGCCTTCGTCCTCCCGAGCATCGTCGGGGGCCCAGTCGGCGGCTACGTCACAGAACGAAGGGCCGACCGTCGGACGCAGTTCATCGTGGCCGGCGGCATCGCGACGGTCACGGTGGCTCTGATCCCGTGGGTCGGGCTCGTCCCGATCGTTTTCCTGGGGATCGCATTCTCGTTCGCCTACGGGGCAACCTACGCGATCATGTACGTGCTGCCGAACTACCTACCCGGTCTCCCGGCCGGGGAGATCCCGATCGGGATCGGCCTGTTCAACTCCATCCAACTCGCCGGGGGAGCGATCGTCGCGTGGGCGTTCGGCCTCTGGGTCGCGTCCGTTGGCTACGCGTTCGCCTGGCCCCTGCTCGCGGTCGCGGTAGCGGTACCGCTCGCCCTCCTGATCTACGTCCCGCGGACGGGCGGCGGCCGACCCGCGGGCGCGCGTCGGCCGGGCGGGGCGGACGACGCCCCGCGGCCCGAGCCCGTCCCGTAGCGCACCAGACCGCGATCGGGCATCGTTCGCACTGGGGTCCGATCGGCCGGCATAGGTTCTGCCCATGCTGGACCAGGAGCGGGTTGAGCGGGATCCAGTAGCGTCGGGGGACGGAGCGACGGAGCGCCTCTTCCGTCTGTTCCGGGGTGCGGGTGCGCACGAGCCCGAGCCGGTTCGCAATACGGTGGACGTGGGTGTCGACCGGGATCGCCGGGATCCCGTAGCCGAAGACCAGGACGCAGTTCGCCGTCTTCGGCCCTACCCCCGGGAGGCTCGTGAGCTCGGCAAAGGTACGGGGGACGTCTCCATGAAAGCGCTCGAGAATCGCTCGAGCGCTCCGCGGCAGGACACGGGCCTTCGAGCGGTAGAACCCGGTCGACCGGATCAAGGGCTCGAGGTCGGACGGACTCGCGCGCGCGAGGAGCTCCGGGTTCGGGTAGCGCGCGAATAGCCGGGCGCTGGCGACGTCGGTCGCCTCGTCCCGCGTCCGCTGCGATAGGATCGTGCCGATGAGCACCTGGAACGGGTCCTCGGCATGGTTCCGCAGGTACGGGACTCGCCAGTTCCCGGTCCCGTAGAACTCGCTGAGTTTGTCGAGCACCCGGGGCCAAGGGAACCCCGGCCGGCGCCTCATCCCGCGGCTCCCGGAAGGCTCATCCGACCGGGGTCAGAGAGGTCGGGTTCCTCGATCGACACGCCGGCCGTCCCTCGCTTCAGCTCCCCGATGAGGTAATCGCTCCCGAGGGCGAGCAGGAGCCCGCCGTCGCCGGTCGCGGCCCGCGCCAGGCGGTAGCCCTCGAGCGCGGACGGTGCGACGACCACTCTCGGAAATCGCCCCGTCGCGACCACCCTAAGCTCCGACGGGGCGAGGCCCCGCTCAGAACGCACGGGGACCAGAACGATCGTGCGGGCGAGCGGCCGCAGCGCCTCCAGGATCTCGGCGGCCGGCTTGTCCCTCAGGCAGCCGAAGACGATCGCGCTCTCCGCCGGTTCCGCGAACGGAAGCACCTCGGCCAGGCTCCGCGCGACCGCGCGGGCGCTTTCGGGGGTGTGAGCGACGTCGAAGTACGTCGGGGGGTCGCGCGCGACCCGCTCCATGCGACCGGGGATCTCGAGGCGGGCGAGTGCCGAGCGGGAGCGCGTGACGCTCCAATGCGGCCCCTCCGAACCCATCTCGAGGAACCGGTGCGTTGCGGCGAGAGCGAGCGCGGCATTCGTCGCCTGGAAGTCTCCCTCGAGCCGAAGCCGCACCGGGAACCGTTCTCGGCCGGGCCAGGAGATCGCGAACTCCTGGTAGGCCCGGGTCCAGTGCCGGTCGCGGACCGCGATCTCCTCACCGAGGTGCCAGAGCGGTACTCCCAGCGATCCGGCGGCGGCATCGAGGACGGCACGACCTTCGTCGGGCAGCTGGCCGACGATCCCGTGCATCCCCGCGTGGAAGATCCCGGACTTCTCGCCCGCGATCGCCGCGAGGGTGGGGCCGAGGATCTGCACGTGCTCGAGCTCGAGCGTGGTGACGACCCCGATACGCGACGCGAGCAGGTTCGTCGCGTCCCAGCGACCCCCGATCCCCACCTCGACGACGAGCGCGTCGACGTTCTCGCGCCGGAACCAATCGAAGGCGAGGGCGGTCGTGACCTCGAAGAACGTAGGAGGCCGGTCGATCGCGCCGGTCCGCTCGAGCCGGCCCGCGACCTCTTCGATGCGATGGATTCCGTTCACCACCTCTTCCGGTGGGATCGGCGCGCCGTTCACCCGGATGCGCTCCCGGTAGCTGACAAGGTGGGGCGACGTGAACAGCCCGGTCCTCCGGCCATGCGCACGAAGGATCGCCTCCGACATCGCGGCGACCGATCCCTTTCCCTTGCTGCCGGTGATGTGGATGGACGGGGCGCGACGCTGCGGATCGCCGAGCTCAAAGAGAAGGCGACGGGCCACCTCGAGCGTCGGCTTCATCCCAAAGCGGCGCCGGTGGAACAGGTCCTCCAGCACCCGGCGATACTCTGCGTTCGATCCGCCCTCGCTCGGGGCCGAGCGGGGGCGACCCATCCCTCGCCGACTCTCAGTACGTCGAGCGCTCGCGGTAGCGACCGTAGACATCCTGGAAGGCCCGGACGATCTCTCCGAGCGTCGCGCGCGCCTTCAGCGCGTCGAGCACGGCCGGCATCGTGTTCCCTCGCTCGGTCTCGGCGACGCGCCGGAGCCGGTCGAGCGCCGCGGCGTGGCGCGACGGGTTGCGGCGGCTCCGCAGCGCGGTCAGCCGGCGGGCCTGATCGCGCCGTGCGGCTTCCGAGATCTTGAGGCGCGGAACGCGCACCGGCTCGTCGATGGTGTACGCGTTCACGCCGACGACCTTCGCCTCGCCCCCCTCCACCGCGCGCTGATAGCGGAACGAGGACTCCTGGATCTCGCGTTGGAAGAACCCGCGGTCGATCGCCGCGACGACGCCGCCCATCTCGTCGATCCGGTCGAAGTAACGGAAGGCCTCTTCCTCCATCCGGTCGGTCAACCACTCGACGTAATAGCTTCCCCCGAATGGGTCGATTGCCTTCGGGACCCCGCTTTCGTGCGCCAAGATCTGCTGCGTCCGCAGCGCGATGCGCACCGCGTCCTCGCTGGGCAGCTGCAGCGCCTCGTCGTAGGAGTTCGTGTGCAGCGACTGGGTCCCCCCGATCACGCCCGCGAGCGCCTGGATGGTGGTCCGCACGATGTTGAGCTCGGGCTGTTGGGCCGTGCACGAGCACCCGGCCGTCTGGGTATGGAAGCGCATCCACCACGAGCGCTCGTTCTTCGCGCCGAAGCGATCGCGCATCACGGTCGCCCAGACTCGGCGCGCGGCGCGGAACTTCGCGATCTCCTCGAAGAAGTCGTTGTGGGAATTGAAAAAGAAGCTCAGGCGAGGAGCGAAATCATCGACCGGGATCCCGCGGGCGCGCGTCGCCTCGACGTACGCGATCCCATCCGCGAGCGTGAACGCAAGCTCCTGTACTGCGGTGGACCCCGCTTCGCGGATGTGGTAGCCCGAGATCGACACCGGGTTCCACTGGGGCATCTCTCGGGTCGCGAACTCGATGGTGTCGACGACGAGTCGGAGCGCGGGCGCGGGGGGGTACAGAAATTCCTTTTGGGCGGTGTACTCCTTCAGGATGTCGTTCTGCGTCGTGCCACCCAGCCGGGCGCGAGGCACGTGCGCAGCTTCCGCGCTGAGGACGTACATGCCCCAGATGATGTTCGCAGGTCCGTTGATCGTCATGCTGGTCGTGACGCGGTCGAGGGGCACGCCACGCAGAAGGCGCCGCATGTCCTCGAGGGAGCTCACGCTCACTCCGCACTTTCCGACCTCTCCGAGCGCCTCCGGGTCATCCGCATCGATCCCGTACAGCGTGGGGTCGTCGAAGGCGATCGAGAGGCCCGATTCACCGTGGGACAGCAGGTAGCGGAACCGCCGGTTCGTGTCTTCGGGGGTCCCGAATCCGGAGAACATCCGCATCGACCACAGGCGGCTGCGATACATCGTCGGGTGGATGCCGCGGGTGAACGGGTACTCGCCCGGCATCCCGAGACGCGACGGATCGCTCGAACCGGGAAGATACAGGCGATCGACCGGGATGCCCCCCATGGTGGCGAACGCGTCCCGACGCTCCGGGGACCTGGCCAGCGCGGGGCCCAGAACCTCCGCCTCCCACCGGGCGCGGGCGCTCGCGATGCGGCCGTGCTCGGGAGCGCGGTCGTACGCGCCGGAGGGTTCCGGTCTCGGGCGGCTCGCGGCCATCGGTATCCGAGGCCCTCCGCGGGACTTAAACTTCCCGGGAGCGCCCTCGGCCTGCGCCTTGGGTCAGTTTGCGATGGCGCCCGACTCGGGTACCACCAAGCCCACCAAGTCGCTATGACCCCGCCGCCAGACCCTCGCCCCAACCCGCCGAGCGAACCGGGGGAACGCTTGCCCGGTCCAGACCGTGTTGTCGGCGAGCACGATCGCGCCCGGAGAGAGGCGGGGGGCCACGGTGGCGAGCTCGAAGGCGAGGTGGCCCGGAGTGTGACGGCTATCGTGCAGGAAGAGGCCGATGGACGGCAGCGACCGGACGAGTCGCGGGAGCAAATCCTCGCTCGGCCCGATTCGGAGGTCCCAGCCGGCCCGTAGCGCCTCGGGGACGGCCCAACCGCTCCTGCGCCCGGCCGGCAAGGCGACCGGGGTCTCTCTCGCTCCGAGCGTGGGGCCCCGCTGAGGCGTCGGGAGGTCGATCGAGTGGAGCACCCCCCGGCGGTTTCGCCTCAGGGCCAGCAGGATGTGGGCGCTGGAGACCCCGCTGCTGACGCCGGTCTCGACCACATGGTCCGGGCGGGTCGATCGAACGAGGGCATAGAGTTCGAGCGGAGCTCGGAACTGAGCATAGTTCGCCCGCCCCCCTTCGAGGTGCCGTCGACGGATGGCCCGATCCACTCCGGCGAAAGTGGAGGATTCCGCGAGAATGTCGCGGACGGCGCGAGGGGGCCTTCCGAGCAACTGCGAAAGCCATCGCACGTTCGGTCTCGCGCGGGGATCTCCGAGCCGGCGAGCGGCGGCCGCCCCCGGGACCGCGTGTCGTCCCGTCGTTCCCACCCGGGTCATCGGCGGGCGATATCGCCAGGGCATTTGGACTCAACCCACCGGGACCCCGTGCGGAACGAGATGGGCAGCTTCGACGGCCCATCGGGCCCATGCCCCGCGGCGCTCGATCCTCGCGCGATCGAACGACAGGCGCGAGCGCCAGAACGGCGCATCTACCACGAGCGTTTCGTATTCTCCTCCTTCCCCGGCCGGATGCACCGCCGCACGGGAACGGGACAGGGCCGTGAGGCGTCGCGCCCGATCGGCATCGAGCCGCTCGCCCAGCCAATCCTCCCCGAGCGCTTCCGCCGCCACCTGCACGAGGCGGATCTCCAGCCCGGCCGCAATCTCCTCCGCGACCACGCGCCGGGGGTCGACCCGCCACAAGGGGGCGTAGACCCGTCGCCCGACGGCCTGGGCCGCTCTCAGCACGCGGGACCATTGGAAGGAAGAGGCGATCGCTCCCACCGAGACTGGGCCGCGGCCCCCCCCGCGCATCGCGTCCTCGAGCGCCCGGGTCTCCGCCTCCGCGTCCCCGGGTGCGACCGGATGGACGCGCAGCGCCTTGCCCCACGCCTCGGCCTGCCAACGCACGAGATCGAGGTTCGGAGTATGGAACATCCACGAATCCGGATCCTCGGGTCTCATCACGAGGAGTTCGTGGACCGGCCACCCTTGGCACTCCGCGAGATAGGCCGCGTAGATCGAGTCCTTCCCGCCCGAAACGAGGGCCGTGGTGCGTTCCATCCTCGACCGATGCCTCACTTCGCCGCGGGCGAACCCGGTCCTTCGCGCCAATGCGCGTACAGGGACGGGAGGTCGAGGCTCGCCCGGGTCTCCGATCCCCACGCCAGGCGCGCGGATCCCGCGGTGACGCTTCCCAGCCGGATCCAGGATCGGCGGCCAAACAGAGCCGACAGTCTCGCGGTCTCGTCCGGGCGAACCTCGACGATCCATCGAGAGCCACCCTCGGCGGCGAGGGCCCGCGCGGCCGTCGCGAGGCCCAGGTTCTCCAGGTCAACGTCGAACCCGAGGCCGCCTCCGAACGCCATTTCGGCCAGGCAGACTGCGAGGCCACCGTCCGACACATCGTGGACGGCGCGGACGGCTCCGGAGCGGATCGCCCGGAGCAGGCGTTCCCCGTCCTCTCTCAGCCCGAGCGGATCGGTCGGGGGGAGAGGTGCGTTCGCGACCGCGTTGCTACGCGCCCACAGCGAACCGCCGAGCTCGGGGCGGTTCGGGCCGAGCACGAAGAGCGGGTCCGAGGCGGACTTAAGATCGCTCGTGGCCGCGCGACGGAGGTCATCGACGATCCCGGTTGCCATCACCACCGGGGTCGGCAGGATCTCGCGGCCGATGCCCCCGTTGTACAGGCTCACGTTCCCGGAGGGTACCGCGAGGCCGAGCGCGCGGGCGCCGGCCGCGAGGCCCCGGACGACCCGATCGAAGTCTCCCAGCACGCGAGGGTCCTCGGGGTTCCCAAAGTTGAGGCAGTTCGTGAACGCGTCGGGCCGAGCTCCGACGGCATACAGGTTTCGAGCGGCCTCCTCGACCACCGCGATGCCGCCCGCGTACGGATCCTCTCGACAGAACCACGGCGCCGTGGCCACCGTCACCGCCAGTCCGCGGTAGCTCTCGGCTCGAGGGCGAAGAACGGCGGCATCGCCGTGGGAGGGAGACTGCGGGCGACCGTGGAGCGGTCGAATCGAGGTGCGTCCTTGGACCTCGTGATCATACATGCGGATGACCCCCTCGCGAGATCTCGATGCGGGGTCGAGGACGAGTCGCTCGAAGAGGCCCCGCAGATCCGCGTCCGCCGGGCCCGCGTCCCGCCGACGAACGCTTCTCCGCGGTCGGATCGGTCGGCGTCGCGTCGGGGGATCCACCCGGAAGGAGAGCCGCAAGCGCGCGGCGGGACCGTCCTCGTACCGGATCTCCTCGTACGGGCTCCGTATCACGCTCCCGATGTCGGTGGCGGGGACGTCGTATTGGTCGAAGATGTCCAGCACACGGTCGACGTGTCGGGGGGAAACGTCCAGGATCATGCGCTCCTGGGATTCGCTGATCCAAATCTCCCACGGGAGCAGTCCTGCCTCCCGCGGCGGAACCTTCGCGAGATCGATCGATTGGCCGAATCCACCGGCGTAGACAAGCTCGCCCGAGGCCGTCGCGAGACCGCCACCACCGAGGTCTTTCATCCCCGCGATCAGCCCCTCATCCGCGGCTTCGAGGCACGCGTGGATTAGCGGCTCCTTCATGATCGGGTTCCCCAGCTGGACCGCGCCGCGCGACTCGGACTCGCTGCGTGGGGTGAGCTCGCGCGACGCGAACGCGACGCCGCCGATGCCGTCGCGGCCGGTCCGTCCCCCCGCGAGGATCAAGCGATCCCCCGCCCGTCGAGCGCGGTTGGGTATCAGGCGGCGGCGAGGAAGGAAGCCGACACATCCTACGTTCACGAGAGGGTTGACCGTGTAGCAAGGATCGAGATAGATCCCCCCGCTCACCGTGGGGACGCCGACCCGGTTTCCATAGTCCCGGATGCCGGCTACGACTCCGGAGAACAGGTACTCGGGCGTGCGAACCCCCGTCGGCACCCGGTCGGCTACCGTGTCCAGCGGGCCAAAGAAGAGCGGGTCCGCGAGACCGATCGGCTTTCCTCCCACGGCGAGGACATCCCGTAGGATGCCCCCGATCCCCGTGGCGGCCCCGCCGTACGGCTCCACCGCGGACGGGTGATTGTGCGACTCGATGCGCAGCGCGTAGGCGAACCCCGCGTCGAAGCGCATCACGCCCGCATCGCCGGTCCCGAGGACTCGCGCGTTCGCGCGGAGCGGCCCGAAGTGACGGCGCAGGAACGGTCGGCTCGTCTTGTAGCTGCAGTGCTCGCTCCAGCTCTGCGCCAAACCCGCGAGCTCGACGTCCGTGGGATCACGGTCGGCGTTGCGAAAGTAGCGCTGGATTCGGTCGAGTTCGATGGCGTCGAAGCCCCAGCTTCGTTCCCGGTTCGTCCGCACTAGGCTCGCTCGCGAGGCCTTCCGAACGGGGATCGACGAGACCCCGGGGCTCCAGTCGAGCTCCGACGCCGTCATGTTCGCTAATCGGGCTGGGCCACGACGCGGACCGTATGGATCACCGGGTTCGCGAGCAGTCGATCGGCCGCTTCTTGGGCACGCGCCCGCGCGTCCTCCTCCGACAACCCTTCGAAGACGAGGTCGTAGACCCGCGCGGTACGCACTTTCGGAGCGGGGCGGACGCCGAGGAGGCTCAACGACTTCTCGATATTCTCGGCTTCGGCGTCGAGCACTCCGGGCTTCAAGGCGACACGAACTTCCACCGTGACCGATGGTCGAGTCGGCGCTACCGCCATTCGCGGCGACGCGATGGGGCGGCCTCTCTTAAGGACCCGGACCCTGCGCGGTACACTCCAGCCCAGAGGAGAGGCGGAGACGATCTCGTTTCGAGGTTGGACGAAAGATTATGCGGAGTGGGCCCCCTGAAAGCCCGCCCTGGGGAAGGATCGGGCGGGAACTTCGCATGCGACCGGGGTCACGACGCGAAGGAATTCGTCCGTGGGCCGCGCTAGCCGCGGGCCTGATCGGAGTCCTTCTCGTGGGCAGCGGAGCTTCGCTCGTCGCCGGTGCCGCGTCGACGTCCGTCGGCGTTTCGGGCGGCGCGACAAGCCTTTCCCTATCGTCGTTGCTCGTGGCGCCTCGGCTGGAGGTTTCCCAACTCGCGGGGGGCCCGTCGGACCTCAGGCCCATCGCTCCGTACAACGGTAGCATCAGCGTCTTTGTGGCGTTTGCATTTTCGAACCAGTCCCAACTCGCCCATCTTCTCGAGCGCCTTTCAAACACTCCCGCGGGACCCGACCGCACGTATCTGACCGCGGCCCAATTCGACCGCGCGTTCGCCGCGAACGCGAGCGCGTACGCAGCGGCGCGGGCGTACTTCGGCGCTCTGCGAGGGGTGAACATGACCACGTACGCCGATCGTTCCGGCGTTTTCCTGAGCGGGCCGGCGCCTACGATCGCGCGGGCTTTCGGTGTCCGCATCGCGGAGTACTACCAGCCGAGCCGGGGCTCGTACTACGCCGTGATAGGAGCGCCGACACTTCCCGCGCCGATCGCCTCGTCGGTGATCCAGGTGACCGGACTGTCGGATTACGTGGCGTACCACAGCGACATCGCGTCAAGGGCAAACCTCGGAGCTGCGGAAGCGCCGGTCCGGTTCGACGGCTATCCGGTGCCGAACGAGACCGCGGGCGCGCAGCTGCTCTACGGGTCGGACCTGCAGGTCGCCTACGACGAGCAGGCGCTCCTGAACATATCGGATGCGAGCGACGAAGTGGTCGCGACGATCCTGTGGGCGGGCTGCAGCGTCAATACCACGGCCAGTTGCCCCACGAACGATCTTACCGCGCCGTTCGATCCGTCCGACGTCTACGCCTACTTCAACGACACCATCCCCGCGGGCGAGTCGCATGCCACGGTGTACGGAGTTCCCTTGAATGGCGCCCCGCCGCCCGGGCCTTCGGCCGCTTTGGACCAGTCGGGTGCGGTCGTGGAGAACTCCCTCGATCTCGAGATGGTCGGCAGCACTGCGCCCGGCGCACAAATCTACAACGTCTACGGTACCAACTCCGGGGTGTCCGAAACGGACAACGCGATGGCGTCCATCCTGAACCCGCCAGCCGGATCCCCGCTCGAGAACGTTCAGGTGGTCTCGAACTCGTGGGGAGGCCCCGATGAAGTGAACGCTGCCTGGAGCCAGGACATGGAGGAGGCGGCGGCTCGCGGAATCACGGTCCTCGCGGCGACGGGAGATTCGGGAGACAATACCGAATCCACGAGCTACCTCGGCACCACGGTCGAGTTCCCCTCCACGGTCGCCTACAACACCTACGGCGTCATAGCGGTCGGTGGCACTACCCTCCGGTTGGATCTCCAGCACGGGGCCAATTATCTTCACATGCTCAACCAGACGGCATGGTACGACGTCAATGCCGATGGTGGCACGAACGTTCTTGGGAGCACGGGAGGCACGAGTTCCCTATACTCCGAACCCTCGTGGCAGGCGAACTCCGAAGCCAACTCCTACATCGTCTCCTATGCGAGCCAGCACGAGGCTACGAGCGGCCAGCGCGGCGTGCCGGACGTCGCGGCGATCGCGAACAATACCTACGTGTTCTACCCGACCCCGGGCGGACGTCCCACGCTCGGGGCGGTCGCCGGGACCTCCGTCGCCGCGCCGGTCACCGCGGGGCTCGTCGCGGAGATCGACGCGGTCCTCGGCCGGTACGGTCAACCTCCGCTCGGGTTCGCCGATCCCGCGATCTATCAGTGGGCGAACGAGTACGATCAGACACCGCCTCCGCTTGCCAATGGTGGCGCGACGGGAACAGATCCCGTGGGCTCTTGGACCTCCATGTTGCCGAGTTCCCCCGTATCGTTCATCACGAGCGGACACAACCTCCTCTTCCCCGCCCAGGCCGGATATAGCCTCGTCACGGGATGGGGATCTCTCGACGCGTACAACTTCACCGCGTATCTCCTCGACGATAACTACTCAGGATCGGGGTTCGCGCTCAACGGAGTCGGCGCCCAACTCTCCCTATCGGGGCTCTCCGTATACAGCCGCGGAGGGAGCTACAACGCGTCGGTCCAGTTGAACGCCGTCATCGCGAACAGCTTGGGAGCGCCGCTCTACTGGGTTCAGAACGTGATCTATCTCAACGCGACGTCGGGTGGAGCGTGGGCCGCAAATTACACCGGCTGGATCTCCTACCCCTATTTTGGCCTCTATCCGGGAGCGACGATCTACACCTACGACTTCCCGGTATCGGGAACGACGATCGTGACCCCGAAGGTCTGGTCGATGACGATCTCGTTGTCCGGCAGCGGAGCCGGTCGGACGCTCACCTTCGGTGTCAACGGCCAGGTCCTTTCGCTCTCCGTCCCGGGCGCTTCGTTCATCATCGCAGGGTACAACTACGATTACTTCTGGCAAGGGCAGGAGTTCACGAATGGACCGTTTGCGAACAGCGCGTTTGCCGGCGACTCGGGAGGGCTCGACCCGCAGCTGGCCTTGGTGGGAGGACCCACCCTCGGACAGGGCATCTTCGGCCCTTCGACGACGGGCCAGCTGACGCTCACGGTCCAGGAGACCGGCCGATCGGCCTTCGTCGATGCGCCCGGCGCCGCGGCGATCCACGGGAGCGTGAGCCAGACCGGGGAGACGGCCACGAACCTGACCTGGGTCGGTAGCGGGTCGAACTGGAACGTTTCGTACGAGGCGGGCGCGAGCGACCAGGGAGTGGTCCTGTACAGCGTGCTCGATGCCGGGAACCCCGCGCTCGTCGGTTCGGCGAGGTACTCGGTCAATTTCACCGAGACCGGACTGCCGAGGGACTCGACCTGGACCCTCGCTCTCGAGGGCTCGGGCGCCCCGCCGGCCATCACGTGCGTCGTGGGGAGCGTCGGAGCCGGTTGCAACGGAACGACGATCTCGTTCGAGCTCGGTAACGGGACCTTCAATTTCGAAACCTGGACCTTAAGCAACTACCTGCCTCGGACGGGTTCGGGCGCCCTGAGCGTTCACGGGGCCGCTCTCAACGAATCCGTCGAATTTGCCATGCCGCCCACCGGCGAGTACGTGATCACGTTCGAGGAGTCCGGACTTCCCCGCGGTACGATTTGGGCGGTCACCTCGATCGGACCCACCGGCCCGGACAACGGTTCCTCCCCGGGTCCGGTCGTTCAGTTCCCCTTGGCCCCAGGTGCCTACCGGTATGCGGTGGCCCCCACCGCCGGCTACGCGGCGACTCCCGCCTTCGGATCGTTCCGCGTGGTGAACTCCACGCAGGTACTGTCGATCTCGTTCGCGCCGATGGGGTCGTCGGGTTCAACGTTCGCCGACCTAGGCTCGCTGTGTGTCGCCGAGACCTGCGGATTTCCGCTCATCTACCTGTTGGTGGGTATCGCGATCGTGGCCGGAGCGATCGCCGCAATAGGATCGCGGTTGAGCCGCCGGGCCGAACGCCGGGAGCGAACCGCGCGTGCGGCCCGGGCGACGGCCTCCCCACCGGTCGGTCCTTCCGACGCGGCGGTCCCATCCACCACGTGGTCGCCTCCCGGCCTTCGTCACCCCGCCGAGCCCTCTTCGCCGGGCCGGGACCCGGAGCTGGCGGCTCCGGGATCGCCGCCTCCCGCGGACCCTCCCCTCTCCATCGTCTGCCCGACGTGCGGGTCCTCGATCCCGACCACGGCCCGATACTGCCCCTCCTGCGGGACGGCCGCTCCGCCCTCGGTCCCTCCGCACCGCTGACGGATCGCGATCGTCCGCGCTCCGCCGGCCGCCGCCGGGTTTGCGGCGGGGGTGGGAGTCCGCGAACTCGCTCGCCGCTTAGCATATATAGGGGTCCTTTTTCGAGTCGCCGGCTCGGGGGTCCGGCCACTGATGGAGGAGCTCATTTGCAACGTAGAATTCCTCCGAAGCGGCTCGGAGACCGTCGCTCGGGTTTCGAGCGAAGCCGGCGGCGTTCGCGAGTACCACGCCCCGTCGAGCAACGCCGTCATCGACCAAGTGATCAACGACCTCCAAGAGGAGTTCGAGTCGAGCCCCGAGACGTAGGTCACGGGATTGAGGCTGGCATTCGCGGGGAGAGGAGCGGAGCGTCGCGTCCGAGCGTACGGAGGAACAGGATGAATAACCCAACGCCCAAAGGGCCGGTCAGCCGAACGGTCGAGAGCGCCTTCACGAAGGTCTGGGGCGACGAGCATGTGGTGGCCCTGATCGCGCTGAAGGTCGAGACGAGCGAGGCCGACACTGTGGCCAGCGAGGTCGCGAAGTTCACGGAGGTCGACGATGTTTTCCTCGTTACCGGGGACACCGACATCTTCCTCAAGGTCCGATTCCCCCGCTACGACGAGCTCAAGGAGTTCGTCCTGCACCGGCTCCCGGCCGTCCGCGGGATCCGCGAGACGCGGACGCTGCTGGTCGTTACGGCCTACAAGGAGAGTGGGGAGGTGAGCCGCCCATGAGCGGACCGGCAAGCCCGCCGCCTTCGCTGGAGACGCTGCCCGCCGACGGCCGATCGGAGGAACTGGCCCGGATCGGCTCGTCGCTCGGTCAGCTCGCCGAGGATCTCTCGGTTCCCCGCAACGTCCGGCGCGGGGCCCAAGCCGCTCGCGAAGAGCTCGCCCGTCCTCGCGCGGCGCTAGACGTACGGATCGCATCCGCGGTGAGCGTCCTCGACGACCTCGCGAGCGATCCGAACCTTCCGACCCACGGGCGGACGGCGATCTGGTCCCTCATGTCCCAATTGGAGAGCATCCGGTGAATCGCGTTGGGAATACCCTGAAATACGTTGACCCGGTCTCTCGCGCCGAGGGCAGGATCGGGCCCGTAGCTCAGCCCGGTAGGCCGCAGGCAGGCGCCTTCGGCCCGGGACAGAGCAGCTGGCTTTTAACCAGTTGGCCGGGGGTTCGAACGCGGGTGCCGCTCGACGTGTCTCGGACCCGCCGAAATTCCCCCCGGGCCCGCTCCCCCCTCCGCATCCCCTCTGAGGTTCCATGAGTCCTACTCGAGCCCGCGCGTCCTCGCGCTCCAGGAAGTCCGCCGCCAAGACCGCAACCCCGCCACGCCCGTTCGTGGCCCATCGTCTCGTCCCGCCGCACGAGCTGCTCAGCGAAGAGGAATCGAAGCGCGTGCTCGCGGAGCTCCGCACGGTGCCCGAACGGCTACCGAAGATCCTGCTACAGGATCCGGGCCTCAACACCGATCCCGAGTTCGTGAAGGCGAAGGAGGCGGGGATGCCGCTCGGAGGGCGCCTCGTGCGGATCCGTCGCCCCAGCGATACGGCCGGCCTCTCGATCGCCTATCGGGTGATTGTCGCAGGTACCGGGGGTCCGTAGCCATGCGCGAGATCGTCGACGCCTTCTTCCGGGAGCGGTCGATCGTCAACCACCACCTCGCGAGCTTCAACGATTTCCTGCCGACGAACGACAACCCCAATTCGCGCATGCAGCGGATCGTCGACGAGTCGCGCGTGAGCGAGGACTCCACGGAGCGCGGGATCGTTCGCCTGGACGTGCAGAAGACGAAGAGTTCCATCTACGTGCGCGTCGGTCGGCGTCGTGACCCGCGCACCGGCCAAGTGAGCCCCTCGGCGGAACCGACGATCTTCGTGGGCCAGCCGTTCGTCAAAGAGCCGGTGGGCTCGAAGCCGACGCTCACCCCCATGGAAGCGCGACTGCGGAACCTCACCTACCAAGCGCCGATCTTCCTCAATGTGACGGTCGTCGAGAACGGCGTGGAGCGCGCGCCCGAGAACGTGCACATCGGCGATCTCCCGATCATGGTCAAGAGCCGGCCCTGCAACCTAAACCGAGTGAACATCGAGCGCGACTCCGGTTTCCCCATCTCCGACGAGGAGTACCGCGCGAAGCTCGTCGAGTACGGCGAGGACCCGCTCGATCCCGGAGGCTACTTCATCATCGGCGGCACCGAGCGCGTGATCATCAGCCTCGAGGACCTAGCGCCGAACCGGATCTTCGCGGAGTACAGCGAGCGGTACGGGACGCCGGTCGAGAGCGCGAAGGTCTTCAGCCAGCGCGGTGGCTACCGGTCCCTCACCGTCGTCGAGAAGAAGAAGGAGGGGATTCTCCAAGTCAGCGTCCCGACGGCGAGCGGCCAGATCCCGCTGGTCGTCCTGATGAAGGCCCTCGGGATGAAGAACGACGAGGAGATCTTCCAGGCGGTTCTGGGAGAGCTGCTCCCGTTGGACGAGCCATTCGTCCAGACGATGAAGCATCTCCTCAACGTCAACCTCGAGGAGTCCCTCTCCAAGAAGACCTACCCTCCCGAGGGGATCCTGACGACCGAGGACGCGCTCCTCTTCCTAGAGAAGAAGTTTGCCACGGGCCAAGCGAAGGAGTACCGTCAGCGCAAGGTCGATGGCATCCTCGACCGGTCGCTCCTCCCCCATCTCGGGGACACGAGGGCCGACCGCCTGAAGAAGGCCCTCTACCTCGCGCGCATGGCGCGTACGGTGCTCGAGCTCCACCTCAAGGAGCGCGGCGAGGACGACAAGGATCACTACGCGAACAAGCGCCTCAAGCTCGCGGGGGATCTTATGGAGGACCTGTTCCGGGTCGCCTTCAGCCTGCTGCTCAAGGATCTCAAGTACCAACTCGAGCGCTCGTTCGCCCGCAAGAAGGACCTGAGGATCGCGAGCGCGATCCGGCCGGACCTCCTGACGCAGCGGCTCGTTCACGCGCTCGCCACCGGGAACTGGGTCGGCGGTCGCGCCGGCGTCAGCCAGGTGCTGGACCGGACGAGCCACATGTCGACGATCAGCCACCTGCGCCGGGTCACAAGCCCGCTCACCCGCACGCAGCCTCACTTCGAGGCGCGCGACCTGCATCCGACCCAGTTCGGACGCCTATGTCCGAACGAGACCCCCGAAGGGCAGAATTGCGGGCTCGTCAAG
>JAKAZU010000027.1 GCA_021826525.1 Thermoplasmata archaeon
CCCTATTGATGGCCCTTCCGCGCGTCGCGGGTCGATCGGAGATCCGACTGCAAGGGCCGTTGGTCTCACGAACGTACGTCCAGGCGACCTCGGCGGTTCTGAACGCCTATGGGGTCCGGATCGTTGTGCGGCCGCGAGGCTACCGCGTCGACGGGCTGCAGACGTTCCGGGCCACTCCCTTCACCGTACCCCGCGACGCCTCGTCGGCCGCGTACTTTTGGGCGGCCGCTGCCCTCACGGGTGGGGGTGTCACCGTGACGGGGCTCGATCGACGATGGCCGCAGGCCGACCTTGCGCTACTCGATATCCTGCGCCGGATGGGCGCATCGGTTCGCAGCCGTCGACTCGCGACCGAAGTGGCCGGCCCGGTCCGCCGAGGGATCTCGGTCGATCTAACGAACTCGCCCGACCTGTACCCGCTCGTGGGAATCCTCGCTGCAGGAGTCCCGGGCCGCCGGAGCCGTCTTCGGGGGGCGACGCACGTCCGGCTGAAGGAGTCCGATCGGTTCGCCGAGACCGCGCGCATCGTGCGCGCGATGGGTGCGCGCGTCGATACCACGGGAGGAGAGCTGAGCATCCTAGGCACGGGCGCTCCCCGGCCGCTCTCCCTCTTGAATCTCAACGACCATCGCCTCATCATGAGCGCGGCGGTGAGCGCTCTCTCCGCTCGTTCGCCCTCCCGTCTGGGGGACGGGCGGGCGGTTCGAAAGTCGTTCCCCGGATTCTGGGAGGCCCTGTCCCGCCTGGTGCGCGAGCGTGGGACCGCATCATGATGGAGTTCGGGGAGCGCTACCGGGTCGCCCTGTTCGGGACCAGCCATGGCCCCGAGGTCGGAGTCGAGATCCATGGGATCCCGCCCGGGCGCGATATTGACCTAGGCGCGATCCAGCGCGAGCTCGACCGGCGCCGGCCGGTCGGCCGACGCCTCGCCACGAAGCGCCAGGAAGAGGACCGGATGGTCATCGACCGAGGGGTGGTGAACGGCCGTACCGACGGGGGATCGTTCCGGGCCCACGTCGCGAACGAGGACGTCCAGCGCGCGGCGTACGACCGGATGCGGGATCTGCCTCGCCCCGGTCATGCGGACTACCCGGCGCGGGTCCGGTACGGGCCCGAGGCGGACCTCTCCGGTGGGGGCATCTTCTCCGGCCGTATGACGGTCGGGCTCGTGATCGCCGGGGCGCTGGCCCGGCAGCTTCTCGCCCCGATCGGCGTGGATCTGGTCGGGTTCACGCGGAGCATCGGCGCGGTCGACGCCTCGATCGATCCTTCCCTGTCGCTCGGGGAGATCCGCGGACGGGCGAGCGCCAACGAGGTGGCCTGCCCGGACTTCCCCGCGGCCCTTCGGATGGAGGAGGAGATCGCCACCGCCCGACGGTCTGGGGACAGCGTCGGGGGCGTTGTCGAGGTGCGCATCCAGGGTGTGCCGGTCGGCCTCGGCGAGCCATTCTTCGACTCGATCGAGGGCGAGATCGCGCACGCGGCCTTCGCCATTCCCGCCGTCAAGGCGATCGAGTTCGGAGCGGGATTCCGGGCGGCGCGCATGCGGGGGAGCGAGCACAACGACCCGTTCTGCTACGAGGACGGCCGGATCCGAACGACCTCGAACCACGCCGGCGGGATCTTGGGGGGCCTCGCCAACGGAATGCCGATCGTCTACCGCGTGGCCGTCAAGCCGACGTCCTCCATCGCGCGCCCGCAACAGACCGTCAACCTCGCCACCCACGAGCCCGCCGAGCTCGTCGTCACCGGACGCCACGATCCGTGCATCGTTCCGCGTGCCGTCGTCGTGGTCGAGAGCGTGGGTGCGATGGTCCTCGCCGACCTCGCCTATCGCGGAGGGTTCCTTTCGTGAGCGAAGACTCCCAGATCCCCAGCGCCATCCTGGGCGCGAGCGGGTACATCGGTCAGCACTTCGCCCGCCTGCTCGGCGATCACCCATTCTTCGCGGCCCCGATCCTCGTGGGGTCGGACCGCTCCGCGGGTCGGCGGCTCGAGGAGCTCTGGCAGCTCCCCGAAGAGGTCCCCGACGCGCTCGCCCGGCAACGGCTCCGGCCCTTCACCCCTCGCGAGCTGCGCGCGCGCGGAGTGCGGGTGGTGTTCGGTGCCCTTCCCTCCGGCACCGCCGGGGTTCTGGAATCCGAGTGCCGCCGGCGTGGCCTCCACGTCTTCAGCAATTCCTCCGACCATCGCATGGACCCCGATGTTCCCCTTCTCATCCCGGAGGTGAATGCGGCCCATCTTCGGGCGCTCACCGCGCGGCGGCGCCCCGGCGGGATTCTCGTGACGAACCCGAACTGCACGGCGGCCGGCCTGGTGCTCGGACTCGCCCCGATCTGGAAGCTGCTCGCTCCCCGCGAGGTCCACCTTGCGAGCTACCAAGCCCTGTCGGGCGCTGGCCTTCCGGGCGTCGCGTCGCTCTCGATCACCGACAACGTCGTGCCGTTCATACGAGAGGAGGAGGAGAAGGTCGCCGAGGAGACCCGGCGCATGCTGGGAACCGCTCGCCACGGTCGGATCCATCCGCGGTCCGAACCGGTGCTCGCCCACTGCGCCCGCGTGGGGGTTCGGGACGGTCACCTCGAAGCGATCACCGTCGTCGCCCGCCGGCGCCCGAACCGGTCCGAGATCCTGGATGCGTGGCGCCAGTTCGACCCGCTCGCGGGCGCACCTCTTCCCTCGCTCCCCCACCCGCCGATCGTGCTGCGGAGCGAGCCCGACCGGCCCCAGCCCGTTCGCGACCGCTGGGCCGGGAGCCCGCGTCGCGCTCGAGGGATGGCGGTCTCCATCGGCCGGGTGCGGTGGGAAGCGCCGTACCTCCGGTTCTACTTGCTCGTCCACAATGCAGTTCGAGGAGGGGCGGGCGGTTCGGTCTCGAATGCGGAGCTCGCGCACTCCTACGACCTCCTCGCCCCCTCGGGGAGGTCCCCGTGAGCACGCGCCCGCGTCGGCCGCTCGTCGTGAAGTTCGGAGGCGCGTCGCTCGCCCGGCCCGACGTGATCGCAACTCGGATCCGGGTGCTTCGGGAGTCCGGCACGCCGGTCGTCCTCATCGTCTCCGCCCGGGAGGGTGTGACCGACGAGCTTCGGGACTTGATCGAGCGGCCGCGCGCGACTCGCGCGCATCGGGAAGCCCTCGGTCGCATCGAAGAGCAACATCCCAGCCCTTCGGCGATCGGCCGCGCGCACCTGGCCCGCCTCCGCCGCCTCGTCCATCGGATCGAGCGGCGCGGCCGGTGCGACCCGCCGACCGCGGATCGGATCATGAGCATCGGTGAACGCTTGGCGGTCGACTGGCTCTCGGGCGAGCTGCGGAACGTCGGCCTTCCGGCCGTCGGCATCGAGGCCGACCGCCTCGGGCTCGTTACGGATGATCGTCACGGAGGCGCGAACATCCTCATCGATCGGTCGGCTGCGGCCGTTCGCGCCGGGCTCGGAGCCCGCCTGCGGGGCGGACGGATCCCGGTGGTCACGGGATTCTTTGGCCGGGGCCCCCACGGGCGCGTCGTCACCCTCGGTCGCGGCGGTTCCGACTATTCGGCGACCGCGATCGGGGCGATCCTTGGCGCGAGCCGTGTCGAGCTCATCAAGCGCGGCGTTTCGGTACTGACGGCCGACCCGCGGCTCGTACCCCGCGCCCGCACGATCCGGCGACTCTCCTACGAAGAGGCGGAGGAGCTCGCCCAGTTCGGGGCGAAGGTCCTCCACCCGTTGACGGTGGAGCCGGCGCGCACCGCGAACCTGGAGATCGCGGTCCGCTCGCTCGACGACCCGCGCGAGGTGACCATCATCGGCCCTCCCCGGGGCCCGAACGGGATGCGGGCGCTCACCCTGCTCGAACCCCTCGGGCTGGTCCGGATTCGCGTGCCGGGAGGGCGCCAGCGACGGGGCGTCGTCGCGGAGGCATCCCACCGGCTCGCGGACGCGCGTGTGAACATCGTGACCCTCTTCACGTCCTCCTCGCTCCTGAGCGTCGTGGTGGAGCGCACGAAAGCCCGGGCGGCGGCCCGCGCGCTCGCGGGCCTCTCCCGAGGAGGGGGTGCCAGCATCGAGGGCCCGTTCCCCGTCGGCCTGCTCACGGCGATCGGAGATGGCGTGCTTGACGATCTTGGCCGCATCCCGCCGGCGATCCTCGCCGAGGGGGAGGGATTGAGCGCCACGCCCCGATCGCTCTCCTTCGCCGTCCCGATCCCCAAGGCTCGGGCCGCGCTCCGCGCCCTCCACCGCGCGCTGGTCGAGGAGGCCGGCCGATGAGCGATCCGTGGGAGGAGTTCGTCCACCGCTCCCGGGACGCCCCCTGCGCAGGCTACATCGAGCGAGGCGACGCCCCGGGGATTCCCGGGCGATGGGCGACGTCCTTCGTCGATCCACGAGCCCGCTTCGCGATCGAGCCGAGCGACACCACCGCCTCGCTGGAGAAGCGGACGGTCGGCGCGTTGCGCGGCGCCCGGAACCGAGCGCTGCTCGGTTATGTCGGATTCGACGCGGTCTCGGCGTTCGAGCCGCTCTTGAGGAAGTTCCCTCCGGGTGCGCCGTTCCCTCTCGGAGAGTTCGCCGTCATCGACCGGCTGCGTCTCGAGCGCGTGCCGCACCCGCCGGTGCGCCCGCCGGCCCCCCGAGAGACCCTTTGCCCCGGCCGGCCCCAGCGGGAGACGCTCCCCCAGCGACAGTTCGAACGGGCCGTCCGGCGCGCACGCGCTGCGGTCGGGGAGGGCGAGGCCTTCCAGATCGTGGTCGCGACCCGTCGGAGCTGGCCCCGGCCGGCGAACCTGGTCGAACGCGCCGGCTGGCTGCGGGCGGTCGAGCGATTCGCCTACTTCTACTATCTGAAGTTCGACGATCGAGAGATCGTCGGCGCGAGCCCGGAGTCCGTCCTCGAGGTCCGGCGAGGTCGCGCCTACGTCAGCCCGATCGCGGGGACGCTTCCTCACGGACCGGCCCGACGGGGGCGTCGCGCGCTCCAGGAGGACCCTAAGGAGCTCGCGGAGCACCGGATGCTCGTCGATCTCGCCCGGAACGATCTCGGGCGCATCTCCGAGGCGGGCACCGTCCGCGTCCTCTCGAAGGAGCGCCGCGAGTCCTTCGCGCGCCTCGAGCATCTCATCAGCCGGGTGGGCGGCCGCCTGCGTGCAGGGGTCGGCCCTTGGGAGGCGCTCGCGGCCGCGTTCCCCGCGGGGACCGTGAGCGGCGCGCCGAAGATCCGCGCGACCCAGGTCCTGCGCCAGCAGGAACGAACGTGGAGGGGACCGTATGGAGGAGCGGTGGGCCTCCTGCGAGGGAACGGCGACGCCGCATGGGCGCTCTCCATCCGGACGGCGTTCGCGGCGGGACGAGCGCTGCACACGGCCGCGGGCGCCGGGATCGTCTGGCAATCCCAACCTCGGCGCGAGTACCGCGAGGTGCTCGCGAAGTTAGCGCAGGTGGAGTCGACGCTGGTTGGGGGTGCCCGATGAAGGTGCTCCTCATCGACCATGAGGATTCCTTCGTCTACAACGTGGATCAGGCGCTCCGCACGGCGGGCGCCGACGTACGCACGATCCGCTACACGGCTCCCTGGTCGGCGATCGCCGAGTACGATCCCGACGGCTTCGTGTTCTCTCCGGGTCCGGGCCATCCCCGGGACCGGCGCGTGACGGGCCTCGCACGCCGGGTCCTGACCGAGTTCAGTCGCGAGCGCCCCGTGCTGGGGATCTGCCTCGGCCACCAGCTGATCGGCGAACATTTCGGGGGCCGGGTCGTCCACGCTTCCTCGCCCGTGCACGGAGCTACGGCGGCGGTCCGACACGGCGCGGACCGGCTCTTCCGGGGAGTGCCCTCTCCGTTCGACGCGGCCCGGTACCACTCGCTCGTGCTCGATGCTTCCCACGTGCCCCATGTCTTGGAAGTGATCGCTTCCACCACGCGCGGAACCGTCATGGCGGTGCGGCACCGACACCGCCCCGTCGCGGGGGTCCAGTTCCATCCGGAGTCCTACCTCACGACGCGGGGGCCTACCATCCTCAGGAACTTCCTCGGGGAGGTTCACCGATGATCGGCTCGCTCTTGGAGAGGGCGGGCGACGGCCGGCCGCTGCGCCCCGCGGAGGTCCGCGTTGCGGTCAATCTCTTGGTTCGTGATTCGACCCCCGACGTGGAGCGCGCGGCGCTCCTCGCGGCGCTCGCCACGCGGGGGGAGACCTCCGTCGAGATCGCGTCCTTCGCACGCGAGGTCCAGCGCCATTCGATCCCGTTCCCCGGCCCGCGCGCAAACCGGGCGATCGATCTCTGTGGATCGGGCGGAGCGCGACGCCCCGCATTCAACGTGGGCACCGTATCTTCCTTCGTGGTCCGCGCCGCGGGCGTGCCGGTGGCGAAGCATGGAAACCGGAGCTTGCGCGGGGCCCACCTCGGCTACGCCGGATCGAGCGATCTGATCGAGGCCCTCGGCCTTCCCTACCTCACGTCGCGAGCGTTCGCCCGGGAGAGCTACCGTCGCGAGGGGATTACGTTCCTGCACGCGCCGCTCTTCCATCCCGCGATCGGCGCGGTGGGGCCCGTGCGCCGTGCCCTCGGGATCCGCACTCTGTTCAACGAGCTCGGTCCGCTCACGAACCCGGCACGGGTCTCCTACCAGGTTGTCGGAACTCCCGATCGCGCGACGGCCCGATCGGTGGCGTCGATCCTTCCCGGGCTCGGGGTCCACGACGGGGCCACGATCGCCGCCTCGGACGCGACGGATGAGTTCTCCCCTACGCGGCCCTCCGAACTGTTCCTGTGGAGCGGTACCCGTCGGCGTCGGCTCCGCGTGGACCCCCACCGCTACCTCGAGCCGGATGACCGCCGGGGCTCGAACGGCCCGCTTCCCGCCCGGGAGTCGGCCGCCGAGACCGAGCGGATCCTCGCGGGAGGGGGCGGCGCCCGCCGGGGGAGCATCCTCCTCACGAGCGCCCTCGGGCTGTGGGTGCGGGGCGCCGTTCCGACACTGCGGGCGGGCGTCGCTCGCGCTACCGACGCGCTCGATTCCGGCCGAGCCGAAGCGCTGCTCGGTCGGCTCCGCGAACTCGGCACTTCGCGCATCTGGGCGGGGGAGGAGTAGCGATGACCTTCCTGGACGACCTGCTTCCCGAGATCCGGCGCACGATCACCTCTCCCGCGTACGCGATCGGCCTGCCGTCCTCGGCGCGACGATCTCCTCCGAGCCTCCGTGCGTCGATCGACTCCGCGGCCCACAACTGGGGGGTGCTGCTCGAGCATAAGCACCGGTCCCCAGGATCCCTCGAGCCGACGCTGCGGGGAGCCGGGATCGATTCGTTCGTGCGCGTCGCCGAGGCCGGAGGGGTGGCCGGCCTCTCCTGCCTCGCGACGGCCCCCGAGTTCGCGGGGGCGCCGGAGGAGGTCGCGGCCGTCGCCGCACGCAGCCGCCTCCCGGTACTGTTCAAGGACTTCGTGATCGACCCGATCCAGGTCGATGCCGCCCGGAGGGCGGGCGCCGCGGCGATCCTCCTCCTCGCCCGGCTCGAAACCGAACGCCATCTCTCGTACTCGCTCGCCCAGCTTGCCGAGCGGGCCCACGAAGGCGGGCTCGAGGTGCTCCTCGAGTTCCACGGCCCCGACGAGCTCGAGGTGGCGGACCACGTGCCCGCGGACGTCTACGGCATCAACCTGCGGGACCTGGAGACCCTGAGGCTCCGCCCCGAGATCGCGGCGCAGACGTTCGCCCATGCGCAGGGACTCCGGCCGTTGATCGGGATGAGCGGCATCGAGGGCCCCGAGGATGCCGCGCGATTCCGCACCTGGGGAGCGGACGGAGTCCTCGTCGGTTCGGCGCTCGCTCGCACGCGGGACCCCGGGGAGTTCGTGGCCGGCCTCGGCCGGGTGGGGAGCATGCGACGGGGTGGATCGTGAGGACCTTCGTGAAGTTCTGCGGATTGAGCGATGCCGCGACGATCGCGCTCGTGCCGGAGGGCGGGGCCGCGGGGTTCGTGATCGACGTGCCCGGCTCGCCGCGCGCGATCCCCCTGGAGCGGGCGGCGAAGCTCGCCGAGGCCGTGCCGAGCGACCGCGAGATCTGGGCGGTGACGGTCGATCCGAGCGTCGAACTGATCCTGCGGATCTTCGAAGAGATGGGAACGGACCGGGTGCAAGTGCACGGTCGGATCCCCGACGGGCTCGACACGGTCCTTCGGCGCCACATCGTCCCGTCGCTGGCGATCCCCCGGCCGGGAAGCGACGATCCCACTCCCGAACTTCCGGGGACCGATCTCGCCTCCCTCGTCCACCTGGATGCCGCAGGCGGCGCCCTGCCGGGAGGAGGCGGGGCCGCTCCGGACTGGGAGATCTGCGCTCGGATCCTCGCGAGCGCCCCCGGCCGAAAGATCGTGCTCGGCGGGGGACTCACCCCGGAGAACGTGGAGAGCGCGCTCTCGACCGTAGTCCCGTGGGGGGTGGACGTCTCGAGCGGGATCGAATCCGCTCCCGGGAGGAAGGATCCGACGCGCATGCTCGCGTTCTTGGGGGCCGTGCGACGCTGGGAGGCCCATCATGCCTAGGCGGTTCGGCCCCTATGGGGGAGCTTTCGTTCCCGAGACCCTGGTCCCGGCGCTGTCCGAGCTCGAACGCGAGTGGCACACCGCGCGGCGAGATCCGAGGTTCCGTGCCGAGCTTCACCGCCTTTCTCGCACGCTCGCCGGCCGACCCACACCTCTGTACTTCGCCCGCCGGCTCACCGAGCGGGCCCGAGGCGCGGAGATCTGGCTCAAGCGGGAGGATCTCGTGCACGGCGGCGCGCACAAGTTCAACAACGCGCTCGGCCAGGGCCTGCTCGCGAAGCGGATGGGCAAACCGCGCCTGATCGCCGAGACCGGCGCGGGGCAGCACGGGGTAGCGACGGCGATGATCGGAGCCGCGCTCGGGCTCGAGACCGAGGTGTACATGGGCGAGGTCGACATGGAACGCCAGCGACCCAACGTCCTCCGGATGGAGCTGCTCGGTGCGAAGGTCCGGCCCGTCACGACGGGCCAGCGGACCCTCAAGGACGCGATCAACGCCGCGCTCCGGGACTGGATCTCGAGCGTTCGGTCGACCCACTACCTACTGGGTTCCGCGGTGGGGCCGCACCCTTTCCCATCGATCGTCGCGGAGTTCCAGAGCGTGATCGGTCGGGAGATCGCGATGCAATCCCGCGCGACGTTCGGCCGGCTTCCCGACCTCGCGGTCGCGTGCGTCGGCGGTGGATCGAACGCGATCGGCACGTTCCACCCGTTGCGACGCACGGACGTCGAGTTCCTAGGTGTAGAGGCCGGGGGATCTCGCCGCCACGGCGCCGGCGCGGCGTCCCTCGCCCGCGGCCGGCCCGGGATCTTGCACGGGACGTACTCGTACGTCCTGCAAGACCGCGAGGGGCAGATCTCCGAGACGGAGAGCATCAGCGCCGGGCTCGACTATGCCGGCGTCGGCCCCGAGCACGCATGGCTGAAGGACAGCGGGCGGGCGCGGTACATCGCGGTCCACGACAACGACGCCCTGCGAGCGTTCCACTGGCTCGCCGAGGACGAAGGGATCCTGCCCGCCCTGGAGTCCGCGCATGCCCTGTTCGCCGCGGTCGCGGAGGCGCGACGGCGTCCCGCCCGGCAGAAGATCGTCGTCACGCTCTCCGGCCGCGGCGACAAGGACTTGGAGGTGGTCGGTCGTGCCGCGAGTCGCTGACGCGCTCTCCCTCGCTCGTTCGCAGGGACGCGCCGCCCTGGTCCCGTACGTCATGGTCGACCGGGCCCGCACGCGCCGGCTCCGCTCGGTCGTCGAGGCCGCGCTCGAGGCGGGGGCGTCGGCGCTCGAGCTGGGGTTCCCGTTCTCCGATCCGATTGCCGATGGACCGATCCTGCAAGCGACCGCGGACCGGGCCCTCTCGAATGGCACCGACTGGAGCGATCTGGTCGAGTCGCTCGAGATCGCGAGCGCGCTCCTCCCGACCGCGGTCATGAGCTACGCGAACCCCTTTTGGCGGCACGGGCTCGACCACTCCCTCCGGAGCATCGCGCGCGCGGGCGCGTCGGGGCTGATCGTTCCGGACCTGTCGCTGGAAGAAGCGCCACCCTGGATCGCCGCGGCCGGCCGCCATTCGA
>JAKAZU010000028.1 GCA_021826525.1 Thermoplasmata archaeon
GGTCGGCGCACTCTTCGTCGCGCTGGGAGCGTACTCCCTCCGGCGCGGATGGAGCACCAAGCACGTCCGAGCTTCGCCATCGACGGACTAGTCCGCGCGCGATATCGCTCGTCTCGTACCCCGTTCGGGCCGATCCTCCGGCACCGAAGGGAAGGAGTGCTCCCGGCGGGATTCGAACCCGCGTTACGTGGTCGAAGGCCACGAATCCTTGACCGGACTAGACTACGGGAGCGCCTCGGGCGGCCCTCGTTCGCGAGCGCCGGCCCGTCCTATTGAGCTTTCGTGTGGGTCGAGGGCCCCGTCGGACCCGAGTACGGCTCAGCCGACCCGTTCCCATCGCTCGAGCTTCTGAACCTTGGAGAGAGTCGATCCGCGCTGGATCTCCTCCCGGACGCGGTTCTCGTGCTCGAGCACGTCCAGCGATCGGTTCGCGATCTCCTGCGCCCGCTCGCGCGGAACCACGACGATCCCGCTGAGATCGCCCACGATCCAGTCCCCGGGGCGGACGCGCTGACCTCCGACCAGGACCTCGATGCCGATCTCGCCGTGGCCCTTCGGCTCCCCGGCGTTCGGGCTCAGGTTCCGGCTGAAGATCGGCAGCCCCATATCCAGGATCGCATCGATGTCCCGGGCCGCGCCGTCGATGACGACCCCCGCGACGCCCCGTCCGCGAGCGCTCCAGCTCGCGAGTTCCCCCCAGACGGCGGTGCTGCTGCCCCCGGCGTCGATCACGATCACGTCCCCGGGACCGGCCCGGTCGATCGCCTCGACCGGCTTCGCCCAGTCCCCGTCCCGGGTCACGACGGTGACGGCCGGGCCGACCATGCGAACGGTCCGGTCCGTGAGATGCGGCTGGATACCGTGCATCGCTCCTTGGCGCTGCATCGCGTCGGTGACGTTCGGGCTCGAGACCTTCAAGAACGCCTCCCGAATCTCCGTTCCCGAGTACCGCCGGAAGAGCTCGGTGGAGACCTCTTTCTGCGTATCGATCGCGCGCCGGATCTCGCGGGTCGCTTCCACGATCTTCGGGCTCTTGGTGATCGCGCCCCCGACGATGAGGATCTGCGCGCCGGCGCGGGTCGCGCGCGCGACGCTCTCGCTGTTGAGACCTCCGGCGACCGCCACGGGGATCGGTGAGCCCCTCGCCAACTCCTCGATGAGGGCGAACGGCGTCTTTCCCTGCATCTGCATGTCGATCCCGACGTGCCAGCAGACCGCGGCCGCTCCGAGCTCGGCGGCTCGCCGCGCGCGCGCGACCGGATCGGCCACGTTCAACAGATCCACCACGACTTCCGCTCCGTAGAGCTCGCCGCCGCGCACCGCGTCGGCGATCGTGTCGTCGTCCGCGGTTCCGAGGACGGTCACCACGTCGGCGCCGGCCTTGGCCGCGATCTCGACCTCGAAGGCGCCGGTGTCCATGATCTTCATGTCGGCGACGATGCGATGGCTCGGGAACGCCTTCTTCAGCTCCCGGACCGCGTCGAGTCCTTCGCTCTTGATCAGCGGGGTTCCGGCTTCGACCCAATCCGCCCCGCCCTCGACGGCCTCCCCAGCGGCGAGCAGCGCGCGCGAGAGGTTCTCGAAGTCGAGCGCGACCTGGAGAACGGGCCGGTCGAGCCTCATCGCTCGATGGAGGCCCGTGGCGGTATTAACCATCGCCTCGCTCTCTCCGAGCAGTGGCCGTGATTCGCCCGCTGCCGGTGACGCTCCTCCGCGGCGACGCCCGCTTGCTGCCCGGAGTCGCCGACACGTCCGTCGATCTCGTCGTCACCTCCCCTCCGTATCCGATGATCCCGCAGTGGGACGAGACCTTTCGGAGCCTCGGGGCGTCCGAGTACGATGGGATGCACGCCGTGCTCACCGAAGCGTGGCGGGCGTGTCATCGAGTGCTCGTACCCGGAGGGATCCTCGCGATCAACATCGGGGATGCGCTCCGGTCGACGAACGGACAGTTCCAGCTGTGGCCCAACCACGCCACGGTGCTCGCGAAAGCGAGCGCGATCGGGTTTCGGCCGCTCCCGTACCTCCTCTGGAAGAAACCCACGAACAAGCCGAACGCCTTCCTGGGGTCCGGCTTCCTTCCGCCGAACGCGTACGTCACGCTCGACTGCGAGTTCCTCCTCCTGTTCCGCAAGGGAGCCCTCCGGCGGTTCTCCCCGGGAGATCCGCGCCGGCGATCGAGCCGGTACACCCGGCCCGAACGGGATCGCTGGTTCTCCCAGATCTGGACCGATGTCCGGGGAGCGCGCCAGAGCGCGGGGATGCAGCGGACCGGCGCGTTCCCCCCCGAGATCCCGCGTCGGCTCGTCCGCATGTTCAGCGTGGCGGGCGATACGGTCCTCGACCCGTTCGCCGGTACGGGGACGACGCTATGGACCGCAGCCGGGCTCGGCCGGAAGGCGATCGGGATCGAGATCGATCCCGAGATCCACGCGCATTCGGTCGACGAAGGACGCCGCCAAGGCTTCGAAGTTGTCGTGGAGTAGATGGAGACGGGTTCGATCCGACCCTACTCGGGGGTGGGCGGCGGGATCCGTTTCGAGCGCGTCCGGTGGACGCGCTCTTCCTCGACCGCGTGGCCAAGGTAGACCAGCGCCGTGTCGCTCAGACGATCCATGTGCAGCAAGAGATAGTGCAGATAGAGCCGCTCCGGCCGAGCCAGAGGCCCCGGAGCTCGCCCGGTGTTCGCGAGCGCGTCCGGGCCGCTACGATGACGAGCGATGGTCTCCGCGTCGTGCTCGTGGTCCTTACCGTGATACTCGCGCCCGAGTTCGCCGACGAGCGGCGGGTAGATCGCTTCGATCGGATCGGGATCCGCGACCTCCCGCGCGTCCGCGGCCGGAAGGGACTCGCCCGGCGGGGCGGACTTGGCCACGCCGGCACTCGAACGTGGGGTCGGAGGAGTTGGAAGCGACTGGGGCGGATCCTGAAAGTGCGCGATCGGGTGGCCCGAGACGTTCTCGACGATCGTCCTCAGGCTCCAGTTCGGGCGGCGTCGTGCGGGTGCGGTCGCGGTGGCCCGGTCCTGCGTCGCCACGTCGAGCCGGTTCGGACCCTTTCCTCATAAGCGTGGTGTTGGAGGCGCAGGATGGGGTCCGGTCGAGGCGGAGCCGGGGGCCAAGACCCGAACCAAGAAGTCGTATTCCGGAGTCGAGGCGACCAGGGCGATCGGGAGGTGGAGATCTCCGAGGCGTAGCAGGCCCTCGGAGTACCCCGCTTCGCGCGGGAGCCGCGCGCGAGGGATCCACTCGGCCTCCGCGTCGGTCAGCCCGAAGAACGCGCGCACGTCTGGCGCGACGTGGGTGAGCCTCAACAGGAAGGTCGCGCGGAGGTTCCCGAGCAGCGAACGACCGCTCGGATGGAGGAGGAAGTCGTCCGGATGCTGGCTGAGCACCACGACGCCCCCCTGGAAGTGCCGCACGTGCCGAACGATCCGGTCGAGGAACTCCGCCGTGGCACCATGCCGCACCAGCAGGTGAGCCTCGTCGATCACGAGGAGCTTCGGGCCGGGGCGGTCCCGCAGCCGCCCGTACGCCCAATCGAGAACGTACGCGAGGTGGAACGGCAGGTGATCTTCGGGGATCCCCCGGAAGTCGACACTGACGACGTTCGTCTCCACGTTGACCGAGGTCGGGCCGTTCACGCTTCGCAGCGAGCCTGAGCGGAACGGCTCGAGCAAGGCCTCGAGGCGCTCGGTGGCCGGTCCGCGATCCACTTCGGCGAGGAGATCGGAGAACACCGGGATCTCCGGCCCCCGGTCGTACAACCGGCTCACCGCCGCGTCCAGCGCCGCGGACTCCTCGTCCCGCAGGCTCGGAAACAGCGTGCGCAGGATGGCACCGACACGCCCGGCCTTCTCGGCACGATCCCCGCCCGTGGAGATCGGGTCGAGAGGGTTCAGACGAACTTCGCTCTCCGCACCAAAGGTCAGAACGGTGCCTCCGAGCGCCCGTACGAACCCTCCGAACTCGCCGAGAGGATCGAGGAGGACGACGCCCGCTTCCGGGCGGATCCACCGCGTGCGCAGGAGGGTTAGCGCGGTCGCGAAGGTCTTGCCGGACCCGGTCGCTCCGAAGATCCCCCAGGAGTGGCTCGCGTGCGACCAGCGGTCGAGGAAGACCGGCGCGGCATCCTGCAACAGAAGCCCGACCAGCACTCCGCCGGGCTCGAGCACGGTCTCGTCCACGAACGGATAGAACGCCGCGAGGCCGTCGGTCGGGAGGGTTTGCCAGTAGCCGGCGGGCCGGACCTCCGAGCCGGTCAGTTCCGGAGCGGCCAGGGCTTCGCGTACCGCGTAGCGCGGCACGCGCGTGCGGAACCCCAACGCAGCGAGCCGCCGCTCGAGTCCCGTGCGCGTCCGCTCGGCCTGGCCCTCCGAGTTCGCGACCGCGGCGAATCGAACTCCCACCCTCCAAAGCTCCTGCTCGCGCCGGGCGACCTGATGGCCGAGCTCCTGGGCGCTCTCGCGCTCCGCATGGAGCTGGGCGGATCGGCCGTCCCCATCGCCACCGTGGGCGAGTTCCGCTTCGGCGACCGCGCGCGCTCCGTGCAGGAGTTCGAGCGCTCGTCCCGAGCCAATGGGGTGGGCCTCGACGAGGACCTCGATCGACTCCGAGGTCGGACAGAGGCCCCCAACGAATCCGAACGGGACCTCCCTCGGGAACTCCCGGATCAACAGGGGGGCGATGTAGCGCCCGCGCGTGCGGAGCCACCCCGGCCCTTCGACCGCGCTCGCTCGGGTCATGCGAGCCCTCCTCGATCGGCGATCGGATGGCGGGTCGCCCACCACAGGGGCAGAAGGCTCATCGCGAGGATCGGTCCGCGCACCGTGTCGACCGGAGTCGGGGCCGCCACGTAGAGAAGAGCCGAGAGGGCCACGATCGAAATTCCCGCGAGCTCCTCGCGGGGCACGCTCAGCCCGCGAGCGGGGGAGCGCAGATGCACGAGACGCGCCGCGACCGCGAGCGCGACGAGCGTGAGCGAGAGTGCGCCGAGCTGCGGGTCTTCGACCGACGCAAGCGCGGTGGCGATCGCGAGGACGACGGCCATCACGAACGGATCATGGTCAAGCGGTCCGTTCATGGTCGCTCGCCCCCCGGTCGTCTCTCGCCCCATCCAAAGTGGCGGAGCGCGGCCGTGAGCGAACGGTCGCGCAGGCGAGCGGGCTCCGCCCCGAGGGTCGCGAGTCCCTGACGCATCGCCTGGGCCCGGTCGCCCAGTCGGGAAGCCCCGTCCGTCCGGCACGCATGCTCCCAGAGGAGCACGTAGACCCGACGCCGGCGACGGCGAGAACAGAGCAGCTGGACCATCTCCGAGTATGCGGCTCGCGCGGCGGCGTCCGGGGGGTCGCCTTCCGTGCTCGAAGGAAGCCAGGGCCGCGCGTCGATCGGCGTTCCGACCGAAGCGAGCACGATCCCGCCCTCGCTCCCGCGCAGGAGGTCCCGGTACCCCCGGAAGCGCCGAAGGAGTTCCTCCGGAGGAAGGAATGCGACGGGGGATCCCGCGCACTTCAACACGGCGACCCGCACGCCCGAAGCGAGACGGACGGTATCTCCCAGCTCCGCGCGGGCCGACGGGCCGCTCACGGCATCGACCTCCCGGTGCGTCCGCAACATCCAGCGGACGTACGCGGTGATCCGCTCGTCAACGGCCATTCCTTCGGGGTGCCAGACAGTGACGAGGAACGCCACAGCGACGATGGGAAGCCACATCCACGCGCCGGCCCAGGGGATGACCAGCGCACCCACCGCCGCATACGCCACGCACCGGAGCGCGTCGCGTACGGAGGGAAACGGACCGAATCGCATCCGTCGGTCGATCCGCTCCGGCAGCGGGATCCGCTCGGGCCGGATCTCGCCCAGGGCCATCTCATCCGCCGCCTCCTCGACCCACCGGGGCGAACCGGCGTGTCGAGGTCTCCATCGAGCCACGGATGTGGCGAGCGAGGTGGGCCGCGCTTCGCCCGAACGCATCCGCTAGGAGGATTGGAGCGGCCGCCGGCATCGCAGCGCCCGAGAGCGAACGCGAAGACCCCTGGATCGCGGCCCCCGCGCCTCCACGGCCTCCGCCGCCGCTACTCGAGAACGCCTGCGCCCCCGACGACGGCCCACGGGACGCCTGGGCGAGACCCCGCTCGACCCCGTTCGAGAGCGTGGAACCGACGTTCGGGAACCCGAAGGAGGAGAGCTGCGTGCCGGACATCGACAATAGGAACGGCGAAGCGAGGGCGATCGACAGGTACGCAACGAGCAGTCCCACGTTCGGCGAGCCCACCGCGAGCTCGAGCGGGATGATGAGAACGCACGGTAGGAAGGCGAGCTCGATGAACAATAGCCATCCGCGCTTCGCCCAGATCGAGAGCGGGCGGATCGGCCAGACAATCGTAAAGAGCGGCAGGACGACGATCAGCACCGCGAGGAGAGCATCTCGCACGCCGATCGCGAGCGCTAACAGGAGCACGAGGGAGAACTGAACGAAAGCGAGGACGAACGCGAGCGCGCCGTTGCTCCAGGAGAAGCTGAACTCCGCGCTCCCCGCGAGATTCACCCAATGCTGCCAAGCGCCGCCATCGTAGCCGGCGATGGTCGGGTACATCGCGCCGGCGACCTCGAGGATCCCGCCGGCGATCGGGACGGTGAAGTTGGCGAGGACAACCGCGACCACGAACCGCGCGATCAGGCCGTCCGCCCATGCCGGCGAGCGGGGCCAGACCGACTTCGCGAGGTAGACGCCACCGATGCCGATTGCGACGAGCGCGATGAGGGGATCAACGAGGCTCACCAGAGTGAACGAGCTGAAATTCGCCGCTTGGGCGAGATAGCTCGGGCCTCCATGGCTCCCCGGTCCGAGCGGTGGGAACAGCTGGCCGACCTGCAGCTCGGGAACGACCAGGTGGTCGTACGTGGGCCCGATGACCGCGGCGAGCGCCGCGGTCAGCGCGGCGAACAGCCCGAAAAGGATCGCCTGGACGATCTGGCCGATGTCGACCATGGGGGCGTTAGACCCCGGTGATGACCCACTGCGCGAGCCCCCAGACGAGGCCCGTGATCGCGGCGGTGAAGACGAGCGTTCCGATCAGCGCGTCGCGCGCGCGGTCCTTCGCTTGCACCTTCTTCGTGATGTCGTTGGAGAACCAACTGAAGGCGACGCGTGCCCACACCAACGCGAGGATCCCACCGCCCGCCACCGCCAGGAGATCGACCAGGCGGTTCACCGCCGCGGAGAAGTTTCCGACCGGGCTATTCGCCGACGCCGCCGACGGGGTCGGATGCGGAGCGTGGGGTCCCGCCACGGTTCCAGGAACGACCGCAGTTCCCGCGCCCACGCTGAGGAGGCTCGCGGCGAACACCGCGAATGCGATCGGGCCGAGGCGGGGGTTCATCGTCCCTCCCGACGCTCGATCCAAGTCAGTCGGACGACCCCGTCCTCTCCGCGATCCGATCGGATACGGCCCGTAGCGCACAATCGATCGATCGTGCGTCGCACGCTCGCCCAGGGCACCCCTTCCTCCTCCGCGAGGAGCTCGACCATCGCCCGCTCTGCGCCATCGCACGGCTCGATGATCCGTCGTAGGACCTCGACCGCGTCCGGGGGCGCCCCCGACGGAGGCGGGCGCCTCCCCCACAGCCATCCGATCCAGCTCCCGCGCGTCGTTGCCTTCTCTTCGTCGTCCATGCAGCCACCCGTCCATGCGACGGGAGGTCGGTATTTGCGGCTGGATCGGCCCGCGAACGGTGAACGATGGGGCTGGGTTTACGACCGAACGAGGAGCGCCGTGTGCTCCCGCGAGAACGGCACGAGCGCCGTCTCCGATAGGACCGTCAAGCCCCCCCGCGAGAGCTCGGATCGAGCCGCATGGACGATCGCCGGAGCCGGGCGGGTCTGGGTCACGGAGCGGACCTTGAGCATCATGAGTCCCCGCCCGCCGGCGGCGAGGAGGGTCCTTGCGTTCTCCGCAAAGATCGCCGCCTGCGTTCGCTGGGCGATGTCCTGGTAGAGGAACTCCACCGTCCCGACGTCCCCCGCATAGCGCTCGGGAAGCTGCGCGTCGGCCAGGATCGGGTAGAGATTGGTGCGTCGGCGAGCGAGCGCGAGCAGGGGAGCGAAGGAGGTCGGGCTCTTTTCGACCACGAAGATTCGCGCGTCCGGCAACAGGTCGGACAGGTGGCTCGCGGTGGTCCCGTGCGCTGCCCCGAGATAGAGCACGTTCTTCGCACCGACCCACGGCGCCTCCTCGGCCCCGCGCAGAAGCCAGGCGGCCAGCTTCGAACGGAATGGATCCCACTGGCGGTACTCGACGCGCGCGGAGACGCGGAGCTCCTCGCCGTAGACCCGCTCGCCGGGCCGCCGGTTGACCGTGTAGAGATCGCGCCCCTCACGAAACACGCCCGGCCAGTTCGTCGGATCCATCGGACCCCGCTCAATCGATCGCGGCGACGATCTCGACTTCGACCGGTCCGTTCAGGGGGAGCGCGGTGACTCCAACCGATACACGGGCCGGCCGCGCCGCCTCCCCGAACAGCTGGACGAGGAGATCGGTCGCTCCGTTCCCGACCTCGTGCTGGCGGACGAAGCCGGGGGAGGAGGCGACGAAGACGACGACGCGCACGACCCTCCGAACGCGGTCGAGCGATCCCAGCGCCGCCGCGAGCGCGCTCAGGGCCTGGAGGGTAGCACGACGCGCGAGATCCGTGGCGATCTCCGTCGAGACATCCCGATCCACGAGTCCTGGATGGACGACCGCTCCTCCCTCCACCACGATCTGGCCGGAGACCCAGGCGATCGGTCCGTCGGTCACGACCGGGGTGTAGGAACCTACCGGCTTCGGCGGCGGGGGGAGCAGGATCCCCCGTTCGCGTAGGCGTTCGGTGACGCTCGGCATGAGGAAGGGTATCCGGTCGCAGGGAAAATGCTGCGGGAGGGCGCCCGGAGCGGTCGGAGTGGGGTCCGAAGCGGACCCGTGACCGTTTAGGAGGGAACCGCTTCGGCGCGGCGATGACACCGAACGTTCCGTCTGCGGCTGGGGAATTCGAGGCACTCGAGCGCCAGGTCGTGGACCATTTCTTCGAGCTCTATCCGAACTGGGCGGTCTCGCTCGGGCTGCACGAGTACGATGGCCGGCTGCCCCTGGTCTCCCGCGCCTCGACCGATCGTTGGGTCGGAGGGGCGGAGGCGCTGCTTCAGCGGCTGTCGGTCATCGATGTGAGAGACGACGCGAATCGGAGCATCGACCGGTTCCTCCTGCAGCTCCTGCTCGAAGGCCCTCGATTCGACCTGAAGGATCTCGGCGAGTTCGACCGCAACCCGATGGTCCACCTCGGCTCGCTCTCCCTCACCTCGTATGTCGCTCGCGACTACGCTCCCATCACCCAGCGAGTGGAGGGGCTCGTCCAGATCTTGGACGCGATCCCGGAGCATCTCGCCGAAGCCCGCCGGCGCCTCGGAGCGAAGCTTCCGAGGCCGTTTCTCCAACTCGCGATCTCGATGGGCCGGGGCCTGCCTGCCCACTTCCTTGAGGCCGAGGAGTTCGCCGCGAAGGCCGATCCGCTCCTCGGAGCTCAGGTAGCGAAGGTGCGTCGGCCGGCCGAGGCCGCGATCACCGCGTTCCTCGCGCACCTCCAGGACGATCTCCTGCCGCAGTCGACCGAGGATTTTGCGCTCGGGCCCCTGCGATTCCAGCGACTGCTCTTCGTGCGCGAAGGGCTCGAAACCCCATTCGCGGAGATTGAGAAGACCGGCTGGGTGGACCTGAAGCGCAACCAAGCCCGATTGGCGGAGATCGCAGCGGCGGAGCACTCGAGCAAGGACACGCTGTTCGAGAGACTCCGCCAGGACCACACGAGCGCCGCCGACCTGATCCCAACGGCGCAGGCCGAGGTCGAGTTCACTCGACGGTTCGTCCAGGATCGCGATCTCGTCTCGATCCCGGATCCGGCCAACTGCAAGGTCGAAGAAACGCCGGCCTGGGGCCGAGCGCTCTCCACGGCGAGCATGGACTCTCCCGGTCCGTTCGATACCTCGAGCGGGCAGGGGATCTACTACGTCACCCCGGTCGATACGAAGTGGAGTGCGAAGGAGCAGGA
>JAKAZU010000029.1 GCA_021826525.1 Thermoplasmata archaeon
GTCGGGCCGCCGTCTTCTCGAGGAAGCGCGGGACCTTCCGGGGGCTGGTTTCGGCCTCGGTCCGGATCCACGTGGATCCTACCGGCGCGTCGGCGTAGTCGTTCTCGACCCACGACCCCGTTTCCATAGGCCCGTCGCCGTCGATGATCTCCCACCGGAATGTTTCCGGCGGGTCGCTGGTCACCTTCCCGGTCGAATTCAGGGTTTGATTTCGCGGGACCCGGAGCGTTCGCTCCAAGGCGGACTCCTTCGGTGAGGATCGCACGATGCTGTGATGCAGGACATCAGCGTGGATCTCGCCGATCACGGCCGGGTCGGCATGGAGCTCGAGGAACTCCCCGGGGCGCGCCCGGGAGATCGGAACCCCGCCCGTGCCGGAACAGCGCGCCACGCTCGCCGAGTTCTCAGCGGGCAGATAAGCTTCCCGAAACGGTGGTCCTTCCGGGAGCGAGGCGCCCGGCGGACGGTTCGGTTGGACCCCCGAGCGCACGGCCGGTGTCCATCCCCTCCTGCGTCTCCACGTTTTATCCTCACATGCTACGCGTCCCTCGACCCGATGTCCGACGCGATCGTCTGCGAGAACCTGGTCAAGGTGTACGGCGACGTCATCCGCGCGGTGGACGGGGTCTCGCTCAACGTTCCCGAAGGCGAAGCGTTCGGACTGCTCGGACCCAACGGGGCCGGCAAGACGACCATGGTCTCCATCCTGACGACCCTCGTGCGGCCCACGTCGGGACGGGCCATCGTCGACGGCCTGGACGTGGCGAAGCACCCCGAGGAGGTCCGCCGGCGGATCGGCCTCGCCTTCCAGGTCTCGACGGCGGACGGGGAACTCACCGGTCGGGAGAACCTCGAGGTGGCCGCGGGGCTTCAGGGAATCCGGGCGCCCGAGGCACGTCGCCGGATCCGGGAGCTGCTCGATCAGATGCAGCTCGCTCCCGCCGCGGACCGTCTGGTGAAGGGTTATTCCGGCGGGATGCGTCGTCGGCTCGAGCTCGCGGTCGGCGTCGTGCACTCCCCGAAGATCCTCTTCCTGGACGAACCGACCCTGGGTCTCGACCCGCAGGGACGCGCGGGGTTCTGGGACTACATTCGTCACTTGAGGAAGGACACCGGGGTCACGCTGTTCTTGACCACCCACTACCTGGAGGAGGCCGACCAGCTCTGTGAACGGCTCGCGATCGTTGATCACGGGAAGATCGTGGCGACCGGTCGGCCGGACGAGCTCAAGCAGCGCACCGGAGGCGACACGGTCGTGGTCAAGCCGAGCAAGGGCGAGGATCTCACGCCGATCCTCTCGGCGGTCCCGGGGGCGCTCGCGGTTCAAGTGATCGCCGGAGCGTACCGAGTCAAGTGCGATCGCGGAGAAGCGATGGTCCCCCTGATCGTGACGGCCTGCGACCGGGCGGGGGTCGAGATCGTGAGCGTGGAGATCCGCAAGCCCAGCCTGGACGAGGTCTTCCTCGAACTCACCGGACGGGAGTACCGCGAGGAGGGTACCGAGCACAGCGGGTGGGCGTCGGAGCGGATGGGCCAGATGCGCGGGGGTCGTCCGTAATGCTACGCGAGCTCGGGGCCCTGCTGCGCCGGGAGTGGCTCCGGTACATCCGGACCCCGGTATGGATCATCTCCAGCCTGCTCGTTCCGGTCCTCTACTTGATCCTCTTCGGGCAGGGATTCAACTACCCCGGCGGACCGGCGCAATACCTCGGCGCTCCGAACTACATCTCGTACTTCGCCGCGGGCATGGTCGGATTCGTCGCGCTGACAATGTCTCTGTTCTCCGGGGCGAACGTCATCTTCGACAAGGGGCTCGGCATCGTCAAGCGCCAGGCCGCAACCCCCGCTCCCCGGTCGGTGATCTTCCTCTCGCCGCTGATCTTCCGCTCCCTGATCGCGCTCGTGCCGGCGTTCCTCGTACTCGGTCTCGCGGTCCTGCTCGCGCACATTCCCGGCTTCGTGGGCCTGACCGTCACGGGATCGGTCGGGGGTCTCGGGGGGTTCGAGATCGTGATCGCCGTCCTCGTGCTGGCCCTGATGTTCAACGCGCTCTTCCTCGCCTTCGGGTTCGCGCTCGAGAGCCCGCAGTCGTACTTCGGAATCGTGAACCTGTTGAACCTCCCGATTCTCTTCACGTCGAACGCGCTCTATCCCCCGGGGGTCGGTCCGGACTGGCTCCATCAGATCGCGGAGTACAACCCGGTCTCCCTCTGCGTCAACGTCCTGCGCGAGAACCTCTTCGGTTCGAGCTCGTACTACCCGTACATTCCTGAGGTCTACCTGCTGGCCCTGCTCGCATGGGCCGCCGCGTTCATCTCGCTCGCCGTCGTGCTCGGGCGGCGCGCGCTCCGCACGCCGTAGGCGACGGGCTTAGACCCCACCTACCGCGAGGAGTACGAAGTAGCCGCCGAACGCGAAGATCAGGGCCGCCGAGCCCCAGATGATCCATCGGCGGGCCGATGGGTACTGGCCGGCGCCCTGGTGGACGAGGAGTGTGAACCCGAGCACGTAGATCCCGATCGCCCCGAAGAGTCCGGCGAACAGGAGCGCCCCCCCGGCGTAGGCGAACGCGAGCCCGGCACTAAACCACCAAAGAATCTGGAACGGGTTGCCCAGCCCCAGGCCGAAGCCCTGCAAGTACACCTGCCAACCCGGCCGGTCGAACGGCGCCGCGCTCTCGTGAGAGCGCAGGATGAGCAGTCCGAACCCGACCATCACGGCAGCGCCTAGGACGTAGACGTACCGAACGTAGGCGCCCAGGTTGATGGTGGAGCTGAGCCCGAAGACGATCGCGGCGAGCACACCGTCGGCGCTCAGCGCGCCGATGCCCGCGAGGAATCCCCGCTTCCGCGAGTGGACCGCGACGGACATGATGAACGCCGTCATTGGACCGGGGGGAGCCGCCAGCGAGATACCGAGCACGATCCCAAGCAGGATCGGGGCGAGCGCGTTCATCTCGAACGAGACCCGCGGCTCCTCGGGGCCGCTCGGGCCGGCATGGGCTCTTCGGCTGGCGCGTCAGCCTGTAGCATGCGCCTTCCTCGGGCCCGGAACGGTTGCGTCGGGCCCACCGACCACGGACGCTCTAGATAATGAGGGGCGTCGGCTGACGCTCCGTAGGTAGTATCATGACCCAGACATGCCCGGACTGCGGAACCCCGGTAGAATACGTCGAGCGAGCGGCTCAGGTGCTGACGGGCAGTTGCGCGGAGTGCGGCCACACCTTCACCATCCTCCAGGCCCCCGGAGGCGACGCTTCGAATCTGCCCGCCCGCGGCTCCAGGGTGGCCCAGAGCCCGGATACCGAGGAGGGCTCCGAGATCGGAGGGGATCGCCCGAAGTGCGAAGACTGCGGCTCAACGCTGTCCTTTCGCGTAACCGGGGGCGGAGGGGTGGAAGGGATATGCCCCGGCTGCCAATCGAAATTTGGTTACCTCCGTGCCGGCGGAGAGCTGGAGGGCCCTCCCCGGATGCGCGCCCCGCGGGGACGCCCATCGCCCGGACGAGACTCCGACTTTGGGGCGCCGCGCACCCGGCCGTGCCGGGAGTGCGGCGGGCCGCTCCGATTCTCCACGAACCCGGACGGGACGGTCGCGGGGGAGTGCGGCTCCTGCGGAAACAAGTTCACCCTGCCGCCACGGCGGGACGACGAGGGCGGACGCGGCGAGCGGGGCGGCGGAAGGCCGTTCAATCGTGGCTTCGCTCCGCGCTCCGGCGGCCGAAGCGGGGGCCGGTATCCTCCGGGCGGCGGGCGTGGCGGTCCCCGCCGGTTTGACGCTGCGCGGGGTCCGCCCCGCGGACGCTACGGGGATAGCGGGGACGACCGCGATGACTACCGCAAGCGGCGGCGCCCCTCGCGCGACTGAGGGCGGATCGGGCCGAAGCGGGCCAGCCGGCGATATATCACGCCGCGCGGTGCGGCGGCCATGGGGTTGAAGGCGAAGGACATCATGGATCCACATGTCCTCACCGTCGAGGTCGGTACCGACGTCTTGTCGTGCGCGAAGCTGTTGGCGACGAGCGACCAGCGCTCGGCCATCCTGGGCACCGGCACGCTGCCGATCCGCGGGATCGTGACGGAGTGGGACATCGTAGAGAAGGTCGTGGCCGTCGGCCGGGACCCGGCGAGCGTCCGCGTGGAGGAGATCGCATCGTTCCCCGTGGAGACGTGCCCGGTCGATCTGCCGACGGATGAGGTGGTCGCCCGCATGGCGCAGCGAGAGATCCGGCGCATGGTCGTTTGCCACGGGGACCGGGTCGTCGGGATCATCACACCCCGGTGCGTGATGTCGAGCTTCCGCAAGTACATCGATCAGCTCACCGCCGAGATCGCCGGCTACGGCGCCAGCGAAATGCCGACCGGCAACTGAGGGCGGTCGTCCGGCCCGTGGTCCGGCGCTCCGTGGGCTTCCCGTCGCGTCGCGCGACCGGGGAAGCCGATCCTGCCCGCCGCCCCTGAGGAGGACGATGGAATACAAGTGGCGGGTCCTCTCCAACACGACCGTCGCGACACTGATGGCGGCGCTCGACACCAATATCGTGCTGATCGCGCTACCGACGATCGGCCGCCAGCTCCCCGACACGAGCGCGACCAGTCTGCTGTGGATCCTGCTCGGCTACTCGCTCGTTACCGCCGTGGTCCTGCTGAACTTCGGGCGCCTCTCCGACATGTTCGGGCGAGTGCGGCTGTACGTTCTCGGATTCGCCATCTTCACGATCGGCTCGCTGCTGTGCGGGTTCTCCCAGACCGGGTCCGAGCTCGTGGCATTCCGGATGGTCCAGGCGATCGGCGCCGGCTTCCTGTTCTCGAACTCGGCCGCGATCATCACGGATGCCTTTCCCCCGAACGAGCGGGGTCGCGCGCTCGGGATCAACCAGGTTTCCATCGTCGTCGGGTCCGTCATGGGGCTGGTCCTCGGGGGAATCATCACGACGACCATCGGTTGGCAGTGGATCTTCTTCGTCAACGTCCCGATCGGGGCGTTCGCGACGATCCGCGCCCATTACGATCTGAGAGAGCTGCAGAAGCCCCAGCGCGAGCAGCCGATCGACTGGGTAGGCAATGTGGTGTTCGCCGCGGGTCTCGGTCTCGTGCTCGTCGCGATGACGTTCGGCGCGCTCGGACAGTGGACGGGCCTCGAGGCCGGGGCCGGCCTCGTGGGCGGCGGTGCGCTGATCGCGATGTTCATCCTCATCGAGCGCCGGGAGCGGTTCCCGATGTTAGATCTCTCGCTGTTCCGCAACCGTGAGTTCACCGAGACGGGGCTGGCCACATTCCTGAACGCGCTGGGCCGCGGGGCGTTCATCTTCGTCATGGTGTTCTATCTCCAAGGGCCCCCCACCTACCTCAGCCCCCTCACCGCCGGACTGTTCCTGATCCCGGTCTCGGCTTCCCTCGCGATCATGGGGCCGCTGAGCGGCATCTTCTCCGACCGGTATGGCCGTAGGTGGTTCACGGTCACGGGCCTCGCGCTCAGCGGCGGCGCCTTCCTTTGGCTCGCGGCGATCCCATCGGCCGCACCGTTCGCGCTTCTCCTCGGGCCGTTCGTCCTGCTGGGAGCCGGAATGGGTCTGTTCGCCTCCCCGAACCGGGCGGCCATGATGAGCGCCGTTCCTCCCGAGAGGCGCGGGGTCGCTTCGGGGGTCGGGACCACCCTCATGAACACGGGCGCGACGATCGGTCTCGGTCTGACCCTTGCCATCATGTCCACGGCGCTGCCGATATCCGCCCTCGAGTCGATCTTGCTCGGGTCCCAGACCTCCTCCGGACCGAACGAAGCGGCCCAGTTCCTTGCCGGGATCCACACGGTCTTCTTCGTCTCGGCCGCGCTCACGGGCGCGGCTCTGGTGGTCATCCTCTGGGGGAGGGGCCGTGGGACGCAGCGCTCGGGAGGCGCCACCGACGGCTCGGCCTAGTGGCTTGCCGAAGCCCTCATCTGGGGAACCGGTCTGATCGGAGGGAAGGAGCGAGGTGAAGCGACCGGCTCAACGCCCCTCGGCGCGTCCTCCCGTCGGCCTCTCGGCACAGGCGCGCGCGCGGTGGAGAACGACGTACGAGAGAACGCCGTACCATCAACTCCCATGGTTCGATCCGGGGCCGAGCCCATCGACCCGGCTGGCCGTCTTGCAGGGATTCCTTCCGAAGGGAGGGTCGGTCCTCGACATCGGTTGCGGAGCCGGCTCGAACGTGATATTCCTCGCGAAGCAGGGATACGTGGCCCACGGGATCGATATCTCGCCCGGCGCGGTCGCCGCCGCCCGGGAGCGAGCCTCCAAGGCGAGGGTCCGCGTAGATGTTCGGGAGGGGGACGCCCTCGCCCTCCCGTTCGGCGACGGTTCGCTGGACGGAGGGATCGATCACGGATGCTTCCACACCCTCCCGATCGGGCGTCGCGCAGAGTACGCCGCCGAGGTTCATCGCGTCCTCCGGCGCGATGGAAGGTTTGTGCTGACCTGGGTCGCGCGCGAGCACACCGGGGCGCGGGGGCCCCCTCACCGCCCTTCCCTCGAGGAGGTAGCGGTCGCGTTCGAGCCAAAGTTCCTGTTCGTCCACACCGCATTCCAGGCGGAGAGCGAGGAGGCCGGACCGGCATGCTACATGGCATTCCTATCGCGCCGATCGACGCCGCAGCCTCCTCGGATGTAGGTCACGAGCGAATCCAGCCGCCGGGGCGATCGTTCAACCCGGATTCGGTCTCGCCTTGCTCCGGGGCACCCTTTCCCGCGACCCGGTACCCGCCGAGTACTTCCGCCGCCACTCCATCATCGTCCGGAAGATCTTCAGCAGGTCCCGGCCCATCGGCGTGAGGCGGTACTCGATCCGCCGGGGCGGGGCGGCGAGCGCACGGCGCTGGATGATGCCCAGGTTCTCCAGGCGCTTCAGCCGATCCGATAGCGTTGCGGTGTTGACGGAGACGCTCGTCTGCAGCTCGTTGAACCGCCGGGGGCTCTTCTCCAACAGAGCTCGCAGAATGACGAGGACGTGCTTCTGGCCGAGAAGCTCGAACGTGGCCTCGAAGTTGCAGGAAGGGGAGCCCGGCGGCGCGCGAGCGGTCTTCATCGTGGGGGCACCCGAGGCACCACCAGGTGAAATCCTTGTGCTTTAGAATCCAAAGTTTAAGTAAGGGGCCTCGGTGCGCTGGCCGGGCGAACTTCGTGACCGATCTCTCGACCGATGCCGGCCGCGAGGTCGCAGCGACCCCGTCCGCGGCCCGGCCGAGCCGACGCTTCGAACTCCTGGTGGTGGTCGGGATCCTGCTCGCGCTCCTGATGGGTGCGCTCGATAACTTCGTGGTCCTCACCGCCCTCTCCACGATCCTGGGGGATTTCGGCCAACCGAACAGCGGAACGTTCGTCATCAGCGCTTACGTCATCGCATCCGCCATCGCCATCCCGATCTTCGCCAAACTCTCCGATCTGCGCAGCCGGCGGAACGTCTTCCTGGGCGGCCTCTTGATCTTCATCGTCGGTTCGATCTTCTCCGGACTCAGTCAGAACCTCTCGGAACTCGTCGTGTTCCGAGCGGTCCAGGGGTTCGGAAGTGGAGGGTTCTTCCCGGTCGGCATCGCTATCGTCGCGGTCTCCTTTCCGCCGGAGACCCGCGCCCGGGTCATCGGGCTGCTCTCGGGGGTCTTCGGCATCGCCGTCGTGGCCGGACCCTTGCTCGGAAGCGCTATCCTCGGGTTCACCACCTGGCGCTGGATCTTCTACGTCAACATCCCAATCGGACTCCTCGGGCTCGTGCTCATCGCCACGACCCTGGGTCCCCTCGTTCCGGAGCGCGCACGGCGTTTCGACCTTGTCGGCGCCGCGCTCCTGTCGGGGTGGGTGGCGACGCTCATGTTCCCGCTCTACCAGATCTCCGGTGAGGGCTGGTCGTGGACCGACCCCCGCGTGATCGGCCTGCTCTCCGTGTGTGTCGTCCTCGTGATCGCCTTTGTGATCCAGGAGTACCGGGTGGAGAACCCGCTCGTCCCGGTTCGCCTCTTCGCCCACCGGGTCGTGGCCGCCGGAAGCGGTGCGACGTTCTTCATCGGGATGGTGTTCTATCCGGTCGCGACGTTCCTGTCCTTGGTGGTCGCCGGCGCTCTCGATCCCACGGCGAGCAATCCGGCCGACGTGGTGCGGGACATCCTGTACTTCCTCGTGATTCCGCTCGTCGTCGGAGCCGCGCTGGGCGGCCAGCTACTGACCCGCATGTCCTACCGAACCGTCGCGCTCGTCGGGGTCGTGATCGGTCTGGCCGGAATGATGGGCCTTACGACCCTTACGGTCGCCACCCCGCTGTGGACCTTCTACCTCGGGTTCATCCCGGTGGGAGGCATCATTCTCCCGTTGATCCCTCTCGGCTTCGGGATCGGGCTGACCTTCCCGGTGTTTCTGCTCGCGGCGCAGAACGAGGTCGCGAGCGTCGATGTCGGAGAGGCCGGAGGTCTGATCCAGTTCCTCCAAACGCTCGGGGGCGCGATCGGACTATCGGTGCTAACCTCCTTTCAGGAGACCCGATTCTCGATGCTGGACCCGTTGCTTCCCGAATCGTTGATCAGCTCGTATGACCAGACCTTCGCGGTCATGGTCGCGCTGCTCGTCGTCGCGCTCGTGTTCATCCTCTTCCTGAGGGGCCGCTTGCCTCGCAAGTCCGATGCGCTCCCCGACGCCGAGAGCGCCCCGGCCCAACCGATCGAGCCGCTCGAAGGGGCGAGCGCTCTCTGACACCGCGAGCTCTCGAGTGTAGGAGAACGATGGCCCGGATCTCCGTGTGGGTGAAGCCCGCCGCTACGAACGATGCGCTCGCTTGGGACGCGTGGCGCCAACGCTGGGTCGTGAGTTGCCGAGCCGCTCCCACGCACGGAGAGGCCAACCGTTCGGTGGCGATCCTGATCGCGGACTGGCTCTCGGTGCCTCACTCCGCGGTTCACTGGGTACGGTCCGGAACCTCGCGAGCGAAGATGCTGGAGATCGAGAGCCTCACCGATATCGAGGCCACGAACCGGCTGCGCGCCCGTGCCCTATCGACCGTGGATCCGGACCGAGGCTCGGGCCGGTAACACCGCTCGAACCATCGAGCCGGTCGCTTCCAGCAAAGGTTATCGGCGGGGTGATCGACTGTCGCCTCGGTGCCCGCATCCAAACCCCTCGCACTTTCCGCACCCGACCTAATCGGACCCATCTCGATCCTCAACGAGCCGGTATCGGGTCCGCGGGCGAACCGACGCGCGAAGCGCCGACCGTACGATCACGCCCATCTCGACATCGACGTCTCCACCGACGCCGCCCTTCGGGGAGACGCTCCTCACCTCCAACAGGTCGAGCGGGCCTTGTCCCGGGCTCAGGTCGCGCGGACACCCGATCTGGTGCTGCTCACGATCGGGACTCTTCATGCGCTTTCCGCCCGGCGGTTTCGGCAGATCGATCACTGGGAGGTTTCCCCGGGCGGCTGGCTTCCTCTACCCGCGGAGAAGTCGCGTCGCGGCTCGAACGAACCGGTGGGAGATCTCCTCGCCGTACTCGAGGGCGACGGCGCGTCCCCCCTGCTCAAGGCGCGGTCCTTCGCCGCACGACTTTCCGACCAGCAGGGCCATCGAGTCGACGTGGTCGTCCGTCGCACCCAGCGTCGCCATGCCATCTCGCTCGACCTGAACGGCGTGTGGACCCGAGATGCGATCCACGACCTGTTGGGTTCGGTAGCTCAGCGCGTCCCGGTCGCCCGAACGACCCTGACGAAGTTTCGGTACGCTTGACGGGTGATGCCGACGGCGCCATCCTCGGAGGTCGCGCCGGCTTCAAGAGGCCGAGCTCCGTCGCGCTGGAGTTCGTGATGGATCTTCACCCGCATCGATGGAATCACCTGCTTCGGATACCAGATCCACGTCGAGGAGGCCCCCTTGGTCAGACGGTCCGGGGCGAAGTACGGCGAGCCGGCGGACTGTAGATGGCGCTTGTTCCCGAACCTCCCCGAGCGGCCGGTCGCGTCCGGTCCGGGTCGCTACCGCCCAACTCTCGGCAGATCGATGCTCGGACACCAGCTCGGAGCATCGCCTACCCGGAAACGTGCGCCC
>JAKAZU010000030.1 GCA_021826525.1 Thermoplasmata archaeon
TTCAGCCTATTGGATCGAAGGTCGGACGGTGCGTACCCGCCTCCGATCCGGTCGACGCGTCCGAACCTGCCTGCGCTGCGGCCGGGAGCGGCGGACCCGGATACGCGCCCCGCGGACCCTCGCGTCTCGGGCGACGGATGGAGCCCCTCCGGGAACGATGCGCGAGCAGGGGGCCGAGGTCGCCCTCTTCGACACGGCGGAGGAAAGCGAGTCCCCGGAAGAGGAGTCGGAACAAGAATAAACCCCGAGCGCTGGTCTCCCAGCAGCTGCCGGGGTAGCCGAGCGGCCAAAGGCGGCAGACTCAAGATCTGCTCTCGTAGGAGTACCCAGGTTCAAATCCTGGCCCCGGCATCGCTCCGAGCCGTCTGGGACGGCGGCGCGGAGACCGCCTTCCTCGGGAGTTCATCCGGATCGGCGGCGGCGCTGGTCTCAACGAGGTCGTGTCGACTCGGATCCCGGCGAGCGCCGGGAAGGTCGAACGCAAGGGGAGCACCGTCGAAATGATCTTCGCGGCCACGATAACGAGCGGGTTCCTCCACCGGGGGCCGGAACTTCCCTCGCTCCGCACGGCACGGCGCTGGCCCCGCACGTCACCAGCGGCTCCTTCGCCTAGGCCGCGTCGCTCCCCCCCTCGGCCGCCCTGCGCGCCGCGTTCTCCCCGATCGAGGATGTGAGTCTCTTCCAGGGGATCCAGCTGATCGGCGACTCCCTGGCCGGTGCGGTGCTGTGCGCGGGGCTTCTGCGGTCGGATCTTGACGCTGCCTAAGTGACTACGGGCATGGCGAACGTCGGCAGGTAATCGTCGGGCGGTCGGCCGACGATCGGGATCGCTTCCCCGCAGGCGCGGCACCGATTCTCTGCGTCGAGGTTCCAGCTCTTGATCATGAATCCGTAGCGCTCCACGGCGATGGCGTGGCAGCGGGGGCAGTAGGTGTGTTCCAGAGGATGCCCCCAGAGGTTGCCGAGGTACACGTAGCGCAGCCCTTCCTCCACCGCGACGGCGTGCAACGCCTCCAGGGTCGCCACCGGAGTGCTGGGAATGTCCATCATCTTGTAATCGGGGTGGAAGCGCAACAGATGGAACGGCGTGTCGGGTCCGACCCGGTCACGGACCTCGCGGGCGAGTCGCCGCAGCGCTTCCGGAGCGTCGCCCACGCGGGGCACGATGAGGTCGGTCACCTCGACGTGGATCCCGTGACGCGCGAGGCCCTCCATCGTCTCCAGGATCGGCTCGTCGCCCTTCGCGGCGACGTACTTGCGCATGAATCCGGCCTCTCCACTGGCCTTGAAGTCGACGCTCACCGCATCCAGATGGGGCCCGATCGCGCGTACGGCCTCGGGAGACATGTACCCGTTCGTGACGAAGTTCGCGAACAGGCCGGCCTGCCGAGCCTCGCGTACGATGTCGAGTGCGTACTCGATGAAGATCGTGGGCTCGTTGTACGTGAACGTGATGCCTTGGCAGTCGAAGCGCTCCGCGAGCTTGACCGCCTCGCGCGCGGAGAGTCCGCGACCGACGATGTCGCGCTCCTGAGAGATCTCGGCGTTCTGGCAGTACTGGCATCGCCAGTTGCAGCCGGCGGTTCCGATCCCCAGGACCCGAGTGCCCGGCCGGTAGTGCGAGAGCGGCTTCTTCTCGATAGGATCGACCTGGATCGCCGCGGCACGCCCGTACGAGAGGAGGACGAGGCGTCCCGCCTCGTTCTTGCGGACGAAACAGAACCCGTGCGATCCTTCGGGGATCACGCAGTAGCGCGCGCACGCCGTGCAGCGGACCTTGCGATCCGGCAGCGGTTCGAAGAGCGTGGCGAGATGGGCCATCGATCCGGAACCTCGTGAGGATATCGCCCCGCGCGCCGATAACGGTACCCCGCTCCGGCCCCCTGCGACCAAGCTTTCAAGTGCGCGGAGGCTCCCCATGCCTGCTATGCCCGTCGGTCGGCCCCGAGAGAGTCCCGCGGCGGCGGCGCAGCGGATCGAGACTCGGGTCCGGGAGCGGATCACCCCCTCTCCGGAGGAGCTCGCCCGAGTGGCTCGCGTGCGGGCCGATCTCGTCCGCGCCGTCCAGCTCGCGGCCGAGGCCCGGAAGAGTCCGCTCGCCCGGGCGCTGGTCGCGGGGAGCGCCGCGCGGGGGACGTTCTTGCGGGACCGGCTGGACATCGACTTCTTCCTCCTCTTCCCGCCCGAGCTCCCACGGGCCCGACTCGAGACCGAGGGCCTCGCGCTGGCCGAGGCGATCCTCACGAAGCCTGAACGCAAGTACGCCGAGCACCCGTACCTTCGGGGAACGTTCCAGGGATACACCGTCGACGTGGTCCCCGGCTACGCCATCACCGATCCGTCGAAACCGCTCACGGCGGTCGACCGGACGCCGTTCCATGACGAGCACCTCCGGGCCCGCCAGACCCCGGCCCACGTCTCGGAGGTCCGGCTCGCGAAGCTGTTCCTGCGCTCGCTCGGGATCTACGGTTCGGAGGCCCGGACCGAGGGGTTCTCTGGCTACTTGGTCGAGCTCGTCATTCTCCAGTTCGGGACGCTGCACGCGCTCCTCGAGGCCGCGCGAAGCTGGCGCCTTCCGGTCCGCCTATGCCCGCCGGGGAAGGAGCCTCCACGGCTCCCTCCGGACGTGGCGCTCATCCTCCCGGATGCGGTCGATCCGAACCGGAACGTCGCGAGCGCACTCTCGCCGCGCAACCTCGCGCTGTTCATCCTAGGGGCGGCCGCGTACCTGGAGCACCCCGGGGAAGAGTGGTTTGAGCTGCCGAAGCGGCGCCACCTCTCCCGCGCCGATGCTCTCGAACGCGTCGCCCGACGGGCGACGCACGTATCGGTGGTGGAAGTGCCCCGCCCGGCGCTCGTGGATGACACGCTGTACCCCCAACTGCGCAAGGCGGAACGCGCCATCGCCGAGGAAGCGACCCGCGTCGGGTTCGAGGTCGTCGGTTCCGCATGCGCGGCCGGTCCGGCCGCGCTCCTCGTGCTGGTCGAGGTAGCGCACGGGCGGCTCAGCGCGGTCCGAGTGCAAGATGGACCCCCTGCGGGCCTCGACCGGGTCGGCTCCTTCCTCGAGAAGTGGACCGCTCCGGGCGCCCCCGTTTCCCAAGGGCCCTACGTTCGCGAGGACGGCCGTCTCGGCATCGAGGTCCGACGGAGCGAGTGCGACCTCGAGATCGTGCTCGCCGCGGCGATCCCGCGGCTCTCGCTCGGCAAGGACATCAGCCCTGCGGCGGCCGAGCGTACCCAGGTCCGCCGACTGGCCGACCAGCCCGAGAGCCCCGAGCTCGAGGGGGCCCTGGTCGACCTTCTCGGAAAGCGCCTGCCCTGGCTGGGCCCACGCTAGAACACGCGGATGGTGTCCATGAGCAGGAACCAGCTCGCGAGCCATCCAAAGAAGACGACCGCGTAGAGCGTGGCCCACTCGCCCTTGGTGTAGATGCGCGCGCGCGGGTGGAGCCAGGTCACCAGCGAGTACAGGGCGATGAGGACGATCAGGGCGATGACCGGCGGGAGCTCCCACGGCAGCGAGGCGGTGTCGATCGCCCAGGAGATGACCCCGAGCAGGACGGCGACCCCGCCGGCGATGAGCATCCCGCGGGTGATCTCGTACTCGTGGTTCAGGAACGCGCGATCGTCGAACACCGGGAATTCGAACGGAGGCTCCTCGTCCACCGTGCCGGGCTTCCCGCGGACCTTCTTCGCCATGGCTCACGCCCCCCGCCGTGCGAACGCGCGCCGGTATAGCTCTTCCGCATGGTAGGAACTTCGCACGAGCGGGCCCGCCTCGACTCCCGCGAAGCCGTTTTCGAGCCCCCGGGTCCGGTACCGATCGAACTCCTCGGGAGGGACGTACCGGGCCACGGCGGCGTGCTCCGGGTCCGGCCGGAGGTACTGCCCCAGCGTCAGTAGATCGACCTGTGCGGCTCGCAGATCGCGCATCGTCCGCACGAGCGCCTCTTCGCTCTCTCCGAGCCCCAGCATGATCGAGCTCTTGGTCACCAGCGAGGGGGACCCGATCGCCCGGGCGCGCCGGAGGACCTCGAGCGAGCGCTCGTAGCTGGCTCGGGGATCGCGAACGGAGGGGGAGAGCTCGCGGACGGTCTCGATGTTGTGCGCGAGGACATCCGGGGGGTGTTCGAAGAGTTTCGCGAGGGATTCCTCCCGTCCGGCGAGGTCGCCGATGAGGAGCTCGACCCGGGCGGAAGGAGCTCGTTGTCGGATCTGGCGGACGGTATCGGAGAGCACCTCGGCTCCTCCATCCTCGAGGTCGTCCCGACAGACCTGGGTCAGCACGACATAGCGCAGCCCGGCGCGCTCGACGGCTTCGGCCACGCGCGCCGGTTCGGTCCGGTCGACCACGCCGCGGGGCCAGTGGGTCGTGACCGCACAGAAGCCGCAGCGCCGCGTGCAGTCCGTCCCGAGCAGCATCACCGTCGCCGTTCCGGCCGACCAGCACTCCGAGAGGTTGGGGCACCTCGCCTCCCGGCAGACGGTTCCGAGCCGGAGCTCCTCCAGCGTGGAGCGCAACTTCCCATACCGTGCGCCCTGAGGCGGGCGAGTGCGGATCCATCTCGGGAGTCGAGGCTCGGGACCCGGTCCCGAAGATGTCGGTGACGCGGAAGAGGACACGGCCCGTCGAACCGAGATATCGGGTTTAGGCTTTGCGAGCCCGGCCGTGGCCAAGCCGCTCTTCGATCAGCGTCCCGAGATAGCTCGCCGGGAGCTCGTCCATCGCGACGCTCGAGGACGCTCCGGAGGGGCCCGTATCGAGCGCGACAAGACCGTCGCGCTCGAGCTCCTTGAGCGTCCGCCAGAACGTCGTTCGGCTGATCGGCTTCTCGCCGAACTCCTCCAACAGGGCGGAATGAGCGGTCCGCAGCTTCTGGCTGGGCACCGAGGACCCCTTGCCCTTCAGGGTACGCGTGAGGGCGAGCAGCACCGTGAGCGCGTTGACCGAGAGGCCCTCCAGCTGCGTCTCCGTGATCGTGGAATAGATCGATCCCTTCGCGGCGCGAATGTCCTCCGCCGAGATCGCTCGGTGCCCGGCCTCCTCGGCCACATGGGCGGCGCTCCCGAGGACCTCGATCGCGAAGCGGGCGTCCCCATTGGGTGCCGCGATGCGCGCGATCTGGCCCAGCGTTTCGGGGGTGTAGCTCGCCGGAGCGAGCGCGACCTCGGCCCGCGCCTCGAGGATGTCCGTCAGCGCGGCCCGGTCGTACGGAGGGAGCGCCATGCGGTGCGTGACCCCGAAGCTCGACCGGCTCGCCGGGTCGAGGTACGGGAGCAGGTCCTCCGTCGCGATCAGGAGGAGTGAGATCGACCCGAGGCCGACCTCTCCGGAGCGGGAGAGAAGGTAGACGAGCTTCGTCTCCTGCCGTACGAGCGCGCTCGCCTCGTCCAGGATGACGAGGTAGTGCCGGGGATGCCGGCGGATCCCCTGCTCGAAGACGTCGAGCATCTCCGGAAGACCGTACCCTCGATCCGGCAGGGAAACGTCGACCGCTCGCAAGAGATCGAGCACGATCGTCCGATCGCTGGCCCGTCGCCAGGCGTTGATGTAGACCGCCTTGATCGGAGCGGGACCGATGCGGCCGAGCCGCTCGAGATCCGCCGCGAGTCGCTTGGCGAGGGCCGTCTTGCCGCTCCCAACGCCTCCGGTCAGCAGGAGGTGGAATGGGACTCCCTTCGAAAGCGCCTCCCGGTACCGGCGGGTGAGCAGCGCGAGCTCCGCGGTGCGATGGGGCAGCTTCGGAGGAAGGAAGGTCGGTTCGAGGGTCTCTTCCCGAACGAGGATCGCACCCACGTCTTCCTCCCTGGTGAGGGGCGAGGCCTCTTGGGTAGGATATCACCTTCGACGCCGCGGCCCGGTCCGTCTCCGAGCCGCGAGCTTGTTCCGGATGGACCTCGCGGCGGCGTCCGCGACCTCCCGCGCCGGGTTCCGTGCATCGATCACGAGCCAGCCATTCCGACGTGCGAATCGTCGGTAGGCGCGCGCGACGCGCTCCAGGGTCCGCCGCCGTTCGAGTGGGCCCTTTGCTGAGGCGCGGGACCCGACGCGACGCAGCGCCTCGGCCGGATCGAGATCGATCAGAATCACCTGGTCGGGCTCTACGGTGGCGTGGGCCTGGAGCCCGGCCAGCCTCCGCTGCCACTCGGGAGCGAGCGCGCTCCCCTGGTAGGCGAGGGTCGACCAGTAGGAGCGGTCGGTGAGCACCACGGACGCCGTGCGAAGATCGCGTTCGAGATCCGCGCGGGCGAGGTAGCGGTCGAGCGTGAAGTACACCGCGCCGGTCCACGGATCCTGTACGCTCGCGGCCTGAGCCTTCCGATTGAGCTCGGCGGATGCGGGCTCCCTGCGGGTCCGCACGCGCAGTCCCGCTCGGCGGAGGCGTGAGGCCACGCAGCGAACGACCGTGGACTTCCCGGCTCCGTCGATCCCCTCGAAGGCGACGTACCACGCTCGGCGCGGGGCGTTGCCCTTCATCGAGCGCCTCCCTTCCCGATCTCGGGGGCCCAACCGTACACCTGCCGGATCGAGTCGACGAACGGGATCCGCAGTTGCTCTGTGGCAGCGGCCGAGCGCTCGGCGATGGCGCGCGCCCTCCTGGGCACCGTTGCGAGATCGAGCACGGCACCGGGGCGAGCGGGGTCGTCCAGGAAATCGGTCTCGAGGAACCAAGGGCCGGGGTCCGCGAGGGCCCGATCGACCAGCTCGCGCCGCGCGAGGAAGGACGGGGCGACCCCGGCCCGATCCGGCTCGGCGACGTAGCGGCGGGCGTAGTGCTTGATCAAACGATGCGCGGGAAGGCCGGCGGCTCGGCCGAGCGCGGCGATGGCACCGTACCCGTTCGCGTCAAGATCCTCGCAGTGGATCACCGCCGGACAGTCGGAGTCCCGGGCGACCTCGAGGGCGTGACGGAACGCCTCTTCGCACGTCGCGCGCGTGGCCGCATCGACCTCGAAGTGAGGACGTCCGACCTCTCCGATGGCCACCGCGCGATGCTCGCGGACCCACCGTCCGGCGAGATCGAGCGCGGCCCGTTGCAGGTCGAGAGCGGCCGGTAGGCCGATCGACGAGGAAACGTGAACGAGATCGATCGGGTACGGCGCGACCACGGAGTAGACCACCACCCCGACCTCGTCGTGGATCTGGCGTCCGAGGCGCTCCGTGACCTCGAACTGTTGAGCGTAGTCCGCGACCGAGCTCGGTGGCCGGCCGGCGTAGTTCTGCGTGGCAAGGAAGAGGTGGGTGCCGCCGGCGGAGTGGAAGCGGCGTGCGGCCGCAACGCCTTCCCCGGTCGGAGACAGATGACAGTGGTGATCGACGACCGGAAGGTCGGAGGGGAACGGCACGGCGTCCGTCCCGGGGCCCAGCGCGCCTCCTAGCGCAGGAGGCCGGCGCCCTGGAGCTCCTTGGTGATCTTCTTGACCGCGACCTCGACATCGGAGGGCTTGCGCGCCCCCGTGCAGACCAGCTTGCCGCTTCCGAAGAGGAGCACGACGACGCGCGGGTCCTGGATCCGGCAGACCAACCCGGGGAACTGCTCGGGCTCGTACTCGACTCGGTCGAGACCGAGCGTGACGGCGATCGCGTTGAGGTTGATCTCGCTTTCCAGATCCGAGCTCGCGACGATGTTCTGGACGGCGATCTTGGGCTTCAAGGTGATCTTCTGGCCGCCCTTCTTGATCTGCGCGGCCACGGTGTGGATCGAGTCCTCGACCTCCTTCATGCTCTTCGCGCCGGTGCAGACGACCTTCCCGGAGCGGAACAATAGGATCGCCGTCTTCGGCTGCTTGAGCCGGTAGATCAGGCCGGGAAACTGCTCGGGCTCGTACTCCGCCCCGTCCAGACCGAGGGCGATCGACTGAAGATCGAGCTCATCACCCAACGAGGTCGATGCGACCACGTTCTCGATACGAATCTTGACCATGGTTTCGAGCTTGAAGTATTTAGGCCGTTATTTAAATCTATTTAAAGCGCCTGCCGCGTCTCGAGTCCAGCGCTATTCCCCGGCGGGCAGGTCGCACGTGCCCCACGGTCGCGCCCGGAGCATCTCATGGACCGCTACGAGCCCAGCTGTACTGCACTCGGAGAAGCGCTCACGAAGAAGGCGCAGTCGGATTCCGTCCTCCGCCGCGCGGACCGGCCGAGGGAAACTCTTGCCGGGTGAAGAGCCGTGCTCTCGAGGTGCTTAGCCCGTTCGGCGGGCTCCGTTCAAGTCGGGAACGTTGGACGACTCGCGGACGGCACGATCGTCCTCGGGATCGTCCGGGTATTCGAAGAACTTGAGCAAGAGCCGGCGGGTGAAGCCCCAGAGAACGTGATCCGCGTACCTGACCGCGGGAACCTCCACCGTCCCGCGGTCGGTGGGTCGTGCCACACGCTCCGATCGTTCCAGGGCGGAACGGGGGAGCCAAAAGATGCTCGCGACCTCGTTCGGGCTGTACGCCGTCGGACCGGGGGCCGGGTCGCCGAGCTCGGCGGCGAAGACGGCGACCTCCATGGAGAAGGCCCGCGCGGGCTCGATCCCCACGAATCGTGGGGCCGAACGGAGGTCCCCGGGCCGGAGACCGACCTCTTCGGCGCACTCCCGCAGGGCGGTCTCGGCGAGCGAACGATCGCCCGCTTGCACATGACCTCCGGGGAGCGCAATATGACCGGAGGCCCGATCGTTGGAGCGGATCGCGCGCTCGATGAGGAGGGTCTCGATGTCGCGAGCACCCTCGCGCAGGATGATCAGTACGGCCGCTCCCGCAAGATTCGTGGGGGGAGCCGTTGGAGCGAAGCGTTGGAGCAGGGCGGGGATGCGGTCGCCCGGAGGCTTGGAGCCGGGTTCGGTTCCGCCGGTCGCGCTCACGCTTGCCAGTCGTACGTGACCTTGGACCGGACGACCTTCTGGTCGACCGGGTGCTCCCCGCGCTCGGCCGCGGATCGCTCGAGATCGACGATGCGGTCCTTGAGCGCTTGGATCTCGCGCTCCATTGCGCGCAGGCGAGCCTCCGCTTCGGGGGGGACGGGATTCGCCATCGGTGCCAATCCTCTACAGGGCGGGCGGGGCCTTAACCTCGGCCCCCCTCAGGGCGGTCCCGCCGACGGACCCGCGGCCGCGGAGCTCGCCCCGGCCGATTGGAGGAAGCCTGAGATCGCTTGCGCGGTCTCCGTCGGCCGCTCCACGGGGATCATGTGGCCCGTGTCCCGGAACAGTCGGAGTTCGGAACCCGGGATAGATTGGCGCAGGAATCGTCCGTGCGACCCGTCGATGACCCGGTCGTCCATCGCCTGGATGATCAGGGTCGGAAGCCGGATCCGCAGGAGGCGGCCTCGGAGGTCGAAGTTCTGGATGGCACGCCCCCACAACGCGACCGCGCGGAAGGAACGCTCGTCGAACTGCGATCGCATACGGTCCAGATAATCGAGGTGCGCTTCGATCCACTCGGGGTAGTACAGGTCCTTGACCAGCAGGAGCAGCAGGGCCTCGCGTCCCTCGGTCTCGTAGGTCTTCGCCCAGTTCTCTCCGACCTCCTTCGTGTGGGGATCGCAGCGAGCCGACGCGCCGAGCACCGTCAGGCTCGCCAGGCGCGTCGGATGATCGAGGGCCATGCGCATCGCGAGGAACCCTCCCGCGCTCAGGCCGACCAGGTGGCAGCGCGCGAGCCCCCGTTTCTCCAATAACTGGAGGAGGTCCCTCTCCAGCTCCTCGAAAGAGAAGTGCGAATTCTCGCCGTCGGAGGACCGGCCGTGACCCCGCAGATCGGGCGCGATCACTCGGAACTTGTCCGAAAGGAGAGGGATGACGCCGTTCCACACCTGATGGTCGCCCCCGAGCCCATGGAGGAGAACCAGCGCCGGACCGTTCCCTTCCTCCCGAGCGTACAGTTCCACGGGAGGGGAGATGGGCTCTGACATGACCCCGCAACGGAGCCTCCCGTCTTAACGGCTAGTCCGGGCTCCGGGGCGCTGGCGCGTTTCCCGCGCCGGTGATGCTCACGATCGGGCAGATCCGGGTTTCGGTCCGATCCCGAGCCGG